>NZ_CAKVJB010000026.1 GCF_934754935.1 uncultured Holdemanella sp. | reverse complement strand
GTCGTGCCTTCAAATAAAAATACCATCCAGACAATAGTATCTGGATGGTTCGTCATTTCTTAACTTAATGACATTGGATAATTTACTATCCGTTTTTAATATGCTTTGAAAAATTATGACTCTATAAATGACCCAATAACTGACCCGATAAGCTATTTGGAACAAATACAATAACTTTGATTGTCTTGTACAAGTCTGAACATGCATAAATAAGGCATAAAAAAAGCACCTGGCAAATGTTAGGTGCAATCTTTGACAAATGGTGATCTCAGTCGGAATTGAAAAATTATTTTGTTGAAAAAAAGATGGTCTAGTCCGAACCACCCTTTTACTCGTGTAGGCTTGTTATCCGTTTGCCAACTTGAATTATAGCATGCTTTTTAGTGGATGCAATGCTAATCGCTATCACTAGTTCAATTGGAATATTTAATGTATCTGATGTTAAACCTAAGTTTAAGTCTATAGACAATTTCTATTTCGAAACTCTTTCAAATGACTCTATAAGTGACCCGATAACTGACCCAATAAGATTTGGAATTAGAAATGTTGAAAACTTTAAAACTAAATTCTGGAATAAACACAATAATAAAAATGACTGAAATATCCAAACAAATTTACCATCGGTTAGTAGGGATAAAAAAATTGATTATTTATGTAGAACATTGTGGCTTGAATAGAAATGGCGGATATTACTTAAAAAGTAAAGATGATAAATAAGATTTAGGTAAGAGGAAATAAACTGGTTCAAAAGGAAAGGTTGGAATAAGGTTAGAGGAAACACTTATTGAGTTTTATCATACTGAAAATATAGTTAATAATAAGGTGATTCATGAGTATGATTTTGTAAATGTGGTTCAAATAGTAACTGTAAAAGTTCATTATCAATTTTTTTTTACAAATATACGTGAGCTGTTTATAGTGGATAAAAAAAACAAGTATCACTCTTTACATGTGGTACTTGTTTTGCACTTTGAATGAGTTTTAAAAGTTTTTAAATGATTTTGCGATAATGAAAGATTATTCTCCTTCTATGATTGGAATATCTTTAAATTCTTTAGATTTTGGATTGTTGATAATACCTTTAAATTTACCGACATGAAATGTATAAGTACCATCTTTATTAACTGTTATATATCCATTTTTTAAATCTTTTTCTGATAATAACTCATGTTCGTCAGGAGCAGGGAAAGAAGGTTCTAATATGATAGAGTTTGTCAGAAATGGAAACAAAATCAATGTGGCTAATAGTAATTTGTTGGTTTTTTTCTTGTATTTGTTCTCTATCATATAGTTTATCCTATATTCAAGTACTTTTATACTTTCATCAATAATATTCGAATTACTATATTTGTTCACTTGATTATAAATAGTAGTCTTTTTTTGTATACTTATTAAGTCTCTAATGTATTGATTGTTTTCTTCCTCATTGAAATTTTTTGTGCTTTTATAATCAGCACACATCTCTAAAAGTAAATGGATTTGATTTCTAAATATATATACAAATGGATTCCACCAATATAGGATCACAACAAAATTTATAATATGTTTTATTAAACCGTCATGATGTTGAATATGACTGATCTCATGTCGTAAAATATTATTCAGTTCGCTTTTAGTGTATAAAGTCGTAGGTAGAAATATACTCTTTTTTGTGGTAAATACAGTAGGAATATTTAAAAATTTACTGCTAAAAATAGGAAAAGCGTCTAATCCTGCATCTAAATCGTTAGTTTCTAATTTGACTGAATTAGAAATGAGCAGTTTATAATTTTTGTTTGACTGAGATATTGAAAAGATATATTCAATGGATTTGATTATAATTCCTATAATCCATATAAAAAGAAGTAGATTATAAATCTCAAATGAATGAAATTTATAATGCATTATATTATAAAATGGATTCATAATCGGTGCAGCTGCTATTGATTGCGTAAATTTAAATTCAATAGGAAATAACAGACGTAAAATTATAATTATGGCTAGAACGGAAAGAAAATCGGTTCTAAAAAGCATATAACTTTTTTTGTTTGTGAGTAATGTGTTAAAAATAAGAATCAGAATGGCAGTAAAAACGATTGTAATAAATAACGATGAAAGGGTCAACTGCATTTACTTTATTCCCTTTTCTTTTAATTTGATATTTATAAGTTTTTCTAATTCGATAATGGCATCTAAATTGTCGGTTTCTTTTATGAAATTTGAAGCTAATTCAAAAGATGTTTTTTGATTTACAAAACTTGTAATATATTCAACTTGAGAAATTACAGGCACATATTCTCGCATTAGAGCTTTTTCGTGTTGAACGATTCTATCTACTTTTATATAATCTTTTTTAAGTAATTTCTGAAGGACTTGTTGAATTGTATATATACTAACATCTTCATCTAAATTCTTCTTTAAAGCACTAGCAGACAATGGAACAGAAGAATTCCACAATGCAATCATAATTTGATTTTCTCTTTTTGATAATTTTTTCATATATGTTTTCACCCATAAATATTTTAACTTTTATTTTTAATTATAGCAACAAATAGAAATAAAAATAACTATTGCTAAAAATAACAATTAATGTTATTTTGTAGTTGAAGATAACGTTATTCTTGAAAAGAACAAAATATATGGAAATAGTAATTAGTTATTTTGCTTCCTTATTACTGTGTATGCATGTTATTCAAATATATGCAAAAGAATCCACATTTAAAATGAAATACTAAATCAGATTATAGGAGGATGTTCTAAAGATGAGATACGAAAATTTATCGAAAAGACTAAATAGATATACAATATTATTTTTAATAATGGATTTGATCATACTTTCAATTGATTTATTCAGTTGTCACGATCATACTAAATTTTTGTTTCTCATATCGACAATATTCGTAATTAATTGTTTGTTTTTCGATTTATGTAAAAAACACGTTGCTTATAATAAAAAATCAATATTTTATATTTGGCAATTTAATGATGAAAATGCAATCTTTGGATATATAAAGTTATTGGTCTTGATTTCGATTAGCATTTGTTATTTTGGTTTTTATGATTACAGTGTTGCACCGATGTTAATCTTAGCACTTATTGGTATCTGTATTATGTTAATTGTGATTAAAAGAACATTAAAACTTGGAAAGTTATGGCTTTAATAAACAAGTCGTATGACAGATGTTACTAGACCACGTTTATTAGATTGTGATCAGGTTGCTTTGATTGTTGCTGTGATAGTGAACAGAGGAGGTGTATGGTATATGACAGAAGAACAAAGAAAGATGATTAATAAATTGAATGAAGATAATCGAAAATTAAATGATGTGAACAAAGGATTGAAAGACTATGCTAAATACAAATTGGTCGTAGGGATTCTCGTGGTTATCATAATAATCATATTATATTTCATTCAGCATATCACCTGATTTAAAGGTGGATTTAGAGGGAAATAAAAACAGTCGAAATAGATGAAAAAAGCGGATAATTTACTATCCGTTTTTAATATGCTTTGAAAATTTTTTGCGATTTTTTTGCGAATTTTGTTCAGAAAAACACTTGCTTTAGTGGCTTATATAGATATGGAATATAACCATAATGTAAGAATATGCTTTAAACAAGGCATAAAAAAAGCACCTGGCAAATGCTAGGTGCAATCTCTGACAAATGGTGGTCTCAGTCGGAATCGAAAAGCAATTTTGTTTATAATGGACTTTATTGTTATTTCTACTTTATATAAAGGTACAACAATTCAAGAAAATGCATAAAATTCTGTTGTTTTTATCTTTTTTTGGAAATTTTTTGATAAAATTTTGCAGTTGATTTAGTATGAAATGGATTGTGATTATCTGATGGATTTACCTTTCAAAGAAAGTTATAAATTGAATGCATATGATTAAAAAATAAAAAGGCATCCAAGATTCCGTTGTATGAAGACGGAGAGGGATACCAATTTGAATATATACATAAGCAGTAAACTTATGTCAATTCCCACCCATAAAAAGATATTGAAAAACTATTTTAAATTTACTAACAAGGAATCCAATGGTCTCCAACCCATTTGTTCAATGTTTGATTCCATAATCTTTTATACAATTTTCCATTTATATTTTTGAATTTCCAGACAAGTGTCTCTTTGCATGGCATGGTAACATTAATATTTGTAGTGACTTCAGTTTCATTTGCTAAAACAGGTGTTATTATATTCATTGATATGATCAATACTAACATAATCATTATTTTTTTCATAAATTATTCACTCCTCTATAATCGGAACATCTTTAAAACAATTATCGTTTGGATTTGATATTTCAAGATGTGTATTGCCTAATACTAATTCATATGTTCCGTCTTTATGCTTAATGATATATCCCTTATCTATATCTGATTGATTATACATATCCTTTCCGTTTGGGGGATTAAATTCAGATTCCAAAATAATGCTGTTTGTAAGTAATGGAAGTGCAAATACGATAATCATTAGAATTCTATTCGTTTTTTTTCGATACATTCCATCCATTAGATAATTTATACGATATTCTAATACATGTGCATTATCTTGAATTATAAAATGTGTAGATTGCCCCTTGAATTCATTTTTACTTTGAATGTTTTTTTGGATTTCTATAAGCGTATGCATGTATTTCATTACTTTCTCTTTAGAAAATGAATTCGTTGTTTGATTATCCACACGCATTTCCAAAAACAAATCAATTTTGTCTCTTAATCTATATACTGGAATAAACCACCAATACATGATAACTAATAAATTAATGATTTGTTTAATGTACACATCATGATTTTTAATATGCCATGTTTCGTGAAGTAATACATTTTTTAAATTTTTTTCTGAAAGGTATACGTCTGGTATCAATATAGTTTTGTTAAAGCCAATAACCATAGGGGAAGAAACATAGTTTGTTCTTAATACTGCATAATCTTCTTCTTGATAGTTATCAATAAAATCTCTTATATGATAATGTTCTGAATGATTTTCAATACGTTTGTACATGTCTTTGGTAATTTGAATTGCGCGAATCCATTTAATCAGATTCCATATAATTCCTAATGCCCAAACCAATAATAAGAATTGATATACTTGCACATTTGCATAAATTTTGTATTGTAACAGTACAATGATTGGATTCATGATTGTGGGCACTATAATGGTTTTAGTAAATTTGAATTCAAGTGGCACAAACATTCTTACTACAACAACAATAATCAACACGGTTATAAAATCTGTCCGAAATAATTTATAACTTTTTTTATATGAAAGTAATATGTCTAACAGAAGAATCAACAAAAAACTGATGCACAAAGTAATGAAAAGAGATGATGCAGAAAATTGCATTATTTTAACTCTTTCTCTTTTTCTAGAATCAAATTCTTTAATTGTTCAATCATCTCTAAATCATCTGTGTGTTCAACAAAATAAGCTGAAATTTTTGCTCGTGTATCTTCGCCAATAAATGAATTCACATATTGAGCTTCGGATATAACTGGCCTATATAATCTTGTGATTGCTTTCTTGTTTTGTCCAATTCCTGCAACCTTGATATATTTTATCTCCAATAATTTTTGTAGCGTTTGCTGAATCGTATTGATACTCAAATCTTTGGAAGCTAATTTAATATCGTTTGCAGACATTGCAACATCATGCTTCCATAAGATATCCATGACCTCATTTTCCTTCTTAGTAAATTGAATGTATTTCATGTAAGTTCCTCCGTCCAAATTCATTATAGCAACTCGTATGTATTTACGCAAAGACTTTTATAAATATAATTGTTTATTCATTTTAACAATCTTTATAAAAATAAAGATTGTAAATTTCTAAAATCTATATTATATTTGAATTAGAGATAGCGTTATCTATAAAAGAACAAAATAAGAAAGAGGGCGTCTTAAATTAAAAAAAGTGCGGATAGATTATATGATTATTGTTGGTACAGTAATCTGTTATTTATTCTATATTTTAAATTCAACTACAATGTATGCCATCTGTGGTATTGTTTTAGTGATAATGGTTTTATTACTATATATTAGAAACTATAAGAACAATCATTATGGTGGCAAATTCAAAAATGATTTTTTTGATACACATTAATTCAATTATTACTGATTCTATGTGTGAATTAAGTTTTCTCAATAAAAGAGTATCACTTGTTTATGGGGCACAATAAATTTGGATGGGGTTAAGTGAATTTGCTCTCCAAGAATTTTAGGTGCGGTATATACCCCAAAACGGTTTATAGCTAATATTGGGCTCGAACAACAAATAAAAAAGGAGGGATTGCTGATACAACCCTTTTAGGATATCAAAAAATATAAGTTTTAATAAGACTTATATTTTTAAAAGATGATGTATATTAAAACTATAGAGAAGTGAACAATATTATCTATTATTGAACTGTAATAGCATTGAATTTCGATTTATAATCTATAAAAAATACATAAGGAGTTTGATACCCATAGGAACCAATAATTTTTAATCTTAGCAGGTATATTAGAGGATAATGATCATAATAATGTGAACAAATTTTAATTCAACTTTATTGAAATCCAAAGTTCATCTATCTTCAAGAACATTGTTCTAGATAGAAAATGGTATTTAGGTATATTTTAATTCGAACGAGTATTTTGATTATAACGGAAAGAGATGATGGATAATATGAAAAAAAATTTTGCATAGTTTTCTGGGATATCTATGATTTTAGTAAGCGTAAGTATGTTGCTATTTACACATTTGGTTGATGGTTATTATGAATTAAAAAATGTATTAAGTATTATTATAACTTTTTATATCTGTATAAATTTAGTCATAGTGATTTATCTTTATTGTAAAGATTAGAACAAGAGGGGTGGGTATGTATAATTTATTTAAATGAATCTAATATGTATTAGATATCAAATAATAGGATGTAATAACTAAAGGAAAGTATAATTAAAGATTAAATATATGATTCAATCTATATTTATGAGAAAGAAGGATTAGAGTATATGAATATTCTTAATCAAAGATTTAAATTATTTTGCGTATGTATAAGCTTTATATTAATTACTGCATGTGGACAGCTTCCTAAATTTGAATGGAATGAAGTTAAATATAATAAAATTGATGAAATGATAAACAAAAATGAAACGTTTTATTCTATTTTTAAAAGAGATGATTGTCCATATTGTCCAGAATTTTTAGATAATGTAAAGAGTGTCGCGAAAGAAAAAAATTTAAAGATTTATATAGTAGAAACATCTCAGATGTCCAAAAATGAAAAAAAAGATTATAGTAAAAAGTTTAAAGAGAAATATGTTCCCGTAATATATTATGTTTCTAATGGAGAAGTTAAAAAAAATATTTTAGGGAATATAACACAAGAAGAAATGGAAAAATTTATTGAATAATAGGAGGATTTTTATGAAAAAAATCATATCAATTGTAAGTATAGTTACTTTAAGTTTGATGACGTTATTAAACCATTCGATTTCTTTAAAAGCGGAAGAAAGTACTACAGGATGTACCATTGGTGAAGTGGATGAGCAGATTCTCGAAAAAGCATTAAGTTATACAGATGAAGAACAAATGTTAGTAATGGATAGTGTGGAAAATAGTGATATTTATAAGGAACATTTTGATCTTGTTAAGGACAGTGAAAGAATTAATGTTTTTAGAAATAATACAGATCAGTCATATTTTTCTGTTGCATACATACAAAAAGATAATAATAACGATATCATCAGTTCGTTAATATTTGACGTTAATGAAAAATATGAAGTAAGTGGAGCTTTTGTTACCATTAATACTGGAGATAATATTGTAATTGAGGATTACATGAATGATACCGCTCAAGTATATACTTCTACTAGGACGAGCGATTGTTATACATTACAATGCACAAAGAAAACATATCATGGAACAATTCCAGGAAGTAAGGCTTGTGAAGCAGTAATTGGATTGGCTTGTAGTGCTGTGATGAGTTTTTCTGGGGTAATAATATCAAGTATGGTTTGTTATGTTGGGAAAGTTGCAATATGTGCCAAAGCACCAGCAGGATATGTTTGCGAAAAATGGACAAGGTATGAAGTTTGCCCATTCTAGAAGGTAAAGTCTATGATCAAATATATAACTTTATTTTTCTGTTTCTTGGTTATTCCTCTAGTTAATAACTCATCGATTTCTGTGGCATTGATGAGTTACAAAATAGATTTTATATATTCTATGATTATGTTAGGCTTATATGGAGTGAGTATTAAACTTTTGAAAAATAATAAGAATCCAATTGTGGTTATTTCAGTATCAACCATTGTTGAAGATCTAATTATAAATTTATTATGTAAGATAAATATTATTACATATATTATTCAAATGATAATCGTTGCATTATTTGCTATTTATATAAAACGTAAAAGCAATAATTGATTATAAAATATAATAAATATTCTTGGTAATCCGCAATTAGATAGGGTCGACTAAAAATCGGCTTCAAAAATTGTAGGGTTGAAAACCCTATGAGTGTTTAAAGGATTAACTAGGGAGCAGAGTTTATTGCGCCCAAATATGTTGAGTGCCAAAGAAATTGATGTACCTGTTCATTCTCAACAACGCGCTTGTGAAGCAGGAACTATGTATCCTATTCCAGACAAAGGTGAAGTTATTCTATTAGAGGATAACTCAACAATTGAACCATTATATGAGTCTGAAATTTCTGCTGTATCTGATATAAACCGCGCTGCATCGAGAATAAATGTAAATAAGTCATATAGTATTCGCATTCAAAATCAAGGTGGTAGTTGCGTATCAAGTGCTAAAGTCACTGTAACTGGTGCGTATACATACAATAATGGAAAAATTTCAAATGTAAGTTTAAATGCAGCGATTACATATGTTCCTACATTATGGACTGTTTCTATTAATTCACAATGGCACAATATTAGTGGTTCTAGCTTAACGTACAGCATTAACTATCGCTCTTCTGTAAATGATCCATATTCTTGTTTAGCTGGTGGAGGTTATTGGTATAGTGGTGCAACTATTAAAATTCGATAATTTTATAATAAGAAAGAGGGCGTTTTAAATGAAAAAATATGGGGATGCATTCTTAGTGATCATAGGATTATTAATTATTGTTGGGACAGTAATTTGTTATTTATTCTATAATTTAAATTCAACTACAATGTATGCCATCTGCGGTATTGTTTTAGTGATAATGATTTTATTACTATATATTAGAAACTATAAGAACAATCATTATGGTGGCAAATTCAAAAATGATTTTCCTGATGCACATTAATTCAATTATTATTGATTCTATGTGTGGATTAAGTTTTCTCAATAAAAGAGTATCACTTGTTTATGGTGATACTCTTTTGACTGTTTATCTCTCATTTTCATCAACATAGATACATTCAAAACCCATGTTCATCTTCTTTGGAAAATAGTCTTTTACTAGATAATACTCAGTATCTCGATTGAATACGATATGATAGTTGACTGGATTTAGGTTTGTGTTACAAAGTCTTTGAAGGCCAAAGAATAATACACTGGATATGTACTTTCTTTCATTCGCAAATGTTCGGGCAATAGTGTCTCTGCCGTATTCTTCTTCATCCTTTAACTTACCTTTATAGTAGAACTCCCAAAAGTCAATTTTTAGTTGATCCCAATCTTCCACTACAGTTAATCCGTTACCGGATCTTTTTTTATGCAATATACCCGCATAGTTGGCAGTACGAGTATTTGATATCTTTGTATCAAGACGAATATCTATATTGGCAATCCATCCTTCACATGTTTTCTTACCGATATATAGAAGGGCAGTTTTTGTACATGCATCTGATAAATCATCATCTTTTAAATTGTCATAGAATACTTCCTGTTTTGACTTGCCTGTGTATTTTGAAAATAAAGCCAACTGTTTAGGATTCATAAGTCTACCATCTTCATTTACTAGAGTATTCAATGTTTTATAGTTGATTCCTACCTGTTCAGCAAGTTGTTTCATGTTTAAATTTTTTTCTGAACATAAAGAATCTATATAGGATTTTACAGACATAGGACCCCTCCAAATCTATAGATATATTAACATGGTAAAGTACATAAAAAAAGGTATCCGGAAAAATACGTATTATACAGTTGCAATTTCCGGATTAAATGGTATGATAAATATGAAAGTTATAAGTCGTATTTGTAAATAACTTTCTAGAAAGGGGAAATTCAAAATGGAAAAACTATATTGGGGACCCACGGATGTGGCAGCCTATGCGAACATCAGCAAATCCAAGGCATACCAATTCATTCAGGTTATGAAGGATGAGTATGAGCTGGATGAAAGGCGACTTTTAAAAGGAAAAGTTCCGGTTGTGATCGTGAAGGATTTTTTTGATTTTAAGGTAGAAAAAAAGGCTTAATTTGGCTGGCACCAAATTAAACCGGAGGCATATAATATACCCCTAAGCACGTATATTATAGCACATTATGCAAAATGTGGCCTCCTTTTTATCTTTTTTTGGAGGCTTTTTGAATGCTTATTCAGAAAGTCTATTTCGTAATGAGGTAAAAGGAGTTTTTTTATGGAAAATAATAAGAAGATTAAACCCAATTCCTATTATTCTATTCAATATTGGATGATAAATGAATTGGGGTTAAAAGGATTGGAATTGAGTATTTATGCGATTATCTATGGATTTTCGCGTGATCATTGTGGTGCATTTACAGGCAGTCGTAGTTATTTGGCAGATTTTACAAATTCAACTAAAGCTGGTGTAGATAAAGCTTTAAAAAGTTTAATACAAAAGAATTTGTTAGAGAAGAAAGACTTTGTAAATCATGGTATTAAAAATTGTATTTATGTCGCAAAAGAGGTGGCAAACTTAGTTAGCTACCAGTCAACAGAGTTAGGTGGGGTGGCAAACTCAGTTAGCCAGGGTAGCCAACTGAGTTGTCCTAATAATATAGAAGATAATATAGAAGATAATACACTCTCTTTAGAAGTGAAGCATTTTGGACTTTATGGAAATGTTATTCTGAATGATGAACTGTATGATCGATTGCTTATTGAATCGGAAGAATATGCGGATGAATATATCAATAGACTGGATTCACATATTGAAATGCATCAACTTCACAAACAGTATTCTGCATATGCTCCTAATCAGTTCTTTATCAAGATCTTTGACATGCTTCGAAGAGACGGGCATGTGGAGGTGTAGACAATGTCTGTGAAACGTTTAGGAAATAAGAAGTATGAAATTCGTGGATCTGTACCCACTTCAACTGGAAAGTATCATAGATATTCTTTTCGAAAGACTTTTAATTCCATCAATGATGCGCGTGAGTTTGAATTGAAATATAAAGAATCTTTTAATGCAGAAACACACACTTTTGAAAGTCATTCTTATACATTGAAAGAGTTTATTGACGTATATGATTTGGCTAAGGCAAATCAATTAAAATCAAGCACAAAACAAAGTAATACATATATTTCAAAATACTTTGAATCTTTGTATGATGAAAAGATTCAATCTCTAACATCTGGACAGATCAAACAGATTACGGATGCTGCATTTAAAAAAGGTTTGAGTGAAGAATATGTAAATAAGATGCTGACATATTTGAATAAGATTTTTAACTATGGACTTGAAATGGGATATGTACAGTTCAATCCGGTCAAAAGAATTCCCAAATACAAAAGACCGGACAAGATCATTGATGAAGACGATTTCTATACTCCGGATGAATTTGAACAGTTTATCCAATGTTTTCCAAGAAACAAAGAAAATGGAGAATATGTCTGTTATGTTATTGTGAATCTTTTGTATTTTATGGGATGTCGATTTGGCGAATGTGTTGCACTAACAATGAACGATATTGATATGGATAAGGGAACAATTCGATTCAATAAGACAGTAGCTAGGTATGTGCAGGGAAGATCGTATCTGGTTACTCCGCCAAAGACAAGGAACAGTATTCGAACGATAACGATGCCCAAACGAATGAAATGCATCATGCAGGAATATTTGGATTGGTACAAAGACTTGTACTGCATCACAAAAGATACATTTCTGTTTGGAGTGGACAGACCTGTTCTTGCGAAAGTTGTGAAGAAGCGTATGGCAATCGCATGCGAAAGATCAGGAATTCGCATGATCAAGATTCATGGGTTTAGACGAAGCAATGCATCACTTCTGTGTAATGCGAATGCACCTGTATCATTGGTCGCAAAACGCTTGGGTCATACACAAACGGAATGTTTGAAGACTTACGTTAAGTTCTTCAATAATTCCGAGCAGGATCTGATCGACATCATTGATTCTCAATTCGAATGATGTCGCTAAAAGCTCAACGCAGTTGCCCGTCATTGAACTTCATTATCGCTTTTAGTGCGGTAGTGGGGTTCAATAGGGAAGGGCATTACCATCAAGCTGGTAATTATGGCAAGCAAGGCTTGCTCAAAAGAATGTGTGGAAATAATTAATGAACAATAATAAGGGGATACGTAAATGAATCGATTTAAATTATATTTAAATGATACGAATATTGAACATCAAAAGGAATGTATAAAAATACTTTTTAAACATTTTAATGGTACTTATCGAAATACATATAATGGCAATTTGGAAGTGATTATTGAAGAAAAAGCATCGACTTCTGGAAGACCTAAGAAAAAACTTCCTGGTGTGGATGTTCTTAGAGCAGAAAAGAAGGAAATGACTTTTGAACAGATGTGTAAAAAATATAATGTTTGTCGTACAACATTGTATAAAATATTAAAATCGGGTGATTTGCATGAATGAAGTGTCGGTTACGATTACGGCTGGTGAAGGATGTGAAGAACATAATCACGGCTTGGAGTATCGCTCGAAACTGGAGCATACGCATGATACAAATAAAGATACAGTAATTGAACTTGTGCCTTATGAAAAAAGCTATAAGGAACAGATTAATGAATTGATGAAACCATATATTAAAGAACGTAATGAGTATACATTGAAACGAAAAGCAGCTGCTTGGGATCGATACAATTCGGGACAAATCAAGACAAAGCCACGTAATCGGGATTATCCATTGATTGGAAATGATTATTATACGCAGCATCTGCATGATCAGATGCGGAATCCAAAAACGAATAAAATGGAGCAGATTAAGATGTTTCGTTCTTTAATCATAGGTTTGGGCGATAAGAGTGATCGTGAAAATGGCAAGATAACGAGAGAACAAGCACTTCATATTTTTAATGAATTTCTTGTGAAATTTAAAGAGGATTTTCCGTATTTCCATATATTAGGTGCCACTGTACATTTAGATGAATCGGGATTCTACCATATGCACCTCGATTTTAAACCTATTTATGAACGTGCAGAGGATATGGAATATATTCAGAAGCATGGTGGGGGATTGCGCTGTGGCATAGGGTTAGATGAAACATTAGTACGCATGGGGTATAAACCGGAACAGTCTATAATCAATGAAAGAGATAAAGTTCCGATTTTATTTAATGCGATGCGAAATAAGATGTATAAAAGTATGGAAACCATTATGAATGAGAGCAATTTATATTTGATGTATGGTGCTACAAGTATTAAGGAACCATTAAAAGATGCATCGGTAAATATGCCACTGAGCCAGTGGCAGGATACAAAGGATAAGACATTAGAAATGCAGCACAATATGAATATCGCAAAAGATTTTTTGAAACAAGACACCGTGGACGAGAAAAATATTGCGTATGCGTACGAACGATTGGAAAATGTATCTTCACAATTAGTGGAAATGGAGAATTCACCAAAATCAAGATGGAATAAGAATAAGATCGTAGTTGAATATCATGTGTTTGATCAGCTTAAAACGTTTATTCAGGAATTGAAGTCAATGATTGGGGCGTTGTTGAAACGTATCAAATTGTTGAGCGCTAGAATAGATAGTTTAACAGATGAAAACAAAACACTAAATAACAAGCTAGATAGTACAAAGAATGAATTGGTTCAGTATAAGAATGACAATAAGTTATTGAAGATTAGACTAAATGATGTGAAAGAACAGAATTCAGTTTTACAGACTAAAGTGAATGATCATAACCATAGTATGTTGACAATGAGTAAGAAGCTGAATAAGTCTGAAGCTAGAAATATTGCACTGACTCGATTTGTGAAAGAAACAACAAGAAATCAGATTCACTTAAAAAATGGACAGAGCATAACAGTTTATGATGCGATAATAAATAGACTAAGTTCTGAAGATAAGACAATGGTTAGAAAAACAATGGATTTAGAGGGAAATAAAAACAGTCGAAATCGATGAAAAAAAGCGGATAATTTACTATCCGTTTTTAATATGCTTTGAAAATTTTTTGCGATTTTTTTGCGAATTTTGTTTAAAAAAACACTTGTTTTAGTGGTTTATATAGATAAGGAATATAACCGTTATGTAAGAATATGCTTTAAATAAGGCATAAAAAAAGCACCTGGCAAATGCTAGGTGCAATCTTTGACAAATGGTGGTCTCAGTCGGAATCGAACCAACGACACAAGGATTTTCAGTCCTTTGCTCTACCAACTGAGCTATGAGACCACATGGTTGCGGGAGAAGGATTTGAACCAACGACCTCCGGGTTATGAGCCCGACGAGCTACCAGACTGCTCTATCCCGCGATGTGAATTAATTAAGATGGCGCAGAAGCTGGGATTCGAACCCAGGCGCCGCTCGCACGACCTACCGGTTTTCAAGACCGGACCCTTCAGCCACTTGGGTACTTCTGCATATGTATAATTGGTGGACCCTGTAGGACTCGAACCTACGACCCGCCGGTTATGAGCCGGATGCTCTGACCAACTGAGCTAAGGGTCCAAGTTAAACTCGTTGGTGGCTGGAGTGAGACTCGAACTCACGACCTTCCGGGTATGAACCGGATGCTCTAGCCAACTAAGCTACCCAGCCGAATTAAATAAAATAATGGTCGGGATGACAGGATTTGAACCTGCGACCCCTTGATCCCAAATCAAGTGCACTACCAAGCTGTGCTACATCCCGATATTTTTAGAAAAAAAATAAATGGCGCGCCCAGCAGGAATCGAACCCACAACCTTTTGATCCGTAGTCAAACGCTCTATCCAGTTGAGCTATGGGCGCATTTATTTCAACTGAGCTCATGTGTCTCGCTCAGTGCCCATTAAATATACCATCACTTTTAAATGATTGCAAGCACTTTTTTTAAAAATTTTTAATTTTTTTTAAAATCGTGTTTTTAAGGCTATATACGTAGTATAATTACCTATATATAAATAAGAAAAAGGAGATTTAAATCATGAGTAACATTGAATCAGTAAAAGGACACTTGATTGTATCTTGTCAGGCACTTCCAGATGAACCTTTACATTCATCATTTATTATGGGACGTATGGCTAGAGCTGCTAAATGGGGAGGCGCTAAAGGTATTCGTGCTAATACTGTAGAAGATATTAATGAAATTCAAAAAGAAGTGGATTTACCAGTTATTGGAATTATTAAACGTGTATATGGAGACTGCCCAGTATTCATTACACCTACAATGAAAGAAATTGATGAATTGATCGAGGGAGCACATCCAGCAATCGTTGCCTTAGATGCAACTTGTCGTGTTCGTCCAGATGGAAGAAATTTAGATGAATTGTATGCGGATATTCGTGCTAAATATCCAGAACAGAAATTAATGGCAGACTGCTCTACATTAGAAGAATGTCTACATGCTGCCCAATTAGGTTTTGATTTTGTAGGAACAACATTAGTTGGATATACAGAAGAAAGTAAGGGCGATAAAGTTGAAACGAATGATTTTGAGATCATGCGTAAATATTTAGAACAATCAAATGTGCCAATGATTGCCGAAGGAAATATTGATACACCAGAAAAAGCACGCCGTGTATTAGAACTTGGATGCTTCAGTGTAGTCGTTGGATCTATCATTACTCGTCCTCAATTAATCACAAAACGATTTGTAGATTGCATTGAGGGATAAGTATGTTAAAGAAGGAACAATTAGAAAAATTATTAGAACGTTGTATGGCTTCTTCTTGTGATTTTGCCGAAATCTTTGAAGAAGAAGGTACAACTGAATCTTTATCCATGTTGAATGGAAAATTAGAAGATACAAATGTATTGATTCGTGCCGGTATTGGAATTCGTCTATATAAAGGTGTGCAATCTGTATATGGATACACAAATGAAACCAATGAAGAATCATTAAATGCCTTAGTGGATGATTTGCGTGGGGGCTTTGGCATTGAATCTAAATCTGTAGCTATCTCTTTGGTTGAAGAAAAACATGAAAATCTTCATCCTATCAAAGAAAATCCTGTCAAAGCTTCATTAGAATCGAAAGTTGCCTTAATGCTACGTGCAAGTGATGCCGCAAAGGCATATTCAGATAAGATTCAAAAAGTATCTGTAGGCTTGGCAAGTGTATGCCAAAATGTACAGATTTCAAATAGTGAAGGAAGACTAGTACACGATACTCGAATTCGTTGTCGAATGTCTGTATCCTCTTTTGCCCAAGATGGTCAAAACTTACAATCGGGCTATGAAGCACCAGGCGCAAGTAAGGGTCTTGAATTCTTTGAAGAAAGAACACCAGAATCGATCGGAAAAGAAGCAAGTCGAATCGCCTTGGTATTATTAGAGGCAAAAGATTGTCCATCTGGAAAGATGCCAGTCATTATTGACAATGGATTTGGTGGCGTGATCTTCCACGAAGCTTGTGGACATGCTCTAGAGGCAAGTTCAGTCAGTAAAAATCAGAGTGTATTCTGTAATAAATTAGGGCAAAAAGTCGCTAGTGATAAAGTTACGGCGATTGATGATGGTACAATTCCAAATGCATGGGGCTCACAAAACGTCGATGATGAGGGTAATCCCCAACAAAGACGTGTATTAATTGAGAATGGTATTTTAAAGAGTTATATGGTCGATCGTTTGAATGGCCGAAGAATGGGTCTTGAATCGACTTCAAGTTCGCGTCGTCAGTCTTATAAATTTGAAACAACTTCGCGTATGACAAATACATATATTGCCGCTGGAAATGATGATTTTGACGAAATGTTTGAAGGAATCAAACGTGGATTGTATGCGAAAAAAATGGGTGGTGGAAGTGTAAATCCACAAACCGGTGAATTTAACTTTGCCGTATTAGAAGGTTATTTAATTGAAAATGGCAAGATTTCTTATCCAGTAAAAGGAGCTTCTTTAATTGGTAATGGTGCGGATATCCTATTTAATATTGATCGCGTTGGTAAAAACTTAGAGCGTGGACAAGGTATGTGTGGCGCTAGTTCGGGTTCAATTCCTACCGATGTAGGCCAGCCAGCCATTCGTGTTTCACAAATCACAGTCGGAGGTACGGCCAATGAATAAACAAGTATGGATTGAAAAAGCACTTGGCCTAGGCATTCAGGAATTTGAAATCTATCAATCTACAACAGTAGAAAAAGAAATGACTTGGTTTCAAGGACAAATGGACACTTTAGTATCCAGTAAAGTAACGGGTACAAGTATTCGTGGAATTGTAGATGGAAAAATGGCCAATATGGCTTTGGAAGAAGTAGATGATGATCAATGTGAGATTATTTTAAAGTCATTGATTGAACAAGCACATATTATTTCAAATGAAGAAACAGATTCATTAAGAAAACCAGAGCCGATTGAATATGTAAAAAAAGATGTGACTTGGAATATGGCAAGTACAGAATATGTGAACCAAGTTCTTCAAAGCTTAGAAACTAAGATTTTAGCCTATGATCCACGTGTCATTCAAGTTGGATATTTAGGATATTCACAAGGAAGTGGAAGCCGCAGTATTGTGAATAGCTTAGGTATGGATGTGCAAGATGTGGATGAAATGCAGTACATTGTTGCCAGTGTTGTCGTTAAAGAAAATGAAGAAATCAAAGATGCGAGTTTAGTTGAAGTTGTATATGACTTTAACCAATATGATTTGGATTCTTTTGTATCTCGTGTTTGTGATAAAGCTTTAAATAAATTAGGGGCTGCACCAATTCCAAGCTGTACATGCCCAGTTATCTTTGAAAAGGATGCGATGACATCTTTGTTTGCAGCTTTTACAGGTTTATTTAATGGAGAATTGATGTATAAGGGGATTTCACCTTTGAAAGATAAATTTAACGAACAAATTTTCTCTGAACAAATCACAATTATGGATGATCCAAAGAATACGGATTGTTTAAGTATTGCCAATTTTGATGATGAGGGTTGTCCAACTTTTTCAAAAACATTGGTGGATCACGGAAAATATGTTATGATGCTTCATGACACAAGAAGTGCCAATCGAATGCATACAAAGAGTACAGGAAATGGCTTTAAATCAGGTTATGCATCTAGTGTTAGTGTACAACCGATGAATTGTTACATCGTACCTGGAAATGATAGTCTTGAGGATTTATGTACAAAAATCAAAGATGGTTTTGTCGTACAGAATTTAGCTGGTCTTCATGCAGGACTTGATTTTGTTTCTACTAACTTCTCACTACAATGCTCAGGCTTCTGGGTAAAGGATGGTAAAAGAGATAAGAACGTTACCTTGGTTACCGTCGCAAATAACTTCTTAGATATGATGAAACACGTAATGAGTGTGGGTAACGATTTAGATTGGAGTTATCATCAGGTTGTAAGTCCAAGTATCGCATTTGAAGAGTGCACAATTTCAGGGGAATAATTATGGTAAATGAATTTAAAAATGAAAAACTACAAGAAACATTAATTGTATTTAATAGAGAAAAAACAGATTCAGCATTTAGAAACTTGTTGGATGCGTTTATTTCTACTAACTTTCTAATCCCAGCACAATGGGATAAAGAACCTACTCGCAATGAAAAAGGCGTCTTAGTTTTTGAACCCAATACACAATTCCAATTGTCTTTGATTCAAAATGATAAGGGAGATAGTTTCTTTCCTGTCTTCTCAAGTATGGATCAATTAAAGAAATGGGATCAAGATAGTGAAATCCATTCATTAGTTATGACATATAATCAATATATGCCTTTTGTGAAGATGGCATTAAACCAGATTCATGGTATTGTAATCGATCCATTTGGAGCTAATGTTTTACTAGATTGTAATTTATTAGTGGAATTAGATAAAAGTCGTGGATCTCAAGTGAGTGAAAATCCAATTCATAAAGGAGATAGTTTAAAGCTTCGTGATCCTATCGCAAGTGTAACCGAACTTCAAAGAGCTATCTGCGAATTTGGTGACTCTCACCCAGACATTCTTTCTATTTATTTGAAGGAAAGAATTGTCAAAGATCAGCCTAGCCACTGGTTCTTAGTTGTGGATATGATCAATGATGATAAACAGACACTACAAGATTTAGGCAACTTCTGTACGCCTGCAAGTTATGGGAAAGGTTTTGAATTTATGTTTGGAAGTATGGAAATCGCTAAGAGAATCATGGCGGATACAATTCCAACATATGTAAAGGTTACAAAGTAATTAAGGTGCAATTCAGCACCTTTTTCTTATATAATAGAAGTATGAAATTACCTGAATATATATTAGAAATCATTCATAAAATAAATGACATTGGATATGAAGCTTATGTAGTAGGTGGTTGTGTACGAGATTATTTATTAAATCGTCCGATTCATGATTATGATATTTGTACAAGTGCTAAGCCTGAAGTAATATTAAATCTGTTTGATCGAAGTGTTGGCACAGGACTCAAACATGGAACGGTAACGGTCTTGTCGGATTCCCCGGTTGAAATCACAACCTTTCGTTTAGAGAGTGAATATAAGGATCATCGTCATCCTGACAGTGTGAAATATGTTTCTACAATTGAAGAAGATTTATCAAGACGTGATTTTACTGTGAATGCGATGGCCTATCATCCAAGTCGTGGCTTGATTGATCCATACAATGGGCAATCTGATTTAAAACGTAAAGTGATACGTTGTGTTGGAAATCCGGATCGAAGATTTAATGAAGATGCCCTAAGAATGCTTCGTGCCTATCGTTTTTGTGCAAAACTAGGCTTTTCTATGGATGAAACAGTTAAAACATCCATTGATACAAATGCATCTTTGATTCAATATGTTTCTATTGAAAGAATCGTACATGAATTAAAAGAAATCATGGAAACAAATCCACAAGTATTGGCGGATATGACACTTCTTTTAAAGCCTGTATTTAAGGAGTTAGATTTGGCATTGCACTGTAGCCAAAACTCAATCTATCACTATACCGATGTCTTGCATCATACACTAGATGCGATGGAATATTTAAAACCATATGATGAAACCTTGGCCTTTGCGCTATTATTTCATGATTTAGGTAAAGTACAAGTAAAGACAACCGACTCGAATGGAAAGGATCATTTTAAGCATCATGCGAAGGTAGGAAGTGAATTATCGAAAGAGCTTTGTCGTCGTTTTAAACTCACAAATGAACAAAGAAAGTGGATACCATTCTATGTCTTGCATCATGATGATAAATTTACTTGTGATTTAGATTGTATTTATAAATATCGCATTACATATCATTTGGATGAAGAACACTTATTGAACTTACTTCAAATTCGTTATTGCGATGCGATGGCCCATTCTGAATTGGGACAAAAATCAGCTATCGATGTAGAATTATTCTATGACTATTACATCCAAAATAGAAATCGTTGTATGAGTATATCCCAACTTGTATTGAATGGAAAAGATATCATAGAAGCTACAAATCTAAGAGGGAAACAAATTCAAGAAGCTTTGAATATGTGTTTAAAATATAGTTTTTATCATCCTGAAAAGAATAATAAGGAAGCATTATTGAATAAAATAAAAAATGAGTTATGATTATTCATAACTCATTTGTGCTAATGTCTTCTTAAAGTTTTTAATAAATAGTGTTACTGTTGTGCTTACCGCAATAAAGTCTGCGATAGGTTCGGCAACAAATACCGCAAAAATGTGATCGGATAAGATGCTTGGTAAGATAAAAATCAATGGAATTAAGACAATGATCTTTCTAAAGATAGCTAAGAATACAGAAATCTTGGCATTGCCAAACGCAATGAATGTTTGTTGGCAAGAAATCTGAAGCCCCATTAATAATACGCATGCCATATAGATACGAATAGCCCATGTTGCCATAGACATTAATTCAGGATCATTTGTGAAGATTGAAATAAATACTTGTGGGAATAACTCCACTAAAAGCCAGATGATACTTGCGTATATGAAACAACATAGTGTTTGAAGTAAGAAACCTTTTTTAACACGCTCGGCATTTTTAGCGCCAAAGTTGTAACTGATGATGGGTTGTCCACCTTGAGTTAATCCTTGTAGTGGCATCATCGCAAACTGCATAACACTCGTTAGAATGGTCATGCTTCCAATCGCAACGTCCCCACCAAATTTAGATAGTTGCATATTGAAACATAAAGAAATCAAGCTTTCTGTTGACTGCATCACAAATGGTGCGATACCTAAAGCTAAACTTGGGAATAGTAAACTTGGAACAATTTTAAAGTTTTCTTTTTTTAACTTAAGAACACTTTGTTTACCACTCAAGAAACGAATGACCCAGATTGCACTGATGGCCTGAGAAATGATAGTAGCTAGTGCAGCACCTTTTACGCCCATATTAAATCCAAAGATAAAAATTGGGTCTAAAATGATATTTAAAATAGCACCAATCAAAACGGTCATCATACTTGTTTTTGAGAAGCCTTGACAAGAAATGAAGGCATTCATACCAAGGGTCATTTGGACAAAAATCGTTCCAAAGGCATAGATACTCAAATATTGTTTGGCATATACAATTGTTTTTGAACTTGCCTGGAACAATTGTAGTAATGGAGTTTGGAAAGCTAATAAACATACAGTTAGTGTTAAAGAAATCACAATCAATGCGATAAAACAGTTTCCCATGATTTTTTCAGCCGTTGGATTATCTTGTTTACCCATATAAATACTGGCTCTTGGAGCACCGCCCATACCAACTAAACACGCAAAGGCCGATACAATCATAATAATAGGAAGACAAACACCAACTCCAGTTAGGGCAATAGCTCCTACATCTTGAATGTGACCAATATACATACGGTCAACTACGTTATAGAGTAAGTTAACTATTTGACTTAAAATGGCAGGTACTGCCAACATAAAGAGTAACTTACCAACTTTTTCATGTCCTAAATCCACTTCGGACGCTGTTGTAAATTTCATTTTAATTTGCTCCTTCTATTTTTTCATTCATTTTATTCATTGTCTCAATCATGCATTGAATATCTTTTGTAGGAATATCCTTAAATAATACTTGATTGATTTTTTCAATCTCAATAGAAATTTTTTCTAATACAGGAATCGCATTTTCGGTTAATTCAATATGGGAGATTCTTTTATCGTTTGGAATTCCTTTAACTGTGATCAATCCCTTTTGTTCTAAACTTGTTACGCTTCGAGATACTAAAGCTTTTGAAACGCCTAATACAACACGTAGCTGTGTGCTTGTCGTAATGGAATTATTGTTTTGTAGTAAAATCAATATCGAGATTTCGTTTGGTGAAAATGTATATTCTGCAAATCGATCTTTGATTTGTTTACCATAATATTCACGCAATCGATTGGATAAGCGTAAAAATTCTTCTATCGTCAACATATGCCCTCCTAATGTTTACTTGTGAACAGTTCAATTGTAAACAAGTGAATAGATTGTGTCAATAAAAATATCAAGTACTGTAATTGACTACTCGCATAAGATGATTATAATTTTAACTAATTGGGGGAGGGATATGCATGACGTTAAAAGAGCTAAAAATAGGACAGAGTGCATTGATTAAGGCCGTTGGAGGAACGGGTGCATTAAGACAACACTTTCTAGATATGGGAGTTATACCTGGTGCTGAGGTTACAGTTGTAAAGTTTGCGCCTATGGGCGATCCAATGGAACTACAGATTCATGGTTATGAATTGTCGCTTCGTTTAGATGAAGCTGAAAAAATATTAGTTGAATTAATTGATGAGAGAACAAGAAAGCATGAGAGTGCAGAAAATATAAATAACACAGTTCACCCTGGACTTGGTGAAAATGGTAAATATCATGTAAAGGCAGATGAGCATCCTTTGCCAGAAGGAACTTGTTTGACATATGCCTTGGTTGGAAATCAAAACTGTGGAAAAACCACTTTGTTTAATCAATTAACAGGATCGAATCAACATGTTGGAAACTTTCCAGGGGTAACAGTTGATCGAAAGGATGGCCCCATTAAAGGGTATCCAAATACAATGGTGACCGATTTACCGGGTATTTATTCAATGTCACCTTATACAAGTGAAGAAATTGTATCACGTAATTTTGTGTTAAACGATAAGCCTAAGGCTATTATCAATATTGTGGATGCCACTAATATTGAACGAAATCTATATTTGACAATGCAACTATTAGAAATGAATATTCCGATGGTTGTCGCATTAAATATGATGGATGAAGTGGCCAACAATCAAGGTTCGATTGATATCAATGGTATGGAAGCTATGCTTGGTGTACCGGTTATACCTATTTCTGCAGCTAAAAACCAAGGTGTTGATGAATTGATCGAACATGCGATTCATATTGCGAAATATCAGGAAAGACCGGGGCGTTTAGATTTTTGTGGAGAAGATGATTTTGGTGGAGCTGTTCACCGTTGTATTCACTCTATTTGCCACTTAATTGAAGATCATGCCAAAAAGGCGGATATTCCATTACGTTTTGCGGCTAGTAAAATTATTGAAGGCGATAATTTGATTTTTGATCGTTTGGATTTAGATGAAAACGAAAAAGAAATGATTGAACACATTGTGCTTCAAATGGAAAAAGAACGTGGACTCGATCACAGTGCGGCCATTGCCGATATGCGTTTTTCTTTTATTGAAAAGGTTTGTGAACAGACTGTAGTAAAGCCTAAGGAAAGTAAAGAGCGTGTTCGAAGTGAAAAAATTGACCGTATTTTAACCGGTAAATATACTGCAATTCCAATGTTTATTGGGATTATGTTACTTGTATTCTATCTAACATTTAATGTGATTGGAGCATGGCTTCAAGGTTTATTAGAACTTGGTATCGATTGGATCACACAAGTAGTGGATGCATGGATGACAAGTGCTCACGTAAGCTATGCCGTACACAGTTTAGTGATTGATGGTATCTTTGCGGGTGTAGGTTCTGTATTATCTTTCTTACCTATCATTGTGACACTATTCTTCTTTTTATCTATGATGGAAGATAGTGGATATATTGCGCGTGTAGCCTTCTTTATGGATAAACTATTAAGAAAAATTGGATTATCCGGAAGAAGTATTGTTCCTTTATTGATTGGATTTGGATGTACGGTACCAGCCGTTATGTCAACACGTACTTTGCCGAGTGAAAGAGATCGTAAGATGACGATTTTATTGACGCCATTTATGTCTTGTACCGCAAAACTACCAATTTATGCCTTCTTTGTGAGTGCGTTCTTTCCAAAACAAGGTGGCTTAGTTATGACAGGACTATACGTGCTGGGCATTGTCGTAGGTGTTTTAGTTGCGTTCTTATTTAAAAACACTTTATTTAAAGGGGAAGCTGTTCCGTTTGTGATGGAACTTCCAAATTATCGTTTGCCAGGATTAAAAAATGTAAGTCAATTGTTGTGGGAAAAGGCGAAGGATTTCTTACAAAAAGCTTTTACCGTTATTTTTGTGGCCACTGTACTTGTATGGTTCCTTCAGAGCTTTAACTTACAATTTGAAATGGTCAAAGATTCAAGTCAAAGTATTTTGGCAATGGTTGCCGGATGGATTGCGCCTGTATTTGCGCCATTAGGCCTTCAAGATTGGCGTATTGTGACTTCATTGATCAGTGGATTTATGGCGAAAGAAAGTGTTGTTTCTACTCTACAAGTACTATTTGTAGGTGGCGTACATAGTGCCTTAACTACACTATCTGCTGCTTCTTTACTTGTATTCTGCTTGATTTATTCACCATGTGTTGCAGCTATCGCATCTATTAAACGAGAACTCGGTGCAAGATGGGCGATTGGTGTAGTGGCATGGCAATGTGTACTTGCGTGGGTTTTAGCTTTTATTGTTCATGTGATTGGTTCTGTATTATAAGTAGCTTGAATGCTACTTTTTTTTTGGAAAAAGATGGTTTATAATTTTTCCATATCTAAGGGAGGGTATTTATGTATAAGTTAATTGCGTGTGATTTAGATGAAACTTTGATCAAACCCGATCGAACAATTGATTCTAGAGATATTGAAGCTATTAAGAAGTTGAAAGATTTAGGTGTTAAATTTGTATTGGCAACAGGAAGAGGCTATAACACTGTACAAGGTACATTAAAGGAATTGGATCTTTTTGATGAAGCCAATCAATATGTGATTTCATATAATGGTGGGGCTATCACGGAAAATAAAGACAATCGACTTTTACATTTTGAAGGTATTTCTTTTGAAAAAGCTGAAGAATTATATAAGCGTGGATTAAAGTATGATGTAGTCATTCATGTATATACTAAAGACGCGGTATATGCATATAACTTAACGGAAGATGAAAAAAGATATGTGCAGAATCGTCAGGAAATGATTGAGGTATTTGATCAGAATCTTGATTTTTTAAAGGGTCAGGAAATTGTGAAAGTATTATATACAAATACAGATTTTGAATATCTTCAAAGCATTGATCGTGATCTTAAGGATATTACGTATGATATGGATGTTTCATATTCAAGTAATCGTTATATTGAATTTAATCATCAGGGTGTAAATAAGGGGGCTGGACTTAAAAAATTAGCCGATCTATTACATATTGATATTCAGGATACGATTGCGATTGGGGATAACTATAACGATTTATCTATGATCAAAGATGCTGGTTTAGGTGTTGGAGTACAAAATGCAGCGCCTGGTATTAAACCGGATTGTGACTATGTCACAAATGCTACTTGTGAAGAAGGTGCTGTTTGTGAAGTCATTGAAAAATTTGTATTAAAAGGAGAGTAAAATGAAGAAACTCATTCAATTATATGTTTCTTGGTTTAAGATGGGTCTATTTACTTTTGGTGGTGGATATGCCATGTTGCCAATGATTCAAAAGGAAGTTATTGAAAAATATCATTGGGCTACGGAAGATGAAGTCATGGACTATTATGCGATTGGCCAATGTACACCCGGTGTTATTGCGGTCAATACATCGACTTTTATTGGATACTACCAAGCTGGTATTCCAGGAGCTATTGCGGCTACATTAGGTGTAGTAACTCCATCTATTATCATCATTAGTGTGATTGCAGGTTTGATCACAAACTTTTCAAGTTTAGCCATTGTGCAACATGCACTAAATGGAATTCGTGTAGCTGTATGTATGTTGATGATCAATGCGGTATTAAAATTAGGTAAGGGTAATATTAAAAATAAGATTGGCTTCTTGATTTTTGCGGTGGCCCTTATTTTTGCGATGTTTACCAAAGTTTCTACGGTATTACTTGTGATTGGTGCAGGTATTGCGGGTGTTGTATTTTCTAGAATAGGATGGTTAAAGAAAAATGACTAAGTTATTACTCATGTTTTTAGAATTTTTCAAAACTGGACTATTTGCGGTAGGAGGCGGTCTTGCGACCATTCCATTCTTAAGAGAGATTGGGGTTCGTTATGGCTGGTATACAATGAGTGATTTGTCTACAATGATTGCGGTAAGTGAATCTACACCAGGTCCAATGGGTGTCAATATGGCTAGCTACGTAGGCTTTAGTCAATATGGTGTATTAGGTTCGATTATTGTAACACTTGGTTTGGTTTTACCAAGTTTGATCATTATTTGTATCATTGCGAATTTCTTAGAGAAATTTAAAGAGGCAAAGTTAGTCCAACAAATTTTTGCCGGATTAAAACCAGCTGTCGTTGCCTTTATTGCCGTGGCAACCATTGATATTTTGGTGACTACTTTATTTGGTGATTATACTTTCTCTACATTTCATTGGAAACAATTTATTTGTTTATTCGTATTACTTGCATTTAGTAAGTATAAACCTAAATTACATCCAATTTGGTTTATTGTAGCTAGTGCGGTTGTAGGAATTGTATTTGCGTTTTAAGTCATAGGGAAACTTATGGCTTTTTTCTTTTACGTAAAATAAAAAGCAATGTCCGGGCTTGACATTGCTTTAGGGAGAGGAAAATTATTAAGATAAAAATGTATCTTGAGTTTACAGGGTTGAATAATTTTCCAAAGGGTTAATCATAAGATAAGGCATTTCTTATGACACTTAAAATATATAGTTTTTTGGTACTGAACGCAATGAACACATATTTTGATTTGTTCATTATAAGTGAATTCTTATCCACTTTGTGTTAAGCTACAAGCAGAAGGAGATGATTTTAATGTGTACTGCATTAAGCTTTAATCAGTTTTTTGGAAGGAATTTAGATTATGAGTTTTCATATGGAGAACAAGTAGCTGTCACACCGCGCAATTATGATTTTCATTTTAGACATTTAGATCAACATGAAAGTCATTATGCGATAGTTGGTATGGCACATGTATTTGAAGAGTATCCATTATATTACGATGCCATGAATGAGAAGGGTTTGGGAATGGCTGGATTAAACTTTGTTGGAAACGCAAAGTTTTATGAAGTAAAAGAAGGTAAGAACAATGTAGCCGCCTTTGAATTTATTCCTTGGATCTTATCGCAATGTGCTAGTGTCAAAGAGGCAAGAGTCGTATTAGAGAATACGAATGTTTGTGCAACACCATTTAATGAGCGCTTTCCAGTAGCTGAATTACACTATATGATTAGTGATGAAAATGAAAGCATTGTCGTTGAGTGTATGGAAGATGGTATGCATGTACATGAGAATCCTACGCATGTTTTGACAAACAATCCGCCATTACCTATGCAGTTGTTTCGTTTGAATGATTATATGTATTTATCAAATAAGCAGCCTGAAAATAATTTTGGCTTGGATTTAAAGGCGTATTCACGTGGATTTGGAGCTATGGGACTTCCTGGAGACTTGTCGAGTGGATCTAGATTTGTGCGTGTTGCCTATACAAGAGCGAATGCGACAAGTGATAAGAATGATTTGAGTCAATATTTCCATATTATTGGTAGTGTTGAGCAACAAAAAGGTCTTTGTGAGGTAGAACCAGGTAAGTATGAATATACAATTTATACTTCTTGTTGCGACTTAAGAAATGGAATTTACTATTACACGACATACAATAATCATCAAATTAGTGGTGTGAATATGTTTAATGAAAATTTGGATAGTGAAGCACTAATTTCGTATCCAATGATTGAAGAAGAAATGATTCATATGCAGAATTAATTTGATAAGAAGAAATTGTCTTATAAAAAGCCTACTGGAAGTGGTTCCATGTAGGCTTTTCTAATAGTTCATAAGCTGTTTTTGCGTTTCTAACATTTGTATTAGAGAATTTATCAAATAATTTATAATTGTTGAGTCTGACCATTAATTTTTTATCCATTCTTGGAAAATGTAATGGGAATAATTTATCGAATCTTTCACTTTCACTGATGAGAATGGATGTCACTTCATTGTTTATGGATATATAACTTAAAAGATCTTGAATGGCTTGTGAGTCAAAATAAATTAAGGTTTCGACATGTGCTTGCTTATCTTTTGTAGAATATATCGCAAATCCTTTTGGTTGTTTATCTTTATTTGTGATTGTGACAATGGATTTTCCTAAACTCTGATGGTATTGAATGAGTTGATCAAATTCATCTTCACTTAATAAAATGCTGCCATCAAAATACTGCATAAATTGGAAATATAATGGGTATAAATTCTCTGCTTTTTGTTTCACATGGAAAGGATTTCCGCTTCTACATAGTGGAGCTCCAATCCAATATTCTTTTGTGTTTGAAATATGCTGAAAGCTTTTGACTTCAAATAATTTGGGCATATTTGTATATGTGATGGTTAATAAATCGTTATAGGTAGCTTGTGAAATGGCGGCATCTAATAAGCTAGAAAATTGTTTTCTTTGTCTATAATCAGGTAAAGTTGCGGCCATACCAATCACAGATACACGTATTTGTCGGTCCAAAAACATCATCGTTCTTTTTGTGACTTGAAGACAAGAAGTAATCTTATCATCTTGCCAGAAGCAGAACATGTGTTGTGGATCATATTGATATTTCATCCAGGCATCAATTTCTTTTTCATCCATATTGAAGGCAGATTTAATCAACAAGTCTTTGATTTGTGTATCATAACCAACACTGTTGTGACAAATCATTGTTCATCTCCATCATCTTCATGTTCCGTATATTCTACGTCAATAGCTCCATGTTTTGGTGCTGATTTTGGTTGTTCCTCTTGATTATTTTGAGCACTGTTATAGGTATGAACATGTACATGTCTTCTTCCTGTGAATAGGGAAATGATCCAAAAGACAATGATGATTGGTAAAATAATTGGAAGTAGCCAGCTTGCTAATGTCCAAAAAATAAATATAATCACAAAAAGTGCAATAAGAGTAAGAATACTATCCATAAATGTACCTCGCTTTTCTAAAGTATATCATATTCATAGTATGCGAATTAAATTACGCATTCGGTTTCAATGTCTTGTATATATTGAATTTGTATCTTTCCGTTTGTAAGTTCCATTAAATCTTTAGAAATATCTTCTTGAACAAGAAAATGATAGACAACATCTTCTTCATATTGTTGTTCAATGACTTCAATGTTTTGCGTTCTAAAATAATGGTCAACCTTTCCTATCAAATCATAAGAAAAATGAATTTGATATTCTTGAAGGGTTGTTACAGTGGTTAGTGTTGCCACTTTTAAAGCTTCAGAAACACTAGAACTATAAGCTCTTACAAGTCCTCCGGTTCCAAGTTTGATTCCTCCAAAATAGCGAACCACAACAGCTAAAATATCTTGCATGTCATTATGCATTAAAACATCTAACATGGGATGTCCTGCTGTCTGGCTTGGTTCACCATCGTCGTTAGATCGCATAATGTTTCCTATAATCATAGCTGTACAATGATGATTGGCATTGGGATGTTCTTTTTTTATAGCTTTTAAAAACTCCTTTGCCTCTTGTTCATCTTGTGTTCTATGAAGATAGGTAATAAATTTACTTTTTTTAATTTCGATTGTATTTATACAGTCATTTTGAATTCTTGGCATAGTTGTATTGTAACAAAAAATTGTTGTAATCTACAAGTTTAGTAGAAAAGAAACCATCCTAGCTGGCGTGTAGAATGGCTTCTTTTTGTTTATTATTATTTTTAGGAGAGAGATATGAATATTGGTTTATTTCTATATTCATTGCCTTATCTTTAAGGCACTTATAGAATATCATTCCATGTTGTTATAATTTTCTTATAACTTTGGTAAATGTTGTGAAATCAGATTGGATTATGTGAAATTGTTAAAATATGCATCTTTTCTCGAAAAACCTTCAAAAAAAACGTTTAAGAATATAGAGGTGATGAAATAAAATGAACAAAATCAAAGATAAAATGATGAAGGAATTTCTAGAAAACAATGCCTATTTTGTCGATTTCTTTAATGCCTACTTCTTTGATGGTCAAAGAGTTCTAAAACCAGAGAATTGTGTAGAACTTGATTCAGAGATGAATGATGCGAATATGGATCTAGAAAAGCATGTGGATGTGATTCGTAAGTATAATGATGGAAATCTTTATAGTGCATTCATTATTGAAAATCAAAGTCGTGTAGATGCTTCAATGGTTGTAAGAGCTGCAACATATGAGTATGTAGCTTATGATCGAATGTTAAAGAAGCTTAAAAAGAATAAATCGAAAGAAAAACTACCCATGGTGCACATTCTAGTATTCTATACAGGAGAAAGACCTTGGAATGCAGCTAGTAAGCTTTCAGAACTTGTAGATGTGGATGAAAGATTTAAATCCTATTTCCATGACTACCAAATGAATCTGATTGAAATCACAGGAAATACTTCATATAATTTTAATGAAGAAGACGTGTATAATCTATTCTATATATGTCGAAGTATTTATGATCAATCTATTTATGAAGAAAAGAGTAATAGCTTTGGGCTTGTAAAGAGCAGTGTGTTAAAAGTAGTCAAGACATTGACGGATGTAGAATGGTTGGATTTAAAGGAATTAGAGGAAAAGGAGGAGATTGAGATGTGCGAGGCTGAAAAGAGATGGCTTGAGGTAAAATCAAAGGAATGGAAAGCGGAAGGAATTGAGTTAGGAATCAAACAAGGAATTGAACAAGGCATTGAACAAGGAATTGAGCAAGGCATTGAACAAGGAATTGAGCAAGGCATTGAACAAGGTAGTGAGAAAAAAGAACTTGAGATGTATCAAAAAATGATGGACAAGGGATTTGATATTAAAGTTATCGCATCCATCTTCTCAGTAAGTGAAGAGTCAATTGAAAGGCTATTGATGAAAGCTTAGGTGTATTGAGATGTGCGAGGCAGAAAAGAGATGGCTTGAGGTAAAATCAAAGGAATGGGAAGCTGAAGGAATAAGAAAAGGAATCAAGCAAGGCATTGAACAAGGAATTGAGCAAGGCATTGAACAAGGTATCGAGCAAGGCATTGAACAGGGTATTGAGCAAGGCATTGAACAAGGTGTAGAGTTAGGACAAGTTCTTTTGTACAAGACTATGATAAAGAATGGAATGAGTGTCAATGAGATTTCTAAGGTTTGTTCAATATCTGTTGAGAGTTTAAAACGAGTATTAAGTAATTGATATGAAGAGAAAAATCTATTGACCAAGGAATTGAGCGAGGCATTGCGCTAAATCAGTTTGAAGTATATCAAACCATGCTAGAAAAAGGATTCAGTGTTAAAGCTATCGCATCCATCTTCTCAGTAAGTGAAGAGTCGATTGAAAGGCTATTGATGAAAGCATAAGAGTATGGACATGTATGTGTCCATATTTTTTATAGTTGACAAAGTGAACAAATGAATATAAAGTATACAAAGTTAACTAAACGGAGGTGCTTTATGAATACATTCAAGAAAATATATTGTCGAATTTTTCAGAATTGTTTTAAACTTGTGATTCCTGTTTTACCCTATCGAACTCCAAAAATATTAAAGAGTACATCTTTAATTTCTCATGTTTGTATGGATCATCATATATCTAAAGTCATGATTATTACTGATTCTACAGTGTATCAATTAGGGATATTAGATCGTATGTGTGAACACTTGGATCATCATTCTATTGAATATGTGATTTATGATAAGACGGTCGCAAATCCAACGAGTGATAATGTAGAAGAAGCTAAAAACATATACCTATCTTCGAATTGTCAAGCTTTGATTGGCTTTGGTGGAGGATCCAGTATGGATTGTGCTAAGGCAGTTGGAGCTAGACTTGCTCGCCCTAAGAAACCACTATCAAAGATGGAAGGAATCTTAAAAATATGGAAGAAACTACCGTTACTTATTTGCGTACCTACGACAGCTGGAACCGGAAGTGAAACAACACTTGCGGCAGTCATTGTAGATTCAAAAACACGTCATAAGTATGCGATTAATGATTTTAATTTGATTCCAGATTATGCGGTTTTAGATCCTAAGCCTACATTATCTTTGCCTCCATTTATTACGGCATGTACAGGGATGGATGCCTTAACTCATGCGATTGAGGCTTATATTGGTAATTCGACCACAAAAAAGACGCGTGAATATGCGCTAAAGGCTACAAAACTTATTTTTGAAAATATATATAAGGTATATGAAAACGGAAATGATTTAGAAGCTAGAAGTAATATGTTAGATGCTGCTTACTATGCAGGGCACGCATTTACAGTGTCCTATGTTGGATATGTGCATGCGATAGCCCATTCATTAGGTGGAAAATATAATATTGCGCATGGACTAGCTAATGCGACTTTACTTGATGTTGTGTTGAGACAATATGGAGAAAGTGTGTACAAGAAATTATATGAAATGGCGTTGTATTGTGGAATCTGTAATGTGAATGATTCTTATAAAGTGGGGGCAGAGCGCTTTATTGAACAAATTTCTTTAATGAAGAAGCGTTTTGGCATTTCATCTACATTTAGTGAATTAAAAAAATCAGATATTCATGAATTGGCATTATATGCCGATCAGGAAGCCAATCCATTGTACCCGGTTCCTGTTTTGTGGGATGTAAAAGAGTTAGAAAAAGTGTATGATTTAGTAGTGGAGGATTGAGTATGGATCCAATCGTTTTAAGACAAAGAGAATTTTATAATTCTCATAAAACGCTCGATATAAATTTTAGAATAAATGCCTTAAAAACTTTAAAAAAAGCAATTTTAGCTTATGAAGATAGAATCAATGAGGCAATAAAAAAGGATGTTGGAAAATCAAATTTTGAAACGTATATGTGCGAAGTTGGGTTAGCTTTAAGTGAATTAACTTACATGGAAAAACATGTTCGTAAGTTTTCAAAAGAAAAAACAGTATATACACCATTATCACAATTTTTATCGCGCAGTTTTGAAAAGCCAAGTCCTTATGGAGTGGTATTAGTCATTAGTCCTTGGAACTATCCATTTTTATTATCCATTGATCCATTGATTGATGCGCTTGCAGCAGGGAATACAGTGGTATTAAAGCCAAGTGAATTTAGTCCACACACATCTCAAGTTATTAAGGATATGATTGAAGAATATTTTGATTCTGAATATGTAGCTTGTGTACTTGGAGATAGTGAAGTGAGTTCTAAATTACTAGATTCAAAGTTTGACTATATTTTCTATACAGGTTCAAAACGAGTAGGAAAGATCGTGATGAATAAAGCTAGCCAATATTTAACACCAGTCACTCTAGAATTGGGCGGAAAAAGTCCTTGTATCATAGATAAGGATGCCAATATTAAATTGGCGGCGCGAAGAATCGTTTTTGGAAAATATTTGAATTGTGGACAAACCTGCGTGGCACCAGACTATATATTGGTGCATGAATCGATAAAAAATCAATTTATAGAGTGCGTTATATCTGAAATCAAACGACAATATGCGAATTTAGATGATTATGGGCATATCATCAATGAAAAACACTATAAGAGAATTTTAGGGTTGATCGATATGGATAAGGTTGTCTATGGTGGAAAACACCATGATCTACAAATTGAACCAACAGTGATGGATTATGTGGAATTTTCAGATCCAATTATGCAGGAAGAAATATTTGGCCCTGTTATGCCGATATTGACATATTCGAATTTAGATGTAGTTATAGATAAAATTAATTCTATGCCTTCTCCATTAGCTTTATACATTTTCACAAATAATAAACAAGTATCAAAGAAAGTAACGAGTGAAGTTTCATTTGGTGGAGGTTGTATCAATGATGTAGTGATTCACTTAGCTACAAGTAATATGGGCTTTGGTGGTGTAGGCGAAAGTGGTATGGGTTCATATCACGGGAAGCGTGGCTTTGATACGTTTAGCCATACAAAGAGTATTGTGGATAAAAAAAGAATCATTGATTTACCTATGCGTTATCAGCCTTATACAAAATTGAATGAGAAATTGATTCGCTTTTTCTTAAGATAATCTTTATAATGGTGGTATGAGTAAAGAAAAATTTGAGTATGACATCGATTTAGGTGCCATCATGGACTATGTAGAAAACCGTTTTATGTTAGTAATAAAAGATGAGGATTGGACACAGGAGGAAATTGAAATGTTGAATAGTGGTATCGATCTTCATTTTTGTTACACAAATGATATTGCGATATTTGTGCTTGAGGGCGGAGATATTGACAATAGTGACTTTTATTTCAATGTTCAAGAATGTGATTGGAAAGATCATTTGTTTGCGAGTGACTGTTTAGATGTCGATGTTATTTTACTAAATAAGGCAAATGAAATTTGTTTTAAAAAGTCAAAAACTTTGACAAAAGAACAAAGTCAAATTATTAAGGATTGTCTAAATCAACAAAATGAGGTATCCTTTATGCCAAGTGAATATGATGTGAATGTGCAAGGAATCCAGGGTGCATATGAACCGTATGAGCTAGTGCGTTTTGAAAAATGTGCAATAAAACTATAAGGAGAATGACGATGAAGGCTGTTATTAGTGTAATTGGAAAAGACAAAGTAGGGATTTTGGCTATGATTGCCAATGAATGTGCAAACTACAATTTAAATGTATTGGATGTAACACAAACAATTGTAGATTCAATGTTTACTATGACTATGATAGTGGCAATTGATGAAATGAGTATTCCATTAAATGAATTTGCAGAAAAAATGGAGAGTTTAGGAAAAGAAAAGAACTTAGTAATTCGTTGTATGCATCAGGATATTTTCAATTCTATGCACAAGATTTAATGAGGTGTTCACATGCAGACAAATGAAATTTTAGAAACAATAAAGATGATTGACGAAGAATACTTGGATATTCGTACAATCACAATGGGTATTAGTTTACTTGATTGTATGGATCCAGATATTCATGTTTCATGTCAAAAGGTTGAAGAAAAGATTTGCCGCTTAGCTAAAGACTTAGTAAAAGTAGGAAATGACTTCAGTAAGACTTATGGTATTCCAGTTGTTAATAAGAGAATTAGTGTAACACCAATTGCGATGTTAGTGGCTTGTTCTGGTGGAAATCCGGTTGAATACGCATTAACTTTAGAGCGTTGTGCACAAAAATTAGGTGTAGATTTTATTGGTGGATATTCTGCATTAGTGCAAAAAGGATATGCGGCAGGAGATAATGAATTGATTGAATCGATTCCTGAAGCATTAGCGAAAACACAACATGTTTGTGCGAGTGTTAATGTAGGTAGTACAAAAGCCGGTATCAATATGGATGCCGTTGCACAAATGGGTCGTATTGTGAAGCGTTGCGCGGAATATACAAAGGATGATAATTGTTTGGGTGCTGCAAAATTAGTTGTATTCTGTAATGCACCTGAAGATAATCCATTTATGGCAGGAGCTTTCCATGGTGTTGGAGAAGCCGATTGTGTAATCAATGTTGGTGTATCTGGACCAGGCGTTGTGCGTGCTGTATTAAGTAAAGCCGATAAATCATTGCGTATGGATCAGATTGCAGACTTAATCAAACGTACAGCCTTTAAGATTACACGTATGGGACAATTAGTAGGAACGGTTGCCAGTGAAAAATTGGGTGTTCCTTTTGGAATCGTTGACTTGTCTTTAGCACCAACACCAGCTATTGGTGATAGTGTTGCCTACATTCTAGAAGAAATGGGATTGGAAACATGTGGTGCTTATGGAACTACTGCATGTCTTGCGATGTTGAATGATGCGGTTAAAAAAGGTGGCGTTATGGCAACAAGTAATGTTGGTGGTTTGTCTGGAGCTTTTATTCCTGTAAGTGAAGATGCAGGTATGATTCATGCAGCTAGAATAGGTGCTTTAAAATTAGAAAAATTAGAAGCGATGACTGCTGTATGTAGCGTTGGATTGGATATGATCGTAATTCCAGGAGAAACAAGTGCAAGTGTTATTTCAGGAATTATTGCGGATGAAGCGGCAATCGGTATGGTTAACACAAAAACGACGGCTGTTCGTGTCATTCCAGCAATTGGAAAAGATGTTGGGGATGAATTAGATTTTGGTGGTTTATTAGGTGCAGGTCCTGTTATGCCAATTTCTCAAATTTCTAATGATGTCATGATCAATCGTGGAGGAAGAATCCCAGCTCCTTTACAAGCATTAAAGAACTAATGAGGAAGTGTTTTCACTTCCTTTTTATTTTACGCTTTTGGCTTTAGCCAGTTGAGTACGAAGTACGAAACAACAAAACCACCTGCTATGCGGGTGGTGTCAAAA
>NZ_CAKVJB010000025.1 GCF_934754935.1 uncultured Holdemanella sp. | reverse complement strand
GTAAATACATTCTATGCGAGCAGTCAAACCTGTCATTGTTGCGGATATAAGAATGAAGAAACAAAAGATTTAAATGTAAGAGAATGGACATGTCCAAAATGTCATTCAAATCATGACAGAGATGTAAATGCATCCATCAATATATTGATGCAAGGCATATTGGCTAATTAGCTAAAAATAAAAAAAGAACCGCAGGAACTGCGGGGATAGCTTGGTAAGAAAGGTTTCAATAGAAGCCTGTTCCCAAGAATCTCGTCACTTCAGTGATGAGAGGTTCAAATACACTATTAGGAAATGATGCGGATGATCAAGACTTTGTCTATATGTATGATACAAATGGTATTCTACGTTCAGAAATTCCAATTATTGGATATCGTTCTCATCGTATGTTGATGCAGGATCAAACACTATATATGAGTGTATCAACACATCGAATGGCAGCTATCAATCATTTGGGAATGATTGAACACATTTATGATTTGGGTAGTTATATTATTCATCACGATTATCAATTTGATCAGGATGGAAATTTAATTCTTTTAGCTACAAATGAAGAAAAGAATAGTGTTGAAGACTGCATTATTAAAGTGGATGTAGATACAGAAGAAGTTAGTGAATTATTAGATTTAGATGATTTATTTGGAAGTTATAAAGAAAGTACCGACCATAAAGAAGGTTCAAAATGGGATTGGATGCATATCAATACACTACAATACTTAAGTGATGATAGTGCGATTCTTTCGTCTCGAGAAACAAGTTCAATCATTAAAATCAATAACTTAAGCACAAATCCAAGTATTGGCTATATCATTGGAAATGAAGATTTCTGGAAGGATACGGACTATACAGACTATTTATATACAAAAGTAGGTGACTTCTTAACAAGTGGAGGACAACATACAGTAACCTATATGGAAGATGATTCCCTTGAATCCGGTCAATATTATCTATATATGTTTGACAATAACTTTGGTTATTCAAAGACAAGAAAAGATTATGACTGGACCGTTAATGATGGGATTCAAACAAGTATTTTAGAAGGAACGACATCATATTACTATCAATACTTAGTGGATGAAAATGAAGGTACATATACTTTAGTCAATTCGTTTGAAGTTCCATTTAGTGCCTATGTATCCAGTGCACAAAATCTAGGGGATCATATCGTCGTAGATTCAGGAATTGCAGGACTACTATCTATTTATGATACGGATGGAAATTTAGAACAACAATTCAGTATCAAGAAAAATGATAGTTTTATTTATCGAATCTATTATTATGATTATAAAGGATATTATTTTAGTTAGAGAGCAATCTCTAACTTTTTTAAGCCAATTTTAAGTCTTTGCGTGTATGTTTATGGTATGACATACGAAGAATTTTATGGAACAGATTATGATAAGTTTAAAAATGTTTTGGATCACGTTTTAAATACGATTCAATCGAGTTCATTAGCTTGTATACAATATACAACTTCAAGGATCAAATCACCAGAAAGTGTTTTAAAAAAGATAGGTGATGAATATTCATTGCTTCATGACATTATTGGTGTTCGCATCATTTGTTCGTTTGTAGATGAAATCTATCAAGTAAAAGACTGGATCAATTCTAGTTTTGAAGTGGTGGAAGTAAGAGATTATTTAAGACATCCTAAACCAAGCGGATATCGAAGTCTGCATATGATTGTGAAAGTGGATGGATGTTTAGTTGAAATTCAGGTGCGAACAATTGCACTTGATTTTTGGGCAAATCTAGAACATCAAATTCATTATAAGAAAGATATTGAAGATGAAGAATTGATTCGTAGTGAATTAAAACGATGTGCCGATGAGATTGCCTCTTTAGACTTATCATTTCAAACAATTAAAGATAGAATTGAGGGATAAAATGCGATTATTGATTGCGGACGATGAAGAAAATTTGGCTCAGGCATTAAAAGCAGTCTTAGAAGATGCAGGATATATTTGTGATGTGTGTTTTGATGGAAATAGTGCAATTCGTTTTATTTCTCAAGAAATCTACGATGGATTGATCTTAGATATTATGATGCCAGAAAAGAATGGGTATGAAGTATTGTCTATTATACGAAAGAAGAAGATAGATATTCCTATATTACTTTTAAGTGCATTAAATGAAGTAGATGATAAGGTACAAGGTTTTGATTTAGGAGCCAACGATTATTTGTCCAAACCCTTTTCTACCAAAGAATTGATTGCACGAATCAAAGTGATGTTAAAAGAAAATGTGATAGATGATTCTTATCTACAATATCAGGACATTCTATTGAATAAGAAAGAAGAAACACTTCAATGTAAAAATACAAAATATCAATTATCGAAATATGAGTGTAGTATTCTTTCTTTGCTGATTCGAAGTGAATCGAATCGAGTACCTATTTGGCTTGTGATTGAAAAAGTATGGAACAATCGAGTCGATGTGTATAAAAATACTGTTTCACTTTATGTATCTTATTTGAATCGTAAATTATTGGCATTACAATCAAAAGTATATATAGAAAATGATGAAGAAAATATAGAACTGTGTGTTAATATATAAAAAAGAAGAAAGGGCGTGCATTATGAATATATTAGTTGTAGATGATGAAAAAAATATTGCGTATGCGATTGCACAAATATTAGAGGAACAAAAATGGCAAGTGACAATGGCCTACGATGGACAAGAAGGTTTAGAACTTGCCTTAAGCGGATATTATGATGTAGCCGTTTTAGATATCATGCTTCCGGGCATGAATGGTTTTGAAATCGTACAAAAGATGCGTGCCAATAAGATTGAGACACCCACACTTTTGTTGTCGGCATTAGATGAAATTCCAGACAAAGTCAAAGGCTTAAATGTAGGTGCAGATGACTATATGACAAAACCATTCTCAGCTGCTGAACTTGTAGCTCGCATTAACGCACTCACAAGACGTAAAGGAGAAGTCATTGTACATGAATTGAAGTATGAAGATCTATCTTTACAACTCGATACTTGTGAGTTGTATTGTCAAAGTCAACATATTCATTTGGGATATAAAGAGTTTGAAATTATGAAACATTTAATGTCACATCCAGAAATGATTACTTCTAAAGATGATTTGATTGTTTCGGTATGGGGAAGTGAAAGTGATGCGATGGATAATAATGTCGAAGTATATATTTCATTCTTAAGAAAGAAATTGAAGTTTTTAAAGAGTCAAGTTTCAATCAAAGTGATTCGAAAAGTTGGATATCGACTTGAGGTTTGCGATGCTTAAAAAATTACAGACCAAATTCATTTTGATTTTAATGTCCTTTGTCAGTGTGATCCTACTATCTGTATTTGGCGTGGTTTGTTGCTCAAACTACGTGCATGATAAAAAGGATGTAGAGCGAAGTCTTGAAATGGCATTAAAATTAAAAGATAAGGATTTTAATATTTCATTTGGAAATAATCGAAACTTTATTGGCAATTCCTTTGTGATTTATACAGACTCGGATTATGAATATATGATCACGAGTCGTTCGGTATGGAATATTTATGCAGAAGATGCACAAAGTTTAATTGAAAGTGTAGAACATAAAGAGGATGTGGGCGTACTAAAAAAGCTTGGATTTGCGTATAAAAAAGAAAAGATCACAAACTATCAAGTGGATGAAGATACCATCATTCCTTCTGGTTATGCCGTAGCTTTTGTGGACATTTCAAATATGCAGTCATCCTTTCAAAGAATGTTGATTATTTCTGTTCAAATCGGTTCTACTGTATTACTTGTATTCTTTATATTAAGCTGCGTTTTGAGTAAATGGGCACTAAAACCAGTTGAACAAGCATGGGATAAACAAAAACAATTTGTGGCAGATGCCAGCCATGAATTAAAAACACCATTGACCGTTATTTTAGCCGATAGTGATGTGTTATTAAATCATTCTACAGAATCGATTTCTTCACAGAAAAAATGGATTGATTCCATACAAAGTGAAGCCAATCGTATGCGTAAGCTTGTAGAGAATATGTTGTTTCTTGCCAAGAATGATGCGAATCGAATTGAGATTTCGATGCAGAATTGTTCGTTGAGTGATATATGTTTTCATTGTGTTTTGCCATTTGAATCGATTGCGTTTGAAAAAGGTATTGATTTAATTGATGAAGTGGAAGAGAATATAGAGGTACATGGAAATGAGTCACAATTAAAACAATTGATTTTGATTTTCTTGGACAATGCGATCAAATATACACCTTCAGGTGGAAAGATCTATTTTAAGTTGGCAAAGATACAAAATAAACCAGTCATTACGATTCGTAATACGGATAGTTATATTCCACCGGAAGATTTAAAACACGTATTTGAACGTTTCTATCGTGTTGATAAATCTAGAAAATATCAGGGTGGAGCTGGTTTAGGACTATCAATCGCAAGTCAGATTGCACAAAGTCATAAAATTAAATTAAGTGTGACAAGTGATGAAAAACAAGGTACGGAATTTACTTTGAATTTCTAGGAGGAGAATTATGTTTCAAAGAAGAGTCGATCAAGTGATTGATAAAATGAAGGCGGATGGGCTTAAACAAATCTTAGTGAGTGAACCATGCAGCATCTATTATTTAACAGGTGTAGATGTGGGTCCAGGAGAAAGATTGTTTGCGCTATATTTGAATGATGAAGGAAGAAAAGTTTTATTTTTAAATACATTATTTACAGTTGAACAAAAGGATTGTGAAGAAATTTGGTTTAGTGACACAGACGATTCGATTTCAATGTTGGCAAGTGTGATTGATTCTAAAGAAACACTTGGCATTGATAAAGAATGGACAGCACGCTTCTTGATTCCTTTAATGGAAAAATGCGAGGGATTAAAAGTCGTATTAGGCTCTAAATATGTAGATGATACGCGTGCTATTAAAGATGAAAAAGAAATTGAATGTATGATTGAAAACTCACAAATCAATGATGTTGTGATGGAACGTATAAGAGATTTTATCAAAGTAGGCATGACAGAAAAACAAGTGGAAACTTTTATTCTTGAACAATATAAATTATTGGGATGTCAAGACGTATCATTCTCACCAATTTGTTCATTTGGAGCCAATGGCGCTGATCCTCACCATATGCCAGATGATTCTGTATTAAAAGCAGGAGATAGTATTGTGATTGATATTGGTGGAAGAAAAGATCGTTATTGTTCGGATATGACACGTACTTATTTCTGTAAAGAAGCAAGTGATGAATATAAAAAGATTCATGATATTGTGCGTGTTGCCAATGAAAAGGCGGAAGAAATCATTCGTCCAGGCGTTCGTCTATGCGATATTGATGCAGCTGCACGTGATTATATTTCAAGCTTTGGCTATGGCGAATATTTTACACACCGACTAGGACACTTTATTGGTCAAACCGATCATGAATTTGGAGATGTAAGTTCTACAAATACAGAAACGGTAAAACCAGGCATGATCTTCTCAATTGAACCAGGTATTTATTTGCCAAATAAAATGGGTGTTCGTGTCGAAGATTTAGTTTTAGTTACTGAAGATGGTTGTGTTGTTTTAAATAAACTAGATAAAAAATATGCGATGATTGGTTAGTCATCGCATTTTCTTATTTACCTAAACAGAATTTTGAGAATAAAGTATCCAATAAATCTTCTCTATGCACTTCACCTAATATTTCTTTTAAGTGATCATGAGCTGCTTGAATATCAATTTCAATCAAGTCTGGCTCTACCATCATATCCATGGCTTCTTTTGCTCTTAACATATCTTCTTTGGCTTGATTCAATAAACCGATTTGACGCTCATTTGAAAGTAATGGATCTTCTTTTAATAAATCATTTTGATACAGATTTTCTAAGGCATCGATCAATGGTTGAATCTCTTTATTGGCAGCTGAAATCCAGATGCCATCCTTATTCGCTTCTGCCTGATCTAACTTATTATAGATAATTAGACGCATTTTATCCTTTGTCAGTTCTAATAGTTGTTTGTCTTCATCATCCAACTCTTTGGAACCATCAAAGACTAAAAGAACCAATTTGGCATCCTTTAATTTTTCTTGACTCTTTTCAATACCAATCTGTTCGATTTTATCACTGGATTCACGAATGCCCGCTGTATCGATTAGATTCAATTGAACACTACCAATATGAATTTGACCTTCAACCAAATCTCTTGTCGTACCTGCAATATCGGTAACGATGGCTTTATCTTCTTCAAGAAGTGCATTCAATAAGCTGGATTTACCAACATTTGGCTTACCAACAATAATCGTATCAATTCCTTTTTTTAACATTTGTCCCGTTTGAACACGAGAAAGAATATGATCGATTTTTTCTAGCCAATCACTTGTCTTTGGCAACAAATCATTTGTGGTCAATTGTTCAACATCTTCATATTCTGGATAATCAATATTCACTTCGATCTGCGCAATAATATCCATTAAATCATCAATCAAAGGTTGTAGTAATTTTTTTACACTTCCTTTGATTCCATGAATCGCCATAGTAGCCGCTGTATTGTTGCTTGCGTCAATCATATCTTGAACGGCTTCGGCTTGAGATAAATCAATTCTTCCATGGTAGAAGGCACGTTGTGTAAATTCTCCCGGTTTTGCAAGATCTGCACCAGCACTTAAGACCATGGATAAGATCTTGCGTGTGATAAAAGTACCGCCATGACAATTAATTTCGACGATATCTTCTCGTGTATATGTTTTTGGCGCTCTAAAAATAGAGATTAAAACTTCATCCACAGGATTTTTTTCTTGATCTATAATAAAACCATAATGAATCGTATGACTTTTCGCATTCATAATATTACGGTCAAATATTTTTTGTGTTATCTCAATAGCATGATCTCCACTTAAACGAATGATGGAAATGGCACCATCTTGTAAAGAAGTAGAAATAGCCGCAATTGTATTTTCAAACATTGTTAAACATCCTTTCTTTCTTAGTGTATTTTATCATAAAAGATGTATAATGTCTTAGACAGAGGTGTAAACATGATCGAATATACAAAAAAACAAGTACACGAAGTAGCGTGTGCATTTAATGAACATAAAATTATCGCTTTACCTACAGATACTGTGTATGGTGTGGGTGTAAAGTATGGTAATTTAAACGATTTAGAACGATTAAAACGCGCAAAACATCGTCCAGAAACGAAACCAATTCCGATGATGGTTTCAAATGTAGAACAAATGAAACAAGTCGCTTTAGTGGATGAAAGAATCGAAAAGATTGCCGCTAAGTTTTTGCCAGGCGCATTAACATTGGTTGTCAATGTGAAAGATAGTGTAGATCCAGCATACACAAATGGCCTAAGTACGATTGCGATTCGTATTCCTGATGAAAAATTCATTTTAGATGTGATTGACGAATTGAATTGTCCAATCTTAGTTACAAGTGCCAATCAATCGGGAGAAAAGACGGCACTAACAAGTGAGGATGTATATGAACAACTTCCAAAAATAGATGGAATTGTTTTAGGTACATGTAAAGCTTTGCAGGCAAGTACGATTGTAGATTGCACGAAAGAAAAACTACAAGTATTAAGACCAGGACCTATTTCATTAGAAGAATTAGAATTGGTTCTTTAAAAAAAGCACCCAGAACTTATGTTAAAAAGCATAGGCCAGGGTGCGTATGAACAAATCTAGCAGTTCATTTAGTATGATACTCTAAATTAAAGTGGATTCAATAAAATGAATTGAAGTTTGAACAAATGTTAAAACTTGTCAAAATGATGGGGGTTTATTATAATACTGAGTATGACAGAAGAAGAAATGATTAAAGAAATTGCTGAACCTATTTTAGAGCAATTGAAGAAAATTGAAAAACAATTAGGAAATCATCGCATGCCGCAGCTTCCACAAATTAAATTTGTGAAAGAAGGCGATATGAATGATGGCCCTTTTATGATTGGGGACATCAAAGTTACGGATGAGCTTTTAGAAAAAGTAGAAGCCTATATCCAAGATGAAATCGAAATGATGCATCAGCCGACTGTTTTACATTAAGAAGTTACAAAAATGTAGCTTCTTTTTTAAAAAACACTTGCATTTTATTTTGCGTTAGTGTATTATAAGTGAGCACGTTGGAAATGCGGGTGTGGCGAAATTGGCAGACGCACCAGACTTAGGATCTGGCGCCTTCGGCGTGGGGGTTCGAGTCCCTTCACCCGCACCACTTGTAAATGTAGACAATTACTTCGGTAGTTGTCTTTTTTTGTTTTATGTTATAATTTGCGTATGGAAATTTGTGTATATTATGAAAAAATAAATGAAGATTCAATTCGCATCCATCGAATCTATTCCACTTGTCCCACAATTGAAATACCCGAACTCATTGATGGATATATTGTGCGTGAAATAGGTAACTATTGTTTTTCTAAAAAGGAAGTTGATTTATCTAATTCTATTTTAAGTCATGAGATTCGTTCTAGTTATCATGAGTGTAGTGGTAGTGATGTTGAAAGTGTTAAGCTTTCAAAGACACTAACAAAAATAGGAGATTATGCATTCTATAATTGTCGAATGTTAAAAGAAGTATTTTTACCTTCTGGTTTAATGAGCATTGGCAGTGATGCGTTTATGAATTGTTTAAAACTCAATCATATCTATTATGACTGTTCTATATTTTCTGTCACAATTTTAAAACAAATACTAACTCAAATCACTTGGGATATTGAAGTTGATTTTATCGACGGTTCTATATTCTATCCAGAATACAATGGTAGTTATGATGAAGTAGGACCGGCCCATATTTTTGCCTTGAATATCGAAGGGGAAGGCTTTCGTATGCGACAGTGTTTTAAAGACGGTAAAATTGATTTTGATGGATATGATGCCTGCTTTGAAAAGTTATGTGCAGAAGAAAGTGAATCTTGTATCTTTCATGTTGCCATTCTTAGATTTATGATGGGCTCTGAAAGATACATTCCTTATTTAAAAGCACATGATTTGACTTCTTATTTACATACATATAAAGATATATGTGTTATGGTTGAAAAGTTGTTAGAAAAAGAGTGTCTCAATCAATCTGATTTAGATCGATTGATTTTTATGGAGAAGAATTTGGAAACTCGAACTCTATTGATGGAATTAAAGAATAAGATGGTTACATCATCATCTACATATTCTTTTGAGGATTTTTAATGCGACAAAGTGATTGGGAAAAGGAAAAGGCCATTCATATATTAGAACTTGTTCGATCCGAACTCTATATGGATATGCCTCATTTTTTAACGGCTTTAAATACGTTGATATTTAAAGAAGATGAGCATGTATCTGTATGTGCCACAAATGGAGTTTATTTTTATTATAATCCATTGAAGGTGATTGAACTTTTTCAGAAGAATTCGATTTTTTTAAATCGTGCTTACTTACATAGTATCTTGCATTGTCTTTATAGTCATATTTGGCTAAGAAAAAATCGTATCGAATTTATTTGGAACGTAGCTTGTGACATTGTCGTGGAATATACACTGGATTCAATGCATAAAAAAAGTGTTTCACGAATCTTATCCTATGCTCGAAAAGATGTATATCACCAAATTGAAAAGTTGGATGGATTGAGTTGTATTACGGTTTATGAATGGCTTTGTACACAAGATGATATTCAAAATCTATATTATGAATTTGTGGTAGATGATCATACATCATGGCCTAAAGAACAGGATGAAAAAATACCTCAATCGTCTTCGGTACAAAAGAAGTGGCAAAGTGTTGCCAAACAGACGATATTTGATCACAAACAAAAAGGTAAAGAGAATGAAGATGGGGATGCTTTTCTTGTGTCGAGTTTACAGGCAAAAAAATCAAAGTATTCATTTTCACAATTTTTGAAACGTTTTAGTATTATGAAAGAAGAAATGCAGATTAATGAAGATGAATTCGATTTATCGTATTACACATATGGGATGTCTATTTATAAAAATATGCCTTTGATTGAACCTTTAGAGACAAAAGAAGTCAAAAAAATCTATGAGTTTGTGATTGTGCTCGATACAAGTTATTCGATTGATGAAGAACTCGCAAAACGATTTCTTTCAAATACATATAGTATCTTGAGCACTTCAAATATGTTTTATAAATCATGTAAGGTACACATCATTCAATGTGATGACAGGATTCGAAAAGAGGATGTCATTTCCAATCAAAAGGAGATGGATCGTTTGTTGGATTCATTTACTTTGGTTGGTGGAGGAAATACTGATTTTAGACCGGCATTTAGCTATGTGAATGATTTGGTGGATCAAAGAGTATTTCAAAATCTTTGTGGTTTACTTTATTTTACAGATGGAAAAGGGATTTATCCAAAAAAGTGTCCAACTTATAAAACAGCATTTATCTATTTAGAAGAGTATGATCGAAGTAAAGTGCCTTCTTGGGCAATTCAATATAGATTGGAAGAAAAGTTATGAATATATTACAGGCAAAAAATGAAATAAAAAATACTGTGCAGGCTTATTTATCGAAGAATAGCTTTGGTGAATATGAAATTGATGCCAAAAATCAAAGACCCTTATTGTTGATTGGTCCTCCTGGTATTGGAAAAACACAGATTATGGAACAGATCTCGAAGGAATGTCAGATTGGACTTGTCAGTTATACAATTACGCATCATACGCGTCAAAGTGCAGTGGGACTTCCTTTTATCAAAGAAAAAGAATTTCAAGGAAAAACGTATTCAATTACCGAATATACAATGAGTGAAATCATTGCGAGTGTCTATTCGAAAATGGAAGAAACTGGTTTAAAAGAAGGGATTTTATTTATTGATGAAATCAATTGTGTGTCTGAAACATTAGCTCCTACCATGCTTCAATTTTTACAAAATAAAACGTTTGGGAATCAAAAAGTACCAAGTGGATGGATCATTGTAGCGGCCGGAAATCCTGGGGAATATAATAAATCGGTTCGAGATTTTGATGTCGTGACAATGGATCGTATTCGTTATATCCATGTCGAAACGGATTATTATGTATGGAAAGAATATGCAATCTCAAAACATATTCATCCTATGATTTTAAGTTACTTGGAATTAAAACCTAGAAATTTTTATATAGTATCAACAAGTGTGGATGGCATGGAATTTGTGACGGCTAGAGGCTGGGAAGATTTATCATATTTACTTTATACATATGAAAAGATGCATTTGGAAATATCGCAAGATACGATCTATGAATATTTACATCATGAGGATATTGCAGAAGATGTATTTGCGTATTATTTGGTCTATAAAAAGTATCAGGATGATTATGGTATTGATGATATTTTAAATGGAAATGTATCAAGTTCTATTTATGCTCGTTTGTTTAATGCGGATTTTGATGAAAGAATATCTGTCGTCAATTTAGTGATGGATGGTTTATTAAGAGAAGTGCATATATATTCTTTTGAAAAGAATTGTACGGATTTATGGTTTGGTTTCTTAAAAAATTATCGAAATCATATGGATGTATCTTATGTAGATCATGTAAAGGGATTTGTGTCTTTATATCGCGATAAGTTGCAGCAAGAATTATTGAATTCTTCACAAAAACATGAATATGAATTTGTGTTAAATGAGATACAAAACGTTGTGGTGGATGAAAGTTTAGATCCTAAGTCGCGTTTTGATTGTTGTACAAAACCATTCTTTAAACAAAAGGAAAAGCTGGAAAAGTTAGATAGTCAATTGAAACTTCAAATAGAAAATGCGTTTGAATTTATGGAAAGTGCATTTAAGAATGGCCAGGAAATGACAATATTTGTCACAAACTTGACAATGTCAGCTGAAATGGCCTTGTATTTAAGTTCACATACCATTGATGTATATGAAAAGTATAAACAAGTCTTGTTGATTGGAAGTCAAAAGGCAAGATTATTAGATGAGTTAGCTCATTAAAGAAAGGAATAGTATGGATTATTCAGAATTAAAATATGATGTGGAAGAATTTGAATCGGATCAAGATAAAAAACTTCCACAACCACCTTTAGTAAAAGAGGCAATGCGAAAGGAATCAATCAAACTTCCTAAAAATTTTGATGCGTTACAAATTTGTTCAAACTTTCTAGATATTATCAACACACGTCATAGTAGTCGTGTGTATACGCAAGAGCCAATGTCTTTGTTAGAACTTTCTTATATTCTTTGGACTTGTCAAGGTGTGAAACAAATTCGTGGCAAAAAGTATGCGACTTTGCGTACAGTACCTTCTGGCGGTGCTCGTCATGGTTTTGAACTTTATTTTGTATGTCAAAATGTAGAAGGATTAACTCCTGGAACCTATCATTATTTGCCTATGGAACATCGTATTGAATATTTGAATCCGATTGATAAAGTGTCGGATGTTTTGGCATCTTCCTTGTGTGATCAATTATGGGCTTTAAAAGCCAATGTGATTTTCTATTTTAGCTACATACCATACCGAACTGAATGGCGCTATGGACATCTTGCCCATCGAATCGCATTAGTGGATCTTGGTCATGTGGGTGAAAATATCTATTTGGCAAGTACAAGTATTGGCTTAGGCACTTGTGGAATTGGTGCTTGTGTGACATCAATTTGTGATGAAATGTTTGAATTGGATGGCGAAAATGAATTTATTATTTATTCTCAGCCAGTTGGAAAGGTGAATCCAGAGGATTTTGCGAAAGAAAAATCTTTTTATGAATTTGTTGAAAAAGAAGGCTTATAATGTGTTAAAATAAATTGGAACTAAGGAAAATATATTATGAGTAAAAAAGATAAGAATATAGATGCTTATTCAAAAGCACTTTTGGATAAAAAAATAGAATATAACGAAGAATTGAAAAAGCCTAAAGAGGTTCATCAGATGACGGAAGCTGAAAGAAGAATGGCTGAAAAGACAATGTCTTCTGCATTGGATATGCTTCGAAAAGAGCGTGGACAAAAAACAATTGCCGAAGAAGAGCGCTTTTATGAAGAAAACAAAGCAGACTTGCAGCATATGGATGATGATTTTACAACTTCATCGATTGAAAATGAGCAGTCTAATGATGCCTTAGATCTTGTTCATACAATGTTACAAGATATGTCAAATGATGATGATGAATTATTACCTTCGCAAGTAAAAAAAATAAAAGAAAACAAGGAAAACAAAGAAAAGCCTAAAAAAGAAGAGAAGCCTAAAGATAAGAAATCAAAGAAAAAGAAACCTATGAGTAAAATCACAAAGATTATTTTAGGATTTATTTTATTAGGTGTAGCTGCTTTAGGTGTATATTCATATAAAGTATTGGTTTATGATCCACAAAATATTGTTTCACCATCTCAACAAAAAACATATGACAAGTTAGTATCGTATGCGGATGAGTATGGAGATAATATGATGTCGGATGCTGAAAAGCTAGAACTAATCGACTTAAATTCGGGTTATAAAAAGCTTTTAGACAAACAGAAAATTTCCATTAATGAATATTTTAAAGAACAAACAGGTAAGTCTTATAAATCTTTATTAAAGGAAGTCAAAGAACTTCAACAGACAAAAGAGGAAGTAAAGCTTCCAGCTTATCAACAGATTGTTGATTTATTAAATGGATGGGATGCGAAATCCGATGAAGAAAAGATGGCTGTTGCCGATATGCAGTCGGTTTATAGTTCTTTATCAAAGAGTTTGAAAAAGGAAGTGGATTCTTTATCAAAATCAAAAACGGGAAAAGATTTTATTGATTTATGTAAGGAACAAGCTGAATTAAAGACGGCAGCTCAAGAAAAGGCTCAACAAGAAGAGGAGCAGAAGAAGGCAGATAATGCTTCAAAAGTTCAAGAGTATCAAGCTACTTTAAATAGTTTGCAGCAAGAATACGATACATATGCGCAATATGCACAGAGTTTAGAATCAGATTTGGCAAATGCATCTGATGAAGATCGTTCACAGATTCAATCTCAAATTGATACAAACAATGAAATGTTGTATTCTTTGCAGCAACAAATCGCATATTATCAGCAACAAATTGCTGCTTTACAATCTTAGAAAAAAAGACTATCCTTAATGGGTAGTCTAAATGCCGACTTAGCACAGTGGTAGTGCAACGCACTCGTAACGCGTAGGTCATTGGTTCAAATCCGATAGTCGGCACCATGATTTGAAATCAAGCTGGTTTATCCAGCTTCTTTTTTTGAAGGGAGAGTCTATGAATTTAGATGAAAAAATGATATTGTTGGCGACATGTTTTCTTTTTTTGCCTTATCAAGTTGCCAGCGTTGGAATCATATGCATATTAATACAAGCTTTTTGTCGCCATAAATTAGTGGATGCCATAAAAAATCAAACGGGAGCCATTTTTTTATATGGTTTTATCGGATTGGAATTGATTGTTACGATTTTATATTCAAACTGGAATGGTTTTGGCAATACATTGTTATTTGTGTTGATTGGTTTATATGGCGCTTATTATCGATCAAGCATCACAAAAAACACTTTTGAAAAGATGTGTGATTTAATTATTGTTCTATCTATTTTTGCGGCTATTTATGGATTGTATCAATTTAATCAAATTTCAATTGCGAATGGAAGAACCTTCTTAGAATTCCATATCTTTAATTCACCAAAACGAAGAATTACATCGACATTTATGAATGCGAACATTTATGCGATGGTCATTGATTTTGTATGCGTGATGTGCATGTATCGTTTTGTGAAAAATGACAATGTTCTTTGTAAGATTGGCTATTTTATTGTGGCATTATTTAACTTCTTTGTACTATATCTAACAGGATCTAGAACAGCACTCTTACCTTTTGTACTAATCTTTCCCATCTTTTTATATTGTGTGCGTTGGAAGAAATTATTTATTACATCTATTATATTGGAGTTATGTGTATGTGGCTTGGTTTTCTTGAAGCCTACATTGATTCCTAGAATTAGTGATATGTCTACGTTTGCCTCTCGTATCAAGATTTGGAAGACAGCATTTATATGTATTTCTATGTATCCACTTTTTGGATGGGGACCACAGACATATAAAAAGTTTTATCCTTTGGTGCATGGTCATAAGGCACCGCATGCGCATAATATTTATATCGATTCTATTTTATCGTATGGTGTTGTTGGTACAATTCTTGTACTAGCTTATACTTTTGTGTTAAATAAAGAAATCTTTACTTCAAATACAAGAAAAGAAAATCCAGCTTTATTTGGCATGATGATGTGTTTTATTGCGATCGTATTGATTTATGGATTGTTAGATTGCACGCTCAATATTGTTGCGACAGGAACTTTATGTTTTATTATTTTAAATAGTGCTTGCATGTACAAAGAAAAATAAATACAATGAATTTAGAAGACAGACAGTAGAAGGAGTTTTATGAAATATATATCTCTTTTTGTCTGTTTTTTTATTGGACTTCAAACACTGAATGTACCAGATTATGAAATGTTAGTTTCAAATATTGAATCAAAAGTAGAAGTGGTTGATCAGGATAAGGCTAGCTTTTTGTCTTTAAAATGTAGAGATGTTTCAAATGCGATTCAAAATGAACAAGTGGATTTGAATTGTAGAATGGATTCTCAAAGTCAAAAATTAGAGGATCTTAAATCATCTTATAAACAAAAAAAGAATTATTATGAACTCAAAAAGCTGGAGTATAGTTTGGATTTGGTTTCTATTCAAAAACAAGATTTGATGTTTCAATCCTATTGGATCGATAAGGATTTAACGAAATGCTTCAATGAATATAAGCGTAGTCAGATTCAATATTTGAAAAGTAAGAAACAATGGAAAAAGAATAAACATAAGCTTGATTTGTATGAATCTTATTTAACTCGTTTAGACAATTGTCAAAAGCGTTTATTTTCGCGCTTTTCGAGCTTGAGTCATTTTGATGATTCGTCTTCGTTTAATCAAGATTCGATGATTGCTGGAAGTGAGGCTTTACCTGCATATGGCGGCTATGAAATTTTAGAAAACAATGGCATGTCTTGTTTGGTTGATGGTAATTATGCGATTGATACATATAGTTCTTTTTGGCAAAATCCGGTCGAAAATGGTACAATCAGTGCTAGATGCTGGTCATATCCAGATGGAAGTCTTCATTTGGGATTGGATATCGCAAGCGCAATGTATAGTGATGTACTAGCAGTTGCCAACGGTATCGTATTGTATGCGCATGCACCTGTAGAATCAAATAATGGATATCTTGGGAATATGTGTGGATGGCCAAGTGGAGCTGGTAATTCGATTTGTATGGTGGTAGCCGTCAACAATCAGCTATATGCAGTTAGTTATGCGCATTTGTCTAGTGAAATCTATGTAACAAGTGGCCAGCAAGTCAGTCAAAAAACAGTTATAGCGAAAAGCGGAAACAGTGGTAATTCAACGGGTCCTCATACACATATAGAGGTGTTTGAGTTAAAGCAAGATTTGAATTCGACTGTAGAATATTTTAGAAACAGCGGTGCTGATTTTTCTTTTGGTTGCGGTTTTAATAAAGCTGCAACATGCTCAGACTATGCGTGTCGTATAGATCCTGAGATAGTTTTGGAGGGTTTATGAGTCAAGAAATGTATTTTTCGCGAATGAAGGAATTATTAAAAGATGAATATGATGCATATATCAATTCTTTATCAAAACCTTTATATCGTGGTATGCGTATTAATTTAAAAAAGGCAGAAATCAATGAATTTGATCATTTAGAAAGTCCAAGTCAATTTTGTAAGGAAAGCTATTATGTAGATAAACCCTTGGGTAATCATCCTTATCATATTTGTGGATGTTTCTATCTACAAGAACCAAGTGCATCGAGTGCCGTTGAAATTTTAGATGTGCAAGAAGATGATTATGTATTAGATTTATGTGCAGCTCCTGGTGGAAAGAGTACGCAGATTGCTTCTCATCTAAAAAGTGGGTATTTAGTATCGAATGAAATCGATGCGAAAAGAGCACAAATTCTTTTATCCAATATAGAGCGTATGGGTGTTAAAAATGTAGCTGTAACCAATTCGAGTGTAGATAAGCTTACGAAAGTGTTTGATGCTTGTTTCGATAAGATATTAGTAGATGCTCCATGTAGTGGTGAGGGTATGATCAAAAAGCATGATATTGCCTTGAATCATTGGAGTATTGAAAATATTGAGCTTTGTGCAGCTCGCCAAAAAGAAATCTTAGAATATGCCTATTCCATGTTGAAACCGGGTGGTACTTTGGTGTATTCAACTTGTACATATGCTTTAGAAGAAGATGAAGATGTTGTTTTATCTTTCTTAGAAAAACATGAAGATATTAAACTTGTAGATCCAAATGTTTTGTGGGGAAGAAAAGGATTTAAAGATTTAAATGTTCGTCGTATATTTCCGATGGATGGCGGTGAAGGTCATTTCATTGCGAAATTCAAGAAACAATCTGGTGTTGCAGGTAAACTTCCTGTTTTAAAGACTAAGAAAATTGATAAAGTAAGTGAAAAGTTTTTGAAGGAACAATTGAATACATTGCCAAACTATTACTATATCGATAAAGATCGTGTATATGGGATGGATGTTCCATTTGTAGATTTTAAGAAAGTAAAAGTATTGCGTCAAGGCGTATATTTGGGGGATGTCATTAAGAATCGTTTTGAGCCAAGTCATTCTTTTTATATGGTTGCGGATTTTGATTATAAAAGAAAAGTGGATGTAACTCTAGAAGAAATGGATCTTTTTATGCATGGAGAAGTTTTACAGAAGGAATGTGAAAAAGGGTATGTAGCTGTGTGTTTTAAGGGGCATCCGTTTGGTTTTGGCAAAAGTGATGGAAGACAAATCAAAAATAAGATTCCTAAAGGACTCAGATTATTGCCCAACTCACATGTGAATTTAGATTAAAAAGGCCAGGAAATTATTCCTGGCAATTTTTTGCGATTTCTTGAGCGATATTGTAGTAATCTTCTAATTGATCATCACTTGGTGTGTAACATTGATTGATGACATCGTGACAAGATTCAATACCAGATTGTTGCATTCTAGTATCGATTTCCTTGGCAACTTGGTTAAACCATCCATATGCGGCAAAGGCCAACCCTTTTTTGTGCTTAAATTTACATGGACGAATGTGTTCAAGGAAAGCTGCAACACTTGGTGCCATGACATTATTATATGTACCTGATCCAATACATACGACTTTAGCATCCATGATTTCGCGCATGACAATACTTGATTTTGTATCCGATAATTTATAGACTTTGACATCCATACCAGCATCACTAAATCCTTCAGCTAGACTTTCAGCAATCTGTTGTGTATGTTTCCATACAGATTCATATACGATAACGGCTTTATTTTCTGTTTTTTGAGCGGCGATACCTTTATATGTTTCAAGGATATCACCAATATAGTCTTTCCAGATGATACCATGAGCAGGCATGATGTATTCAATATCTAAATTCATACCTAGAATTAAGTTTAATTTAGCTTGTACTGGTGTTGTATATGGTAAAACAATATTCGCAAAGTATTCTTTGGCTTGTTTTAAACAATAAGCTTTATCTAGTCCTTCATCCGTTAAGTTAAAGTTTACAATATGTTGTCCAAAGGCATCATTTGAGAATACGGTCTTTAATTGTGGACAATATGTCAACATGTTGTCTGGCCAATGAATCATCTGCATTTCGACAAAGACAAAATCATATTTTCCTGTATTGATCGTATCGTTTGTCTTAACAACTTGATAAGGGACTTGATCAAAGTATTGTTCGATCATATTTTTCTTACCTGAAATAGATGCGTAGACTTTCGCATTTGGATATTTGGCATAGACTTTTTTAAATCCACCCGAATGATCCGGTTCTGTATGTTGAACAACGATGTTGTCAATTTCTCTTCCTTGCAGTACAGATTCAACTCTTTCTAATAGTTCTTCTGTAAATTCTTCTTCGACTGTATCGAATAATGTAACTTCATCATCTACCACTAAATAAGCATTGTATGTACATCCTTCATCAATAGGATATAAATCACCATGGAAGTGGCGGTTGTTTAAGTCTCTAACTCCGACCCAGTATACGTTATCAATAATTTTTTTAGCTCTTTTCATTTTGATTCACCTCTTTCTTTATTATAGAATTATTTATTAGATATGTCTATTTATTTGCACGTTTTTACATTTTTTGAATAAAAATTATAAAAAGTATACTAAAAAGTGTAAGTGTTTTCTTTTTTTAAGAGTATAATAATAACTAGGAGGAATTGTCGATATGATTATTCAAAGTAAAAGAGTTTGGGTGGTAAATACTTGGTTGGCAGCCCAAATTGAAGTAGAAGAAGGAAAGATTGTAAATATCTATCCATATGGCCAAAAAGATGTGGATGAAGATTATGGAGATAAGCGAATTATTCCTGGATTTATTGATGTGCACACACATGGTGCTTATGGATTTGATACAAATGATGCGAATGAAGAAGGTCTTCGTAACTGGATGAAGAACATCGTTAAAGAAGGTGTTACAGGTATTCTTCCAACAACAATTACGCAATCTGAAGAAGTTTTGACAAATGCGGTTAAAAATGTTGCGAAAGTTGTTGAAGAAGGGTATGAAGGTGCAGAAATTTTAGGTATTCACTTTGAAGGACCTTATTTAGATCAAATTTATAAGGGCGCTCAACCTGAACAATATTGTGTAAAACCAGATTTAGAACAATTTAAACGTTATTTAGCAGCTTCTAATAATTTAATTAAAATTGTGACTATGGCTTGTGAGCATGATGATAACTTTGAATTAACTAAATTCTTACGTGCAAACGGAATTGTATGTAGTCAAGGTCACTCAGGAGCTACTTTTGAACAGGCTCGTTTAGCTATTGCGAATGGTGCAAACTCAATGACTCACGTATTTAATGGTATGACTAAATTCCATCACCGTGAACCAGGATTAGTTGGTGCTGCAATGCGTTATAGAGATGTATATGGCGAAATTATTTGTGATGGTAACCATTCAACTTATGAAGCATTAAATGATTACTTTACCGCAAAAGGTCCAGATCACTGTATCATGATTACAGATTCATTGATGGTTAAGGGATTGCCAGTTGGTACAAAAGTATTGTTTGGTGGAAACGAAATCGAATTGTATCCAGATGGAAGTGCTCACTTAACAGATACTAAGGGTCTTGCAGGAAGTACATTACATGTCAATGATGGACTTCGTATCTTAGTTGAAAAGGCAATGGTTCCTTGGCAAACAGCTATCAATGCATGTACATTAAACCCTGCTCGTATGTTGAATGTAGATGATCGTAAGGGATCTATTCAAACTGGAAAAGATGCAGATTTAGTTGTATTAAATGATGACTATTCTGTTGAAATGACTTATACAAAGGGAACAAAAGCATTCTAGTCAACAAAAGCACATTTCTCAATGTGCTTTTATAATATTCTTTGCGTGTATGTCTGAGTCTAATTTATCGTCTGTAATAATTATGTCAAAATCATCCATATTGGCTATTTTTGACATATATTTCCTATTAAATTTTGTATGGTCTACCATACAAATTTTTTTATTGGAAGAATCAAGAATGGCTTTTTTGACTAGTGCATCACTCATACTTGGAATGGATACGCCATAATCTAAATCAATGCCTAAAACAGAGATAAAAGCTTTATCAATATAATAATTTTGAAAGAATTGAATCGTGCTTTCAGATAGAGCTGCTTGTGTAATAGGATTATAGGTTCCTGGAGCCATGATGATCTTAGCTTTTGTGTTACGATCTACGTATTGAAGAATCTTCCAAAAGTTAGTGAATATGGTGATCTTTTTATGATGGATCCTTTTAAAGAGTTCAAGACAAGTGGTACCACAATCTAAATAGATGGAATCACCATCTTGAATGAGTGAACTTGCGTATATCGCAATCTCTTTTTTATCGGATTGAGAAATGCCTTCTTTGATTTCAAAGGAAGGCTCACTTGAACTAGACTCGTTTAATGTAGCTCCTCCATAGCTTTTTGTGGCAAGGCCTTGATTTTCAAGCATATCTAAATCTCTTCGAATCGTCATTAAGGAAACAGAGTATTCTTTTGCGAGTTCATTCACTTGTACTGTTTTATCTATTTTTAATTTTTCATAGATTTCATATCGTCTTTGTGTTGTGTTCATACTTCTATTAAAGCACAAAAAAGAACATAAAGGAACATGTTTTATTGTGTTTGTTTAAGAATATTTGATTGATGTGAAATGCATATTGAAACTGATTTTATCTAGTGTTAGGATACAGATGAACTTAAGGAGGATCCATCATGGAATTGATTATTGATTCATCAAATATTGAACAAATTAAAGAATTAAACGATTTATTAACAATTACTGGAGTTACGACAAATCCTACAATCTTAACAAAATCAGGAAGAGAAGCTATGGATGTTGTAAAAGATTTATGTGATGTGTTGAGTGAAGATCAATTGTTGTTTATTCAAACCGTACAAACATCTTTTGAAGGAATTATGGAAGAGGCAAAAATGATTTCTTCCATTCGTAATAAAAATATGTATGTGAAGATTCCGGTTACACACGAAGGTTTAAGAGCTATCAAGGAATGTAAAAAATTAGGTATTCACACATTGGCTACAGCTATCTATACAGCAGATCAAGCTTTCTTGGCAGCTATGAATGGAGCCGAATACTTAGCACCTTATACAAATCGTATGTGTAATTATGGTGATGGTGTACAAGATGTGAAAGACTTGATTGAAATGTTGAGAGTGAATCATATGCCTGCAAAAGTGATTGCGGCAAGCTTTAAAAACACATATCAAGTACATGATTTGATCAAGGCAGGAATTCAAGCTGTGACAGTTCCTTGTGATGTTTTATATCAAATGATCGATCATCCAGGAACAAAGATTGCGGTTGGTGAATTTAGTGTAAATTGGCAAAAAGCTTATAATCGTAACACATTGGAAAAGTAGAGAAATCTACTTTTTTTCTTTTTGAAAATATTAGCACTTAAGTGTTGACAGTGCCAAAAAGAGTGTTATACTATCATTAGCAATCATAAATAGTGAGTGCTAAGTACAAGGAGGTGCTTATTTATGAATATCGAACAAATGTCAGAGCGTTTACAGAAAATTTTAATGGATGCGATCAATTCGGCTAAATCCAACCAACATCCTAGTGTAGATACAGTGGATATGTTGGAAACGATTTTTAAGGATGATGTATTGGATGGTTTGTTTGAGCGTATTGGCTTAGATAAGGCTCGTGCCTTACAAATGGTTCAACAAGAATCAAGTCGTGTCGCAAAGAGCTCGACAAGTAATATAAATTTATCAAATGAAGTCCAAAAATCGTTTGAGGATGCGCAAAACTGGGCAAGTCAACATGATGAGACTTATTTATCCGTTGCGAGTGTATTTTTAGCATTATTATTTAATCGTTCTTATATTTCAAAAGAATTGGTAAGAACTTTTAATTTAAATAAGGATGCTTGTTACAAGGCTGAATTAGAGCGTCGTAATGGAAAGAAATTTGATACACCAAATTCTGAAGAGAATGTAGAAGCTTTAAAGAAATATGGTCGTGATCTAGTACAAGATGTGCGTGATGGTAAGATCGATCCTATCATTGGTCGTGATGATGAGATTCGTCGTGTGATGCAGATTTTATCACGTAAGACAAAGAACAACCCCGTCTTGATTGGTGAGCCAGGTGTTGGTAAAACAGCTGTTGTTGAAGGTATTGCTTGGCGTATTATGAAGGGCGATGTACCTGAGTCTTTGAAAGAGAAAAGATTGATTGAATTGGATATGGGATCTTTGATTGCGGGTGCTAAGTATCGTGGTGAATTTGAAGAGCGTTTAAAATCCATCTTGGATGAAGTGAAAAAATCGGATGGACAGATCATCTTATTTATTGATGAAATTCATAACTTGGTTGGTGCAGGAAAAACTGAGGGCAGTATGGATGCAGCTAACTTATTAAAGCCTATGTTAGCTCGTGGTGAACTACATTGTATTGGTGCAACAACATTTAATGAATATCGTAAGTATATTGAAAAGGATGCAGCTTTAGAGCGTCGTTTCCAAAAAGTACAGGTTGCTCAACCAAGTGTTGAAGATACAATTAGTATTTTGCGAGGATTAAAAGATCGTTTTGAAAGTTATCATGGTGTGCGTATTTTGGATGAAGCATTGATTGCGGCTGCCACAATGTCTGATCGTTATATCACTGATCGTTTCTTGCCAGATAAAGCGATTGATTTGGTGGATGAGGCTTGTGCTACATTGAAAGTTGAAATGGAGAGTATGCCTCAAGAATTAGACGAATTGCAGCGTAAGATCTTGCAGCTTCAAATTGAAAAGACTTCGCTTCAAAAAGAAGAAGATAAAAGAGCGGTTGAACGTCGAGAAGAAATTGAAAGTGAATTGGCTTCTTTACAATCAAAACGTGACGAGATGCATTCTAAGTGGGAAGATGAAAAACGTGGTTTGGCCAATGAAAAAGAAGATAAACAACGTTTGGAGAAGGCTCGTTTAGATTTGGAACAAGCTCGTAATGAAGCTCGTTATGAAGATGCGGCTAAACTTCAATATGGAACCATTCCAGAATTAGAGGCTCGTATTCAAAAAGAGCAGACGAACCAAAAAGAAGATGCTTTGATTCAAGAAACGGTAAACGAGGAATTGATTGCGAAAATCGTTTCAAGATGGACGGGTGTTGAAGTAACGCGTTTGGTTGCGAGTGAAAGAGAAAAATTATTGAATTTGAAATCAGAACTTGAAAAACGTGTAGTTGGTCAAGATGAAGCTCTAGAACTTGTCACAGATGCGATCTTGCGTTCAAAAGCACAGATTCAAGATGAGAATCGTCCAATTGGATCTTTCATGTTCTTAGGTCCTACAGGTGTCGGTAAAACTGAAGTTGCCAAGGCTTTGGCAGAACAGTTATTTGATGATGAAAGACACATAGTCCGTATTGATATGAGTGAATATATGGAAAAACACAGTGTGGCACGTTTAATTGGTGCCCCTCCAGGATATGTTGGATATGATGAAGGTGGTCAATTGACAGAGGCAGTTCGTCGTAATCCATATAGTATTGTCTTATTTGATGAAATTGAAAAGGCACATCCAGATGTATTCAATGTATTGCTTCAAATCTTGGATGATGGTCGTATTACCGATTCGAAAGGTGTGACTGTTGATTTTAAGAATACAATTATTATCTTAACATCAAACTTAGGTAGTCAATATGCCTTTGAATCTGGGGATATCCATGAAAAATATATGGAAGAAGTAAAGCGTCATTTTAAACCAGAATTTATTAATCGTATCGATGAAATTATTGTGTTTAACGCATTAGATGATTCTGCATTTATTAAGATTGCCCATAAATTTGTTGGTTTACTACAAAAACGATTGGCAGAGCGTGACATTACATTACATGTAAGTGATGCCGTGTATAATCAGATTGCCAAAATGGGTGTTGATCCTGTGTATGGTGCTCGTCCTATGAAGCGTTATATTCAAAGAAATCTTGAAACACAGATTGCCAAGGAAATGATCAAGACTGGCGCTATGCAAGGGGATGTAATCCATGTAGATTGCCAAAATGGCGAGTATACATTTGATATTCAAGGAAGATAGTGAATTATCTTCCTTTCTTTTTGCGTTTAGAGGTATAATAGAGAAAGGAAGTGATGTTTATGTCTTTAAAAGAATGGATTCAAGAAAGTAATAATATTGTATTTTTTGGTGGTGCTGGCGTGTCTACAGAAAGTAACATTCCAGATTTTCGTAGTGACAATGGATTATATAAAAAGAAGTATCCATATCCTGCAGAAATTATGTTGTCTCATAGTTTTTATGTAAGTCATCCAAAAGAATTTTTTGATTTTTATTTTAACCAAATGATTTATTTAGATGCCAAACCAAATAAGGCGCATCTTGCCCTATCAAAATTGGAGCAGATGGGTAAATTAAAGGCAATTGTTACACAGAATATTGATGGTTTACATCAACTTGCGGGTTCTAAAAATGTATATGAGCTTCATGGAAGTGTATTAAGAAATACATGTACTCATTGTCAAACTAAGTATTCTTTAGAAGATATGATGAAATATAGGGATAGTGATGGTATTCCTAGATGTCCAAAATGTGGTGCCATTATTAAACCGGATGTTGTATTGTATGAAGAAGGTTTGGATGAATATACTTTGTATTCAGCCGTTCATGCGATTGAACAGGCAGATCTTTTAATTGTAGGTGGAACAAGTTTAGTCGTATATCCTGCAGCTGGTTTGATCAATTATTTCCATGGTAAACATTTGGTGTTAATTAATAGAGATAGTACAAATATGGATTCAAAGGCAGATTTAGTGATCCATGATTCGATTGGTAAAGTTTTAGATGATTCACTATGTGAAGTTTATGTGAAATAAACACTAAACTTGAAATTTAGACACAAATCAACTAAAATTTTATCATGTCAGAAAAAAACAAGAGATCTTTTATCTGTGATGGAATCTATAACATAAATCGAACAATGCAGCTTGATCCTGCAGCACATTCTAAATGGGAAGTGTTTTGGCTATATCCGCATATCAAAGCGATTGGCCTGCATCGTATTGCCCATTGGTTTTGGGTACACAATCATACATTTATTGCCCGTTGGGTAAGTAATCGAGCTAGACATTGGACGGGGATTGAAATTCATCCTGGTGCTGTGATTGGTCGTGGATTGATGATTGATCATGGTATGGGCGTTGTGATTGGTGAGACGGCAATTATTGGTGATGATTGTCAGCTTTATCATGGTGTTACACTTGGTGGAACAGGAAAGCAACATGTAAAAAGACATCCTACTTTAGAGGATGGTGTATATATTGGTTGTGGTGCCAAATGTTTAGGAAATATCACTTTAAAAAAGGGCTGTCGAGTAGGGGCCAATGCGGTACTTTTAAAAGATGTACCTGAAGGGGCTACAGCCGTAGGTATTCCTGCAAAAATTATAGAGAAGAAATAGGTGGTTATATGTGGAAATATCGTTGTAAATCCCATTTAATAGCGATGAGCGTCGCTTTTGTGGTTGGTTTAGCCTTGAGTGCAGTTGTATTTTCAAGTGGAGTGGATTTAAATTCAGATATGTTTTCAAATGCTTTAAGTCAAGCTCCAGGAGTAAATACGCAAGCATTGAATCAGGTTTTGGCTTATCTACAAAATAATATGTGGATTTTATATCTTGGAGATGCCCTATTGATTTCGGGAATTATAAACATTATATATATTGGTCAATATGTAACAGCTCGTTTTAATATCAGTCCATGGATCGTAATGTGTTTAATATTTTTCTTACCAGAATATATGATTTATATTGGAACTCTACTTGTGATTCCAGCCTTTATTGTATGTATTTATGGAATGTTGTCTTTGCGTTCGAGTATTTCTAAAGAGCGTAGAGAATTTAATTTTTCAAGTGATGATGAATTGGTTCGTATGTATAAGATCCATCATAATTTAGATGAGTCTTATAAAGAACTTGCGAAAACATGTCGCAAAAATGTTCGTAAATTAAATGGAATCTATGCCTTAGGTATTGTTGCCTTATTGGTGATTTTAATTTTGATCAATAATATGTTGCTTCTTGCGGTATTGTTGATGTTCTATTTATTTGCGTTTAACCTTGTTTTAAGATATCGCGCGGTATCTCTTCTTCCAATCACTAGATTATTATATGAAGATTGCAACCCAGAAGCTTGTGCAAGTGCTATTATTTACTATTGTACAAATTCAAAAGGACATACACGATTAAAACAACATATATTACTTGCGCAATGCTTGATCTATTTAAATGATCCAGAATTAGCTCAAGATGTATTGATCTCTTATCCTAGAAAGGATGCTGCAAGTTCTTTACAATATTGGTCGTTGATGTCTTATATTGATTATATGTTAAAAGATGAAGATGGATTATCACGTTGTAAAGAAGAAGCACAAAATATTCGCCTACATTATGGACGTGCGGGTGTCATGATTCAAAGTGAAGAAATGGCAGCCATTGAAAATAAGATTCATTTAATGGATGGAGATTTAAATACATGTAAAAAATATTACCTACAAGGACTTCAAAGGGCAACTTTTCCATTTCAACAAGTGGATTCATGTTACTACATCGCTTTAATTTCCTTTGTGGAAGAAGATTATAAATTGGCTCGTTTGTATTTTGAAAAGGTTCTTGAGATTGGTAATCGCATGTACTTTGTAGAGAAAGCTAAGAACTATTTAGCTAAGATTGATAAGATCTATCCTGAACCAGCCAATGATGAAGTAGAATCGTTGTAGTAAAAGAAAAATAGATTTCACAAAAGCCTGTGATATGGCCAAACATAAATGTGAACACAAAGCTCAATCCGATGTTGATGAAGAACAGGATTGAGTTTTTATTTAGATTTACAGGAATATAGAAAAACCATTCCATAATAAATGAAGCGACAAATAGGATGGATAGCCATACGTGTAGATCTTTTAAAAGCGTAATATCCTTATAAGGAATTGAACATGAAAGAATCATGCCTATACAAATTAGAGCATGATTTTTTTTGTTGTATTTCACATCATATTTTTCCCAGATTTTCTTTGAATAATAATAAAAGCCAAAGGCCGAACTTAGTGCCCATAAAAATAAATAGATAGGATGATGTAATTGATTTCCAATATAAGTTTGATTATCGTAAAATACATCGATCCAGAAAAAAGGAAGAATATTGAGTATGGTTTGGATTAAATAAACGTGAATATAAGTTAAAGATTTCATCATTGTTTCATTTTAGACAAAAAAGTGCGAAAAATCAAAAAAATAATGAAAGTTTTCTCGAAAAACCTCTTTTAAAAACGTTTAAGAATATGGAGGTGATGAAATGAGTGAATGGATAGAACAAGATAAAAAGGATGAAAACCACTTGTATGTTCATTTAAAAGATCCAAGTTTATTAGATCTATCCATCTTTGATCGCATGTCGAATGATGATTTTTGTCTTCCTTGTATGCTCACAAATGAAAAAAGTGCATCCATTGTCTATGCGACTGAAGGCTATATTCCTTTACATGATTTTTTGAGTCAATATGTGTTTGAAAATGAAGAAGGATATATTTTCTTGCATCAGCTTTTTGAACAAGCTATCGCATCCAATCGAAATAAACCTGTTCTATTTGATCCGGACTATGTATTTGTTTCTGGATTTGGAGATCGTTTTGCGTTTGTGGTTGTTCCTATACAAATATCGAATTGGATGTTTCAAAAAGATATGTCTGAAAAATGGGTCGAGTATATCGCAAAGACAATGCAGACGACAACCGCATTTGAAATCCCTGGTTTTTTATTGAAGTTTTTAAAAAGTGCAGAGTTTAGTTTGCCCAATCTTGTCTTAGGACTTGATAATATTCGAACATTGTACTACCCAAAGAAATTTTCCTTCTTCAAACATAAGCGTATGCAGACATTTAAAGTCAAAGAACCTATACAAGCTTTTCATAGAGATCAACCTGTTGAATCTGTTTCGGAAGATAAAACACAGCTTTTACAAGTTCAAGTTCGTTTTTCAGCTTGTTTACTCATTGATCATGATACGTACGCATTGTCAAATGAAATTAATTTAGTGGGAAGAGCGATGATTTGCGATGTTAGACTTCAAGATGTAAGTGTTTCTTTAAAACATGCCAAGATCATTTGTGAAAATGACAGGTATTATATTCAAGATTTAAAGAGTACGAACAAAACGTATTTAAATGGAAAAGAAGTCAAACGAAAGATGCGTTTAAAAAATGGAATGAAAGTACGATTTGGTGATGTTGAATGTGAATTTAAAGAATAATCGATATCAGATCTTAGATTCTTACAATTCAAATGTATATCGAATTCAAGATGAACTAAGTGCATGTATTTATATCTTAAAAATGTGTCAAAACTATGAAACAAAGCGATATAAACATCAATTTAGAACCGAAATCGATGTGCTTTCAAAATTGAATTCGATCCTTGCGCCTAGTTTAGTAACGTGTTTTGAAGATGAGATGGGACAATATTTTGTCGAAACCTATATTCCGGGAATCAATGCCAAACAATTTATGAAGCAATACAAAGGCATAATTAAAAGGTATCGCTTGTTGTGGGATGTGTTGATTGTTTTACAAGCATTGCATGAGATTGGCTATCTCTATATTGATTTGAAATTAGAGAATATTATCTATTATCAAAATCGTTTTTATTTAATTGATTTTAATGCGTGTATCGAAAATCATTCACGAGTGGCAATTATGGCATCTAGATCCAATTGTGCCCCCGAATTAATGAATCTCAACGAAAAAGATGTTCGTTGTGATATCTATGCGCTGGGATCTTTAGTACATGAGCTCTTTGGATTTTGGATGATGCCCATCGTATATTTATGTCATCGAAAACAAGAAAAAAGAATATCGCGTTTATCTACGTTTAAGACAATGATTCTTTTACATATACTCATTCACATCTTGGTTGTACTTTCTATATGTATTCTGTCTGTCTTCTTAATTTTAAAAAGTACAAGTCCAAAAAATGTGTTTGATGCCTATTACTATCATCATAATATTGCCTTATTTGAAAAGGCATATCATGAATCTGATCAAAAAGATCGTTTATATACATGGATTTTAAATGACTGGATCTTAGATGATGTATACCAAAATGAACAAGCATCCATATTTTTGATGAAGGAGGCGATATCTACTAATGATGCGACATTGATTCAATATGTATATGATCATGTGTCTTTAAAAAAGGATTCTGAAATAGAAGCTTTTGTGATGATGTATTTAAAACCGAATGCCAATCGTGTGAATCGTTGTATGACTTTGGCAAAAGAAAACAACATGTTATTAAAGGATAAGCTGGATATATATAATCAGTGTCTACAAATCGCAATTCATGAAGAGTTTAAGATTTCATTGATACCTGTGAATACTTGGTTAGAGAGCGTGGATGAATCACAACTGTTGAAGTATACAAAAGAATTTGAAGATTTAGGATGTAATTACTTAGAATATTTACTTTTATTACGAAATAAGGAGGGTGAAATCATGGAAGTACCTGTGGTATTTATTGATCATTTAAAAAGTAATCGGTGGAATGAAATCTACGAATTTTGGAGGAGTTTATGATCTGGATGCAAGATGTAGCTTATACAGACTATATATATTGGCAGGAAACAAATTCATTTATCAATGGTGTAGCTTCATCGAGTCAAAATATTGAATTGTTTTTTGATGAAAAAGTAGACCTGGATTCAAGTTTAGTTATTTATGATGGAAAACAAGTGGATCTAAGTCAAGAACATACGTATATTGATGTTCAAAAAGAAGGTGTTACACAACTTGTTTATATATTAAAAGATGTAGATGGCTATGCCTTAGATCAAGGTGAAAAGTCAATTCTTTTAGATACAACCATTCCGGATGTGGTAGTTAAGGCAAAAGATCATAATATTATGGATGTTTTGCCTTTAGAAAATAAAGAAACTATACATGTTGAAATCTTAGAAGAAAATATAGAGAGTATAGAAGTTTATTTAGATGATGAGAAATTGGATTGTGAAGGCAAAGAATTTGATTTAGATGTGACAAATCAAAATCATATATTAAGAATTCTTTGTAGAGATGTTGCGGGTAATGAGGTAGAACGAAAAATTGATATATTGCCAATTGTTTTTCCTGAATGCGAGTTAAAGGAAACGTTATATACAAAAGAGAATAAGATGGATCTAAAGTTTGATGGAATTTGTGAAACACCATTTTACTTGAAGGTATATTGTGATGAAAATTTCTGTTATTCGCTAGATTTAGAAAATCTAGATTCAATAACGGTTGATTTTACTTCAAATGGAACGTATACATTTGTTCTAGAACATAAGGAATATCCTCAAATCAAAAAAGCGTTAGAGGGATCGATTGTATATTCCAATATTCAGCCTATCATCACTTTACAGCCATCAAGTAAAGTTTCAAATGAAGATGTGCTTGTAGGCTTGAATTGGTATGTTCCATATATAAAGAAAGCGTATGTGGATGTGGAACTAGATGGCATCAAAGATCGTCACCCGTTTAATGAAGAGATTTGTTTAAAGGCTGTAGAAAATAAAGATTTATTCTATAAAATCTTTGCGTATGCCATGGATGCCTTTGGAAATGAGGTTACGGATATGGTTATTGTACGAATTGATAAGAGGGCTCCATCAACAAGTTTGTATCTCAATAATGAACAGGTGTTGGATAAAAAAATAATTAAGAAATCACCTAAGTTTGATTTTTTGAAGGATGACAATAGCGCAAATATGCGTGTTGAATATTACATAAATGGGGTCTTGATGGATATGGATCTTGAAAAAGTATTCAATCGTATGCTTAAAAATGATGTGTTAAAAGTGAAAACGTACACGACAGATGCATTGTCAAATCTTGAAATAAAAGAATATGAATTTGTGTTTAGTCCAGATAAGAAAATAGAAATGGTTTCGAAAAGTGAACAGATCTTGCGTAGTGATCAAGTGGCAACATTTGAACGAATATGGAGTGTAAATGAAAAGAATGAATTGGTCTTAGAAAAAAATACGAAAGTACTAACTTCAAAATTGAAACCGAAGATTCATTATGTGCGCAAAAAGAATAAAGTACAAATCTATTCTGAAGATCAGATTGAATCTTGTTTGGTGAATGGAAAGAAGGTTGAGATTTCAAAAGATGTATTAGGACATGATTTTGTGGAAATATCATTAAGAAAATCAAAAACGACCATTGAAGTCAAAGCTAAAAATGATACGGGTGTTACTACGATAAAAAAATCAGAAGTCAAAAAACAAGCCATAAAGAAAACATTTATGTACAAGCTTTGGATATGGATCAAGCGATTCTTTAAATTATGATCAAGTTATGGATATATACAAAGAATTATTGTGAGTGGTTTGATGTAGATTCTATTCATGAATATGAAGGTTTTCGGTTTGAGAAAAGGACAAATGGAATTTGTATTTTTTACAAACAAAATAAAAAAGTATTACGCTTCAATGAATCTTGTATTTTGGATCATACAACTTTCGTTCTTGATGAAAAACAAAGTACACAATGTCATTTTCCAATAGCGAATTCTATTCAAGTGGGAAGAAGCGATTTATGCGATGTTTCGTTGTGTGTAAGTGGAGTATCAAGGCTTCATTTTAAAATTGAAAAGGATGTATTGACAGATTTAGATAGTTTAAATGGTACATATGTGAATTCAAAGCGTGTACATTCAACTCAGTTAAGTATTCAGGATGAAATCGTGATTGCGAATATCCGTATGATTTATTTTAAAAAGTATCTACTTATAGATATGGTAGATAATCCTTTTGAAAATAAGGATCTAACAATGAAAGAGTTAGTGTTCTATCCATCGAATTTAAATGTTCGATTACCAACTCTACAAAAGTGGGATATACAGATGCCTCAAATCCATCGTGTAGTTTGTAAGCAGAGTCTTTTTAGTGCCATTGGTCCATCGTGTATGATCGCAAGTTCTGGTTTTATTTCTTCGATTCTGATTGGATATCTTCAAAAACAAAGAGTGGATACACTACTTACAAGTATGATCAGTTCACTGACAATGGCTACAACTTTTATGATTTATGGTTTATATAATCGAAACTATCAATATAAATTGAGTGTAAAAGAAAATCAGAAAAGTTTAGATATGTACGATATGTATTTAAAACGAATGTATGAAAAAGAAGATTTAGTGAAGCATGATTTTGAAAAGAAAGTGAATGTATATATTCAAAAGTATGTAGATACTTTTAAACATGAAACAAAGGATGTTGTTTATGTGGGGTGTACAAAATCAAAGTGGTGTGATATTTCGTATCGTGAAGTATCTTACGAATATGCATTAAATGATTTGATTCAAAAAAGAGAGCAATTGATCGAATCTTTAAATACCAAAATACTCCAACCTATATTCTTAAAAAAAGGCGAAGTGTGTTGGATCATGGGGAATATTGAGGATAGTTTGGTTTTGTTTGAAAACTATTTGTGGTATTCAAATTCGATGCGTAAGTGGTTGTGGCTTCAAGGCTTTGATGAAATAAGAGATGTTTTATTGAATCCATTTTGTATAGTAAATGAAAAGTCGAATTCAGAAGTGATTGTGGTGACGACGGATGTAAAGTGTTTACCCAAAGCGTATTATTGTTTGATTTATATGGGAAAGAAAGAACCATCCTTCCATTATGACTATTGTATTCAAAATATATGTATTTCCAATATAAATAAGGATCAGAAAAGATATCTTTTAAAATCACAAAATATGGATTTCTATCAACAGTTGATTGAGAATGGGCCAATTCGAAAAGAGCGGTATATGATGAAGGTTCCCGTTGGAATGAGTGATTCCAATCAAATCGTGTATATGGATTTTCATACATATGGATCTCACGGATTGGTTGCGGGGATGACGGGTTTTGGCAAAAGTGAATTTATAAGTTTCTTACTAATGATGATGATTTGGCATAATACTCCAAGTCAATTTCAATATATATTAATTGATTTTAAAGGTGGCGCTTTTGGACAGCCGTTTTATGAATTTGCGCATTGTGCAGGAATCGTCACAAATCTGGATATACAATCGATGGAACGTTTCTTTATGAGTATGAATTATGAACTTGAAAAAAGGCAACGTTTATTTTTAGAAGCCAAAGTATCGGATATCAATGCCTATAATGAAACGCATACGCTTTCACATTTATGGATATTTGTGGATGAATTTGCGCAATTAAAGCTTCGCTTTCCGCAATTCATGTCACAACTTCAAGAAATTGCACGTATTGGAAGATCTTTAGGGATACATTTAGTTCTGAGTACGCAAAAACCTCTGGGAGTGATTGATGATCAAGTTATGTCAAATACAAGTTGGAAGGCATGTTTTCATGTGAATAATGTGCAGGATAGTCGTGAGATTCTACAAAACGAAAAGGCTTATACTTTAAAGAATCCGGGGGATATGATTCTACAAACTAAAAATGAGAGTTTGGAATGTAGAAGTTTTTATCTACAAAAATATGTCGATGAAAGATCATGGTGTGAAATCAATGAGCGAAAAGAAGTTATCCAATCTAAAAAACATGTAAGTAAACGTGTTGTGGATGTCCTAAAAGAAAAAGTCAATGTGTTAAAGGAAGAAAGATCATGGGTATTATTGCCAAAGAATGTTTCTAAAGATGTTTTTGGAGTTTTAGATCTTCCTTTTATACAAAAGCAGTATGAGCTTGTGTTTGATCATTTACAGCTTGTATATACGAAGAGTATGGATATTGTATATAGTTTAATACATTATTTTAAAGATGAAACCATTTATGTGTATGGAACGAATGTATTAAATGATTATGTGGATTTTAGCTTTTTTAAGTCTAGGTGTTTTCATCAGATTCAAAGTGGAGTTTGTATTATTTTTGAAGATGAAAATCTTGATTTATCTTTATTGAATGAAAATGTGTATGCGTTTGTCTTTACAGATCATGAAAATTCTCGATTAAAATGGATTCAAAATAAGTATGTGTTTGATGTGGAGAGTTTAGATGATAAAAGAATATATTTTGACACCTACCATTTGCCTTCTTATCTAAACATGACATGTTACGAAAATGCATATGTAGAATGTATTTATAATCGAGTATTAGAAGATAAGCTTGAAAGAAGAGAGTGTAGATCATTTTCTTATCAAAAAGAACGAAATTGTATTGGTTTCGAAAGTGAAAGTGATCGTCCTGTATTTATTGATGAGAAAAGAAAGCTTTATATTTTGTATATGCATGAAGAATATAAGGATAGAGTTTATCCGATATGTGAAAATCTTTCGCATCTTAAGATCAGTTCTAAATTAGATTCTAATAGTGATGTATATGTTGTTTGTGTAGATTTTAAATTATTGACAAATGAAGTGTTTCAAAAAGCGTTATACCAGGCGCAAGTAGTATGGATTGGCTATGGATTGAAAGAATATGGATATACACTAAGGCGTAAGCTTCCTTATGAAAGCTTTGACTGTGTGTTTTTTAAAGATCAAAATGAAGGGATTGGAATTCATGAATGAGATAGGTATATATCTTTCTTTTGATCGAAGAATGATTTTTGTTTCTGAATCGTATCGAGTACAAGATTTTTTTGATGAGTTTTTAGCGTATGAAGTACGATATGTGTTTAATGTTACAGTTATGTGTTTTTTGGATTTGAATAAAACATTTAAAGAGAATCATATTGCGCATTGCGATATGTTGATTTATGGGAGGTAAGTAATGAAAATTTCAGTGGATTATTCAGAAGTATATCAAGCAAGTGTCTATGTAAAAAACAAAGCGGATAGCTATAATGATCTAATTCAAAATTTATATAAGAGAGTAGAGCAGATGCAAAGTATTTGGCAAGGTGTGGATCATTTAGCGTTTCAAAATCAGTTAGAAGAATTTAGACCCAGTCTAAATGAAATGTATCAAGTAATTTTAGAATATAGTAATGTTTTAAAACAAACAGCTTCGGTTTATGAACAGCTTCAACAAGATCGTGTTCAGCAAGCTAAATTATTATTGTAGGAGGAATGATTATGGCACAAATTCAAATATCAAGTGAAGATGTAATGGCATATTCTAAGCAGGTGGATGCGTATGCCAATGAGATAAAAACTGTATTTAATGAAATTGAATCTAAGATGTATTATGTGGAATCGATTTGGCAGTCTCCAGCATCTAAATATTTTATGGAACAGTTTCAAACATTAAATCCTGCCATGATGTCGTATTTGGAAACATTAACGCGTTTTTCTACATATTTACATCAAACCGCAAATCTATATCAGGAAAACGAACAAAATTTGATGCATCATGAATGAGATACAATTCTATAATGTATTGTCAAATGATTTAAACTCTCTTTTGAATCAAACAAAAAATGTAGTATCGAGTGAAGAATTTGTCTATGTAAATCAAAAGGTATCGCGAATTCAATATTTGATTCAGATACAGAAACAGGAAATTTTAAATCGTGAAAGCCGATAGTTTTTCTTGTAAAAATTTAAGTGTCCAATTTAATTCGCTCGCATCAAGAAGTATTGTTTTTCAGGATCCTGTATTAAAAGAAAGGCAGAATCGTATCGCAAAAGAAATTATGGATATTTCGAATTACTTATCGAAAAGTGCAAGTTTAATTGAGACTACGGAAAACAAACAAATGTTGTTTCAGCCTGGCAAACATAATTTTACTAAGTATGTAAATTTGAATTTGGTTTCGCAACTTACGAAACAAAGTCGCTATTCTTATGGTTCAATCAAATATACAGCATCTTTAAAGGAATGGAATAAAAACTATACAAGGGATTATTTTCATATTGGAGCCAATGCGACTATATTAGATGGAGAAATCAAATCGAGCATCAGTGCTCGATTATGGAAAAACAAAAAATTTGATCCGAGGATTGTATTACAAGGTGAAGCGAATGCGGCATTATTCTCATCAACAGTGAATGCGCGTGTTGGTAATTCTAAAGTATATGCGAGTGCTCGTGCAACTGGACAAGTTGGTGTGGCGTATGCGAATTGTAAGGCTGTATTTTCTAAAAAAGAACAGTCTTTTGAGGCGGGTGTTGGAGTAGCGGCATTAAGAGGAGAAACGCGTTGTGTTTTAAATATTCTTGGTGCAAAAGTAACTTTAACGGCACAAGGAAGTGTTGGAAGTGCTGAGGCAAACTTTTCATATCATTTTTCAAATAGAGAGTGGGAAATCGGATCGAAGCTTGGCTTTATTGCGGGGCTGGGCTTTAAGATCAATGTGAGTTATTAAAGGAGGTTAAATGAAAGACTTATTACCAATTGGAAGTGTAGTGACTTTAAAAGAGGGAACTAAAAAATTAATGATCATTGGGCGTCTTCAACAAAATGTAAGGACAAAGAAAGTGTATGATTATGCAGGATGTCTATGGCCAGAAGGCTATATGGATAAGGATAGTTGTTACGTATTTGATCATGAAGATATTGATTGTCTTTACTATATTGGATTGCAGGATATAGAAGAGTTCAATTTTCGTTTTGAATTAGATAAAATGATGAAAAAAATGAGGGGCTGTAACGAGTAAGTGAATTTTATCGCTTATGGAGTTCAGCTCCTCTCTTTTTGTTTTATAGCTTGTAATT
>NZ_CAKVJB010000024.1 GCF_934754935.1 uncultured Holdemanella sp. | reverse complement strand
GAAAATTTGACATAAAAAAAGCGCTACATAAGCGACATTTGGAATATTTACGATTTTACAACTGTCGAACTACCGATCCTTAAGGCTGTCATTTGACAGCTTTTTCTATTGCGAATTGAAAATGGATTTGATATAATAACTAAGCTACTACAATGATGTCTTATGAATCAGGTCAGGTCGGGAACGAAGCAGCCTTAAGTAAGCTCCATCATGTGTAGTAGTTTTTTTGTACACTATAATCATTAAATATATAATATACATGGGAAGGAATAAAATTTATGGATGATGTGAAATGGATGAAGGAAGCTATCAAGCAGGCAAAGAAAGCAGAAGACTATGATGAAGTTCCTATTGGTTGTGTTATTGTAAAAGATGATAAAATCATAGCTCGTGGATATAATAAGCGAGAGACTTTGCAACAAAGTATTGCACATGCTGAAATCATGGCTATTCAAAAAGCTTGTAAAAAATTAGGTACATGGAGATTGGAAGATTGTGTTTTGTATGTAACTTTGGAACCATGTCCTATGTGTGCAGGTGCTATTATCCAATCTAGAATCAAAGAAGTTGTTTATGGAGCAACAGATCCTAAAGGAGGTTGTGTAGGCACATGTATAAATTTATTCGAAGTATCTGAATTTAATCATCATCCAATATATCGGAAAGGTATTCTAGAATCTGAATGTTCAGATTTATTGAAGCAATTCTTTAAGAAGAAAAGAGATATGAAAAAGAAGCAGAAATCATAATTCAGATTGATTTCTGCTTTTTATATATATAGAATACATCAAATAAAATGAGTAAAACTATGATAAAATAAGATACAGGAAAACAATATAGAAAGGATATAAACGAATGGCATATCAAGCGTTATATAGAAAATATAGACCAAGTAATTTTGATGAAGTTGTTGGTCAGACACATATAATTCAAACATTAAAAAATGCGATTATTCAAAATCGTATTGCGCATGCTTATTTATTTTGTGGGCCTAGAGGTACAGGGAAAACTTCAATCGCAAAAATATTTGCGAAGACATTGAATTGTACGAACAGTCAAGATGCTCCTTGTGGAATTTGCGAGAATTGTAAAATGGCCGCAAATGGAAGTCATCCAGACATTATTGAAATAGATGCGGCTAGTAATAACGGAGTTGATGAGGTAAGAAATTTAATTGATAAAGTAAAGTATGCACCAATGCAAGGAAAATACAAAATCTACATTATTGATGAAGTTCATATGATGACTTCAGGAGCATTCAATGCTTTGTTAAAAACAATAGAAGAACCTCCGGCTCATGTGATTTTTATATTTGCGACAACAGAACCTAATAAAGTATTGCCTACGATTATTTCTCGTTGTCAAAGATTTGATTTCAATAAAGTAAGTGTGAATGATATAAAATACAGATTGTCTGTTGTTTGTAAAAATGAAGGAATAGAAATTGATCAAGATGGTTTGACATTAATTGCACAGCTTGCGGATGGAGGTATGCGAGATGCTTTATCTATTTTGGATCAATGCGTAGCATATTGTACATCTCATATTGATGTGAATGATATTCGAAAAATTTATGGTGTCATAACATCAGAAGATATTGGTCAATTATTTAGTTCAGTTTATAAAAAAGATGTAGATTGTTTTATTAAAGATATTCAGAAATATTCAGATATGGGAATGGATATTAAACGTTTGACAGCAGACTTTATTCATATGTTAAAAGATAGTTTAATTCTAGATTATTCAGAAAATTCTACTTTAGTATCGGATATGAACAAAGATATGATTCGGAAATATTTTAAATCCGCTCCTATTCATTTCAGAATTCAATGTATGGAAGAACTAATGGATACATATAATAAATATACGTATGCGTCGAATGCATTGGATTATCTAGAAGCGTCTTTATTAAAAATTTCTAGTTATTCATATGAACCAAAAAGTAATAAATTTAAATCTGAATATGATAATAATTCGGACATTGAAGAAGAAGATAATTATGAAACGTCATATGATGATGGTTCTGATAACTCAGATATTATTGAGAAAAACGTTGAAATAGTTGATAAAAATAAGGTTTTTGAGAAATCTGAAATTTCTGATGTTTCACGTGAAACATTAAAACAGTCAGAAAACACAGATAATAAAATCATATTGAATGATGATTTTGTTGTCCAACTGCTTGTTGGAGCCAATAAAATGGAAAGAAACATAGATACAACTAAATTCAATAATATAGGACAATTCACATCAAGCTTGGAATTTGGAAAATACGCAGCATCATTAAGAAATAGTATTATAATGGCAAGTGGATCGAATTATATTGTGGTATGTGCATCGAGTGAAATCTTCGCAAAACAAATTAATGAATTTGAATTAAACTATGGATATGAAGATTTTATGGAAGTGTTATTAGGAAAGGCAAAGAAAGTATTTGCATTGGATAAAACACAACAAGCACGAGTTCTCGATACTTTTAAAGAGAAGATGATTAGTGGAAATCTTCCAGAACCATTTCAAGTTCATTTAAAAAGAAAAGAGTCTATAACAGAGAATAATATGAGTATAGAAGATCATATGAAAAGTTTATTCCCTAATATTGAGATAAAAGAAGATTAGAAGGTAAAATATGTATCCAAAAACATTTGATGATTTAATATATGAATTTCAGAAATTACCAGGAGTAGGTGCTAAGACAGCTGAGAGATATGCATTTACTGTATTAGGTTGGTCTGATGATGAAATATCTGAAATGGCAGAAACTTTAACCAATCTAAAAAAGAAAGTAAAAAAATGTACATGTTGTGGTAACTTAACAGAAGATGAGCTATGTGAGTTCTGTAAGAGTTCAAATCGTAATCAGAATATCATATGTGTTGTACAAAACCCAAAAGATATATCAGTAATTGAATCTATGCAAGAATACAATGGCGTATATCATATACTTGATGGTTTAATTAATACACAAAAGGGAGTTTTACCAGATCAATTAAATATTATGACGTTGTTAAAACGGGTTAACGAGAATACAGAAGAAGTTATTTTAGCATTGGATCCTACTGTAGAAGGGGAGACAACCGCATTATACATATCTAAGCTTTTAGAAGGTAAGTGTAGAGTGTCAAGATTAGCTCATGGAATACCTGTAGGCAGCCATTTAGACTACACAGACGCTATGACGTTGTTAAAAGCGTTTGAAGGGCGTAAAAGCTCTTAAATATGCCTAATCGTATGAAGTATTTATGATATTTCATACGATTTTTTTATTATATGTGACTAAATAAGGAATATTCATACATAAAAATACTTGTTCATATGATTTAATCACACATGAACGACTTATTTTTATATAAATAATAGGAATAACGCTTATTTAAGGAATTTTAAAATATTTTCAGATAAAAATCACATGGAGAAGTAGAAAGTCTTGAAATAGTATTCTGACATATCATATGAAGAAAATGTGAATAATCGTATCTATTTTTAAGTATTTATATATTCATGTGATTTTAAAAATATAAAAAATAAAAATCTGAAAACCAATCTGAATTTAGAAATGTTAAAAATAGGGATTCATATGATGAGAAAATATAAATTTATCAGTCATATGAAAATTAAAAACTATAAATACGCACTCATATGAATTGAATAAATGAGATATGAAATTTATAATTGCAATCATGTGATATAAATATGAAAAGTGAATTGTTTTAAACAACACATTTTCAATCTTAAAACAATTTATGACGTTTCATGTGAGAAAGATATGAAAAAGATTAAATGAATTATGACATATATAAAAATAATAGGAAATTCATATATAGGTATAGCTTTATTTAAAAAACTATGATAGACTTATCGTGACTCGTTATATTATTGTTATGACTTTCATAGGAAGGGGACGTGAATATGTCTGAAGAAGCGTCAGCAATTGATGTATATTATGATATGGATATTGCGCAGATATGTCAGCATTTTAATAAATCAAGAAACACAGTAGATAAAGCTATCGCAAAGTTGGTAAAAGATAATCCAGACAAAGACTGGAAGTATAAAAATCCAGTAACTCGAAGAATCACTATTAAGGCAGAAGGAGTTGAAAGATTATCTACTTACTTTAGAAAAGAAAAGCATGAAGTTTCTACTGTAGAAATGGAGCTTCGGTTTGAAAACGAAAAATTAAAAGCTATTATAGAAGAGAAAGAGAAAGCCCAAGCTCAGATCAAACAATTATATCAAGAAAAGCTGAAGTTAGAAATTGAAAAAAGCAGACAAACGTTCTTGTTAGAGACTCAAACAAAAGATGAAAAAATATCTGAATTAGAATCTGAAAATCAGAAACTAAAAGAAGTAGAAGAACTTTATAATAAAAACAAAGAGGAAATAGAAAATTATAAGAAAAAAGAAGAAGAATATAATTCTAAATCCTTCTTCTATCGATTAACTCATAAATTTTAATCGTTCATTGCTCTGGCAATTTTGCTAGGGCAATTTTTTTGCCATTTTAATCCATATTTATTTAAAATTGAGTTGAAGAATAAAATTCCATCATGTTCAGATGTGTATTCGTATTCAATTTCATAATCAATATGATTTTTAAAAGTGGTTTTGTCTAAACATAATTCTCCATTTTCAAATTCATATACATTGCGTAAAGTTGTAAAACTAGCTGTTGGATGTAATGCTTTAGGAATTTGATATTGATCAAACCAGCTTAAGATTTCCGGATCATCAATTTCTTTTATATCGTTTGTGAATATTTCTTTTTCAAATTCATAATGCGTATATTCATCTTTCTTGATTTTTAGTGTAAATATCTTTTTGTCTTGAATTGTTCTTATTCTGACTGCTCCGTATTGTTTTTTCACATCTTGATTTTCGGTGTCAAAGTATGTATTTGTTTGAATAATCGGGATATGAAAATCATATGATTTCATAATACTTTCGTAAGTTTTTTCATCAATCAATAATTTTAATTCTCTTTCAATATTATCGTACATTTATATCACCCATAAATATGTTACAATATATTAAAAAAAAGAGGAAGTGATTTAATGCGTTTTAGTATGGTAGATAGAGGAGATGAAAACTCCAAACGAGTTGCAAAGGCTCTAAAGAAAAAATGTATTTCTATTGGATGGGAATATGAGGAAGAGAATTGTGAAGTTATTTTTTCTGTTGGAGGAGATGGAACTTTACTAAGGGCAATTCATACGTATATTGATAAATTAGATGAAATCCAATTTGTTGCGATACATACAGGAAATCTTGGCTTTTTTACAGATTATACTCAAGATGAAGTGGATCATTTAATTTATGATTTAAAGCATAATAAACCAGTGATTGAAGAATTCAATTTACTTCAAATGGATCTTCCTCAAGTAAATGAAACGCTTTATGCATTAAATGAAGTGCGAATTGAAAGTCTTGCTAAAACATTAGTGTTGGATATTTCAATTGATGATGAGTTCTTTGAAAGTAGTCAAGGCTCAGGTATTTGTATCAGTACTCAATCAGGCTCTACAGCAGTCAATCGTGCGTTAAAAGGTGCGGTTGTAGATCCTGGATTAAAAGTGTTACAGTTATGTGAAATTATGCCTATTTCACATAAGAATCATCATTCTTTAAAAAACCCATATATTATGAATGATAATCGTAAAATTAGTGTTAGAGGCGATACTTTAGCATATGCTCATGTATGTTATGATCATTTAGAAAGGGATTTAGAATCTATATCTGAAATCATCATACATTCAAGCACAAAAAAAGTACGATTTGCAAGATATCGTACTTATTCCTATTTAACAAGACTTAAAAATTTATATTGATTTTTTTTCTAGAGCGATTCAAATGAATCGTTCTTTTTGATGCTGGTGAAATATTTAAAATAATTGCGAAAGATATAAAATATGAAAGAATACTACTACCACCATAAGATATAAGTGGTAATGTGATTCCGGTAATTGGAAGCAATCCAACAATCATACCTGTGTTTTGAAGTTGTTGATATAATAGCATAGCGATAATACCAATAACAATAAATCGATCTTTTCTATCTTTTGTAGCATAAGCAATCTTACACAAATAAATATCAAGTAATAAACAAAGAATAAGAATAAATGTTGTTCCGATAAAACCAAAACACTGACCGAATGCCGCAAAAATAAAGTCTGTATGTGCTTCTGGAATTGAAATGATATTTGCCTGCAAACCATATCCTGTTAAACCAGCACTACCCAATGACAATAATGCGGTATACAGCTGATTTGAACTGCCTCGAATATTACTTTCTGGTTCTAGCCATGCATCAATTCTTTGTAGTTTATATGAAGATATAAATGATGAAAGAATTTCAGGATATTCAAAATATAAAAACAAGAATGTTCCGACAACAATAGCTATAAAGGCAAAAATTCCGATGACATATTCTTTTCGGATACCACTACAACAAACTAAAATAAAAATATTGAAAACAATAATAATACATATACCAGTATCCGGTTGCATCATGATTAAAAATAATGGTGGAAATAGTACTTTTGCGATTTGCCAAAGTAATAATAAATCATCTTTATGGGTTGGGTTTGGATGTGTATTTTGATGTTCAACAATAATTTGTGAAACTAAAACAATCAAAACGATTTTTATAAACTCACTTGGTTGGAAACTACCAATCAATGGCAATTGAAACCATGAAATGGCACCATTGACTTCACTTGCGAAAGGCAGCGAAATTCCAACAAAGTTAAATAACATACGAGATAAAAATAAATAAACAAGACACAACATTAAAATTTTGTAAGCTGTATCCATATAGGAATATATTTTTTTATTTTGGAGAATTGTAAGGAAAAACATTGCGATAAATCCTACGACAAACCAAAATAATTGACGCAATAAATATGAATATCCACTTCCGGATTTAATTAAATTGAAAGAATTGTATAACGCAAAACAACTAGTTAAACCAAAAAGGATTAGAATTAGAATCAAACCAATATCAATTTGTATGGATTTGTTTTTCCATTGAATTGTTTGTTTCATTAGTGAAACCTCCTTATTCAGTGTTTTTAATTATAACATATTTATTTTGAAATTTTGGTATAATAGTCATGTTAGGATGATGATTTATGGCAGAAAAAAAATATACACCAATGATGCAGCATTATTTAAAAATGAAAGAAGAAAATCCAGATGCGATTTTATTTTATCGTTTAGGGGATTTTTATGAAATGTTTTTTGAAGATGCAAAATTGGTTTCACAAGAATTAGATTTAGTATTAACTGGAAGAAGTGCAGGTGTAGAAGAGAAAGTTCCTATGTGTGGTGTTCCTTTTCATGCTGCTAATTCATATGTTCAAAGATTGGTAAAAAAAGGCTATAAAGTTGCGATTTGCGAACAATTAGAAGATCCTTCCAGTGCAAAAGGTTTGGTAGATCGAGGAATTGTTAAAATTATTACACCAGGAACATATATGGATGCAACTATGGATGCCAAAACTTCCAACTATATGGCATCGTGTGATGTTTCTAGTTTTGAAATTACGGTGATCTATTGTGAATTAAGTACGGGTGAATTGAAATATCAAACGCTACAACGATCATTAGTTGCTCTACAAAAAGCGTTGTTAGAACAAAATGTAAGTGAACTTGTTTGTCCGATGTCAATGGATAAAAAGTGGATGAGCGCACTAGAAGAAATGGAAACAATACTTATTTCGAAACATAAAAAGGCAAGTGTTGATTTGCAAGACCTTCCGTTATTAAATGGAATTGAATCAGAGTCTTTACAAGAATCTTTTGCACTTTTAATGGCTTATTTAAAAGACACGCAAAAGCAACATATTGATCATTTCTTACCAATCGAATCGATGGATAAAGATAAAGTGTTAGTCATGGATTATGAAACGAAGAATCATTTGGAGTTAGTTTCAAGTCAATCAACAAACGCAAAGGCAGAAAGCTTATGGTCTTTTATGGACAAATGTCAAAGTGCTATGGGATCAAGACTGTTAAAAAGATGGATTGAATATCCATTAATTGATGCTGAAAAGATTTCTAAAAGACAGGCAGCGGTAAAAGATTTAAAAGAGAACTTTATGTTAAGAGAAAATTTGAAGGAACATTTAGTCTATGTATATGATATGGAAAGACTTGCAAGTCGTATGGCATATGGCAACGCCAGTCCTCGAGATGTACTTCAACTTGTAGCTACATTAGAACATGCCAAACCTATTTTAGATTTGGCTACTACTTTAAATTCATATCCAAAATTTAATGAAATTCCAGACTGCCAAGAATTATACAATGAAATTAAAAATGCGATTATAGAAAATCCACCACTTACACTAAAAGAAGGTGGAGTCTTTAATGATGGGTACAATCAAGAATTAGATGAAGTAAGAAGAATTGCCAAAAAAGGTAAAGATTTTATTTTAGAACTAGAAGCTAAAGAACGTGAAAGAACGGGCGTAAAATCTTTAAAAGTCGGATACAATCGTATTTTTGGCTATTTTATCGAGGTTCGTAATGGAAATTTATCAAACATCAAAGAAGAATTTGGATATCACCCGAAACAAACACTTGCCAACGCAACAAGATTTGTTACACAGGAATTAAAAGAAAAAGAAGAACAAATTTTACATGCACAAGAAACAAAGGTAAAGTTGGAACAAAGTTTATTTAATGACTTATTATTAAGAATTAAAAGAGACTTATTTGATCTTCATGCTTGTGCACAAGCGCTATCTACGATTGATGTACTTGTGTCTTTGGCAATTCTTGCCAGTGAAAAAGGATATGTATGTCCAATATTCCATCCAGGTTACAATGTAAATGTTGTGGAAGGAAAACATCCAATATTGGATGATCGTATGAAGAAAAAAAGATATGTTTCGAATGATTGGAAAATGTCAGAAGAAGAACATATCCAATTAATTACAGGTCCGAATATGGGTGGTAAATCAACTTATATGCGACAAAACGCTTTATTGGTGGTAATGGCACAAATGGGAAGTTTTATCCCTGCAAAGAGTGCAGAGTTACCTATTTTTGACCGTATTTTTACAAGAATTGGTGCTTCAGATGATATTTTAACGGGGAAAAGTACATTTATGGTAGAAATGATGGAAGCTAATACAGCTTTGCGCTACGCGACGAAACATTCTTTAATATTATTTGATGAAATCGGTCGAGGAACAGCAACATATGATGGTATGGCTCTTGCACAAGCAATGCTTGAATATATTGATGAAGCAATTGGCGCAAAAACGTTATTTTCGACACACTATCATGAATTAACGGAATTAGCAGAAGAACATCAATCTATGCGAAATGTGCATGTTGATGTTCGTGAAGAGAAAAATGAAATTGAATTTAGATATCGTGTTGTCGAAGGAAAAGCTGATAAATCGTATGGTATCAATGTCGCAAAATTAGCGCATTTACCAAAGGTTGTTTTGGACAGAGCGTCACAACTTCTATTAAATTTTGAAAACCAAGATAATAATCAAAATTATCAACCAAGTTTATTTGTGATGGATCAAGTTCAACCTGAAAAATCCAAACTTTTACAACAATTACAAGAATTAGATATTGATTCAATGACACCGAGAGATGCTCTAGATTGTCTGTATGAATTAAAGAAACTAAGTGAAAAAATCGAATCATAAATAGGAAAATCATATGAATGGAGGTGTGAAGTGTGGCTAAAATACATGTATTGAGTGAACACTTAACAAATATGATTGCGGCTGGAGAAGTTGTTGAAAGACCAGCTGGAATTGTAAAAGAATGCGTTGAAAATAGTATTGATGCAGGAGCAACCGTTATAGAAGTTGAAGTCTATCAAGGTGGTATTGAGAGAATTGTGATTACAGATGATGGTTGTGGAATGGATCATGAAGATGCACATTTAGCTTTTATGCGACATGCTACAAGTAAGATGCATTCTGAAGAAGAATTGTTTAATATTCAAACGATGGGATTTAGAGGGGAAGCATTACCAAGTATTGCTTCTGTTGCCCAAGTCGAATTGCAGACAAGTAATGGAGAAGAAGGAACATTATTAAGATATAACTATGGAAGTTTAGATGTAGATGAAAAATGCAATTGTCCTAGAGGAACAAAATTAGATGTTTCTGGCTTGTTCATAAAAACACCGGCACGATTTAAACATTTAAAAAGCACTTCATATGAGTTTTCTGTTATTGCAGATTTAATGAATAAAATGGCACTATCCCATCCAAATATTCGTTTTCAACTTTCTCATGATGGAAGAGTTGTATTTCAAACAAGTGGCAATGGAAATATTCAAGAAATTCTATATCAAATGTATGGAAAAGAAGTAGCACAGAATGCGATTCCATTTGAAGGAAGTAATGAGGATTTTCATATACATGGATATGCGATTCAACCAAAAATTAATCGCGCTACAAAATACTTTATGTTTTTAACGCTAAACACAAGATTGATTCGCAGTGTTGCAATCCAAAAAGCGATTCTAGATGCATATAGTGATTATATGCCACCCAATCGTTTTCCAATCGTTGTTTTGCAGATGGATTCAGATACACAATTGGTTGATGTAAACGTACACCCTAATAAATGGGAAGTCCGCTTATCAAAACAAGGTGAAATGTTAGATTTAATAAAGAAAACGATTCAAGATGCATTGAATGCTTCTTTAAAAACAGTAGCAGTCAGTAAGCCTGAAAAGAAAAGTGTAATATTTGAACAACCAGAAATTCAATATTCATATCCTGTTAAGCAGCATCCAAAAGAAGATAAAACGATTGAACAAAGTTTTCAAAACTATAATCCAATTAAAGAAGCAGTGGTTGAAGAAAAAAGAATATATGAAGAAAAAAAGGCTCCTGATATAAAAATAAAAGAAGAGCCTATTTCATATCCTATTCCTAAAGTGGAAGATGTTAATGATAAGGGGCCTGAGTTTTTTAAACACTTGCAAGTTTTAGCCCAACTTCACGATTCCTATATACTATGTAGTAATGAAGAAGGTTTAGTTATTGTAGATCAGCATGCAGCTCAAGAAAGATATCATTATGAACAATTGAATGGGAAATTATTAGTGCAATGCGTAAATAAACAACCGCTAATGGTTCCTATTCAACTTGATGTCTCAAGTAATGTTTTAGCTCAATATATGACAATCAATGAAAAGACCGCGTTTTTTGGTATTGAATTTGAACCATTTGGCACAGATCAATTGATTCTTCGTGAAATTCCACTATGGTTTCATGATGTGAATCAAAAACAATTCTTACAAGATTTATTAGATTATTTTGTAGAAAATCAAGATGTAGATATGGCTAAACTTAGAAAGCATATGATTGCGACAATGGCATGTCATAGTTCGATACGTTTTAATCGACCATTATCTATGCAGGAAATGGAGCAAGTCATTTTAGATTTACAAAAGTGTAAACAACCATATCACTGTCCTCATGGAAGACCTACAGTGATTGTGATGAGTGATGGTGAGTTGAGAAAGGAATTTGAACGTGGATAGACAAAAAGTTTTAGCAATTGTAGGACCAACCGGAATCGGAAAAACAAGTCTTTCTGTATGGCTGGCAAAACAATTGAATGGTGAAATAATATCTTGCGATAGTATGCAAGTATATAAAAAAATGGATGTGGGGACGGCCAAAGTCACTGAAGAAGAAATGCAGGGAGTTCATCATGAATTGATAGATGTACAAAATTATGATGAACCTTATAACGTAAAGGTTTTTCAAGAAAAATGTCGTAAAGCTATCGAAGATGTTGTGAAAAGAGGAAAGTTTCCTATTTTATGTGGTGGAACAGGTCTTTATTTAAAAGCAGCATTATATGACTATGAATTTCAAGAAGAACAAGAAGATGTGGCTTTTACAACCTATTTAAATTCTAAAACAAATGAAGAATTGGTTGTAATGTTAGAAGAAAAAGATGCAAAAGCGCTAGAAAAAATTCATCCTAATAATCGTAAACGTTTGATCAGAGCACTTCAAATTTGTCATAGTGGTACCTCGAAATCGGAACAAGAAGACAAACAACAACATATTCCATTGTATGATGTATACTTTTTAGGTTTAGATATAGATCGAGAAATTTTACATGATCGAATCAATAAAAGAGTGGATATTATGTTTGAAAATGGTTTAGTCAAGGAAGTAGAAGAATTGTTTTCAAATCCAAAAACATGGGAATATACAAGTTTTCAAGGTATTGGATATAAAGAATTTAAGGATTATTTCTTAAAAGAAAAAAGTATAGAAGAAGTTAAAACAGCTATAAAAACACATTCTAGACAATATGCGAAAAGACAATATACATGGTTTAAAAATCAAATGCCTGTACATTGGTTTGAAGCCCAAAATAGAAATGAAATATATAGTGCAGTAAAGGAATGGTTAATGGATGAAGACAAATGAAAGAAGTGAATTGTTGCTTGGAAAAGAAGCTCTAGAAACACTAAAGGATAAAACAGTCCTAGTTGTTGGTGTGGGTGGAGTTGGATCTTTTTGCGTAGAGGCCTTGGCACGAACGGGAATTGGTCATCTAATTCTAATAGACAAGGATTGCGTGGAACCAAGTAATATTAATCGTCAATTGGTTGCAACTTTAGAAACAGTAGATCAAGTCAAAGTAGATGTACTAAAGAAAAGAATTGGCACACTAAATCCAAATTGTATTGTGGATACATATGCATTTTTCTATGATCAGACTAAAGATGATGAGATTTTTTCACAACCCATTGATTTTGTGGTAGACTGTATTGATTCCATTCAAAGTAAGAAAGATTTGATGCAAGCCTGTATCGATCGAAATATACCATTCTTATCAAGTATGGGAATGGCTAGGCGTAAAGATCCCACAAAACTTATTGTTACAGAAATAGAAAAGACAAGTTATGATCCAATGGCTAAACAAATTCGTCAATGGAAACGAAAAAACCGTATACGAAATAAAATTTGGGTTGTGGCATCTACAGAAATTCCTATGCCAGTAGAATCAGGACAGCCATTACCAAGTGCAATTTTTGTTCCTGCAAGTGCAGGACTACTTCTTGCGAGCACCTGTGTAGAAAGATTGATTGAAGTATAAAACGGAAGGAAGAGTATATGAAGGACGTATTTATTGTAAATCCTAAATCTGGAAAGAACAGTCAATATGAATTGATAAAGGAAATTAAAGAGCATTTTCAAGGAAAGAGAATCATTATCGAAAAAACTAAGGGTCCTGAACATGCGACATTTATCGCAAAAAAATATGCTCTATCCAATGAACCTGTACATTTGTTTGTTTGTGGTGGAGATGGAACTTTGCACGAAGTCATCAATGGATGTGCTAAAAAAGAAAATGTGATTATTTCGGTTATTCCGATTGGTACGGGAAATGATTTTGTGAAATATTTTGAAGATTTAAAAAGAGAAGACTTTTTAAATCTGGCAAACTATTCAGAACCAGAATATATGGATTGCGACTTAATAAAAGTAAATGGGGAATACTCGATAAATACTGTCTCTTTTGGCTTTGATGTTGAAGTCGCAAAACAAGTAAATGAATTAAAGAAAAGAATGCCTACAGAAGGTATTATTCCATATGCACTATCTGCTTTGGTTAGCTTGAGAAAACCAATATGTAGGGAATATCAAATTCAGGTCGATACAAAAAAATTACCAAAAGATAAATATGGATTTTTAGTATTTGCGAATGGAAAATACTATGGTGGAGGCTTTAAACCATGTCCAGATGCCAATATTGATGACGGATGGATGGATGTCTGTTTGATTTCAAATGTGAAAAGACATCAAATCGTAAAATTGGCAAAAAAATACCAAGAGGGAAATCACCTTCAATATACGAATCTAGTATCTATGTATCAGGCAAAAACAGTTCATTTAGATACAGAAAATGAATTGATTTATGCGAATTTAGATGGAGAAGTTAAAGAATTTAAAAATCCTACCATTGAAATTGTAGAAAAGGCAATACGCCTAGCTCTTCCTAGAATTTCATGAGTATGATACAATAATCAAAAATATAGGGAGTGTGAAAAATGGATTCGGATTTATGGATACAAATCCTAGAGTTAGTAGTTTTATTAGCATTATCAGGCTTTTTTTCTTCAGCTGAAACAGCGATGGTTTCAGTTAGTAAAATTCGTTTGAGAACTTTGGAAGAAGAAGGAAATAAAAAGGCTGTATTGGCTTTAAAAATATTGGAAAATCAGTCAAAAATGTTGAGTGCCATATTAATTGGAAACAATTTAGTCAACACATCAGCGGCAAGTATTGCTTCTGTGATCGCATATTCTTTTGGTGGAGCAGCTGTTAGTATAGCTACATTTATTATTACTTTTTTGATTTTAGTATTCGGTGAAATTACACCTAAAACATGGGCTACAATCAATGCGGATAAACTTGCGCTTGCGTATGCACCTATAATTACTTTTTTGATGAAAATATTAACGCCTGTTATTTGGTTTGTGAATTTATTTAGTTCAGGTATTTTAAAATTAATGGGCATACAAGATTCAAACAAAAATATATCAATGACAGAAAGTGAATTGCGTACAATTGTAGATGTTTCTCATGAAGAAGGTGTCATCGAAGAAGATGAAAAAGACATGATCAATAAAGTGTTTGATTTAGGGGATGCCAAGGCAAAAGATGTAATGGTTCCACGTGTTCATGTTGTGATGGCAGAAATCGATAGTACATATAAAGATTTATTGGAGATATTTAGAGAAGAAAAATTCACGCGTATTCCAATCTATAAAGATAAAATTGATAATATTATTGGTATTGTCAATATGAAAGATTTATTGATGTATGATGATTTTTCACATTTTGATATGCAGAAAGTTCTACGTAAACCTAAATTTACGTATGAAAATAAAAAAGTATCTGAATTATTGATTGAAATGAAACAATCCACTTTTAATCTTGCGATTGTTATGGATGAATATGGAGAATTTTCAGGTATTGTTACTCTAGAAGATATTATCGAAGAAATTGTCGGAGATGTACAAGATGAGTACGATGCACATGAAGAGGAAAATATCATTAAACTAAATAATCAAACGTATGATGTTAAGGGATATTTAAGTTTGCATGATTTAAACGATTATTTAAATTTAGATTTAGATAGTGAAGACTTTGATTCTGTTGGAGGACTTGTCATTGATGCACTAGGACGTTTGCCACAGACAAATGATGAAACAACTTTACCAAATGGAATTCGTATCAAAGTCTTGAAAGTAGAAAAAAACCGTATAGAATCAGTCAGATTGATTTTACCGGATACACAAAACGAAAAGGATGTTTAACAAATTAACATCCTTTTTTACGTTATTCAAATATAGCACGACCAATACGAACTGTATTTGATCCATGTTTAACAGCTAACTTATAATCTTGAGACATACCCATAGATAAAGTATCCATTTCAGGATATTGCTCTTTTAGCTCTAAATAAAGGGCATGCATCTGTTCAAATTCAGATTCAACTAACGCTTGATCATCTGTTTTTGAAGCCACACACATTATGCCTTTGATTTGAATATGTTTAAATTCTTGTAGTTGAGAAATAAAGTTTTTGGCATCCTTAAAAGGATATCCCGTTTTGTTTGGATCTTCCGAAATCTTTAGTTCAACCAATACTTTTTGAATAATGCCATGTTTATTGGCTTGTTTTTCAATTTCTTCAGCAAGTTTCAATGAATCCAAGCTTTCAATCACATCGACCTTTCCAATAATATACTTCACTTTGTTTGTCTGTAGATGCCCAATAATATGCCAAGTATATTTTGGATCATACTTATCTATAAATTCTTGTACACGATTTTCTCCAAAAGTAGTTAGACCCATTTTTGCGACTTCATCAATTTCTTCTTTTGTGCGCGTTTTAGATACAGCTACCACATTAAAATCTTGTGCTTTTAGTTCTTCAATCAATTCTTTATTCATATTAAAACAGTCCTTTCAATACAAATTTAATTATAGACGAAGAAAAAAAAGAAGCAATACGTTGCTTCTAGTTAAATAGCTTTCCAAACAACCATCTTATAGTTGGTCCACAATAACAGATTTGCCAAAAGAAAGCCATTGGGAAGTTAAATAAAATAGTCATAAACCAAACTGAAATAATTTGTACACCTGGCGTTTTAAATAAGATAGTCGCAATCAAACTCATAACGGGACACATGATACAAATAATGTAGAAAGAAATCGCAAGTGTGATAAAGAAAGGTCGATCATTGGGTGTTACAACTTTAAAGGCAAGATGATGTGCAAATTTATCAACAAAGAAAAATTCTAAAATAAAGGCAACAGGCCACATAATAACCAATTCATGAAAAGCTAATAAAAAGACTTGATTGGACATTCCTCCTATATTGAGTGCGATGTTGTAACAAATCATGGCATAAACCATCAAAAAAGACATCATTAAAGTGAATACAATATTCTCAAATTTAGTTTTTGGCATATATTTTCTCCTCCTATATGACTTTTTGTGTTGTTCATCACAGATGTTTCCAATATGTACCAAAAAGCGAACGCTAGTTATAATATCATAAATTTTCTAATTTCGTAATAAAAAATCAGTAAGAATGACTCTTACTGATGAATAGGGAAAGTGAATACAATCGTAAACAAATCATTCGTTTCATCCTGATAGAAAGTCCCATGATGAAGTTCTATCATTTTTTTAACACTCTTTAAACCAATTCCATTACTTTCGACTTTATCTAAATGATGATTGATTGAATTCGTGAAACTCATTTTTAATTGATCTTCCTCAATCGTTGTTTGAATTACGATATCTTTCCAAGGATCACAATATTTTTGAATGTTTGAAAATACATTGTTTAATATTCTTTGGATCATCGCAAAATTCGCATCCATAGATAGAGAAGTTTGAAGCGGTTCATATAAAATATGTAGATCCATTTCTCTTAAATAATGAATATGGTCCACTAATGTATCCATGACCTTTTGAATGGGAATACTTGTTAGATCTGAATTGTACTCGGTAGAAAATACAAGAGAATACTCAAACATTTTATTTGAAAGATAGGTGATTTCCTCGACCTTAGCTAAACACTTTTGAAGATATTGATCACGAAATTCAATATCCTCCTTTTTTAAATTCATGATTTCAAGATACCCCTTTAACGTTGTCAACGGAGTCCTTAAATCATGAGACAAAGAAGAAATTAATTCTTTATTCGCAACACGCGCCTGTTGTTCGTTGTCCATTGTTTGTAGAAAGGCAATGCGCATTTGATTCAAGTCCTGGGCTAATCGTCCAATCTCATCTTTATCACTTACTGTGATTTCATGGTTCCAATCACCAATCGCTAAAGTAAAGACATCTTCTTGTAAATTTTGAATAGAATGAATTCGTTTGCGGATAAAACTTTGTAGGACAATCAAATAGAAAGAGAAAGAAATCAAAAGTGAAAGAATAATATATGGAATCTGAAATGGAATCATCGGAAAAGAAGTGATATACATAGAAACGGTTTGGTTTTTAAAATGTATTGGATAGTCATAGTATAATGGAGCTTCCAAAACATCCAAATCATCAAAACTATATAATAATAGAAGATTGTTGTTAGTTAATGGAGACTTATCTGTAAAATAGATTCCTTCTTCATCATATAATCCAACGTATGCATGATTTAATACGTTTTCTTTTAGTATATGATTGATGGCTTTTTTATTCTCTTTTGTTAGGTCAAGGTTCTGAAGTTGTTTCTCTAATTTCTTTGCATAAGAAGAATAATCTTCCGATTGATAAAACGTATCCATTAAAAATTCAAAGACAATACCACGATTTAAATATAGAATTGAAAAGGAAGTTAATACCAATAATGTTGCACAAAGAAAAGAAAACATCATACGACTGGATAAAGAATAGAAGATGTTTTTCTTTGATCTAAGTGGTTTAAGCTTATTTGAAATCCAATAAAAAAGAATGGCAATAATAAGACTTAAAACGCCATCAAAAATACGATAAGAATGATAATAATTTGAAAAAGATGGATACCATTCAATACAACTCGTTTTACTTGAGCTATTTATAAAAATACTATACTTTTGTGCATTTTTTAATGGGGCACGACCACAAAATGCAAGTACAGAATCAATGACTTTATCATCGGGTTTATTTGAATTTGTTTTATATAAAATGACTTGATAACTTCCCTTTTTTAATAATTGATTTAAATCCTTACGAATTTGAGTGTGGTTTATGAAATCCACTTGTTCTTGTTCATCCAAATAAGCCTTTGCCTCTTTGATCTCTTCTTTAGATAAAGTATCTGAATAATTAAAATGTGCATTTAAAGAATCATAAACGACAAATCTTTGCGAATAGATCGCGAAAAAACTTAATAAAAAAACAAGAAGAGAAAGATACAGTCTCGTTATTTTTTTATTCAAAACGATACCCCTTTCCCCATATTGTTTTTATGTATACCGGATTTGCGGGATCCTTCTCAATTTTCTTTCTAAGATTACGAATATGAACCATGATCGTATTATTTGCCGAATAATAATACGGCTCATTCCATGCTTTTTCATACAATTGTTCAGCTGAAAAAATCTGTTTAGGATTCTTCATCAATGTACTCAAAATATTAAATTCAATATCCGTTAATTCAACTTCCTTTCCGTTGACCTCTGCATTTTGTTGGGCATAACGCAAGGTAAGACCATCAATACTTAAATCTTTTTCAGTATCCAGAGAGATTTCCTCTTTTTTACCCTTATAGACCTGATAACGACGAAGTAAAGCTTTAACTCTAGCTGTTAATTCACTATAAGAAAAAGGCTTTGCCAAATAGTCATCTGCTCCACTTGAAAAACCAAGCGTCTTATCCGAATCCAATCCTTTGGCTGTCAAAAATAAGATGGGGACATTACTTGTTTCACGAAGTTTTAAACAAGTCTGATAGCCATTCATGTTAGGCATCATAATATCGAGAATAATCAAATCGATAGAAGAATCAAACAATTGAAGAACCTCATTTCCATCTTTGGCTTCAATCACCTCATATCCTTCGCCAGTTAATAATATTCTTAATATTTCGCGGATTTCAGCATTATCATCCGCCACTAATATACGTGTCTGCATGTTCACATCCCCTTTCATTTATTCTATTTTACCCCAATTACTATAGGGTTTCCAATTTTCATAAGGCAACATATGATGTAAATGATCCATCACTTTCGCTTGAGAAGAATACGATTGAATGATTTCTAATTTCTCATCATAATCTTTCTTTGATAAACTCTTCTCATTCTTTAGATCTGTCTTGTTTTTCTTTGAAGTATACTTACCAAAATACACAAGCTGATCAGTCTTGTCTTCTTTTTCTAAAATCATAGTAACATACTTAGATATCTTTTTATGGTGAATATGCCCATATTCTCCATCAGGATTATGCGTTACAATTTTGTCCCAATCCTTTGAGTCGATTTCTTTTTTAAGTTCTCTTTTAATATCTTTTTTACAAGACTTCCAGTTATCACGCTTACCCTTTGTCTTATCTGGAAAAGATAAAATGATTCCTTTGGAATGCGTCTTTTCCATGACGTTCATAAACTCTTTTTTTCGTTTTTTATTGTTTCCATTGGTAATACATAAAACGGTATAATTCCCATTCATTAAATGCGAACCACCCCAAATCGTCTCATCATCCGGATGGGCAACAATCATTAAAGATTCAGGTTCATCGGCATGGATGATGGATATATTTAGACAAAGTATCAAACTTAGGATGCATAATAATAATTTTTTCATTTTTATCACCAGAAAAATTCTATCAAATATTTCTTAACACTCTACTTATACATTTCTTAAATCTTCTTAATATATTTAGGAAAGTTTAATATTTCCTTTTGCCGATACTTAAGATTTATTTTGTATAGTAAAACTATGAAAAAAAGAGATAAGTTTTACATTACAATACTATTTATATTACCCATCCTATTTGTACTTTGTGTATCCACATATTCCGTATTTGGATCGAAGTTAGATTGGTTATCCCAACATGTATCTTTAGCGGATTATTTTAGACAGACAAAACAATTACTTCCAGATCGTTTTGCGAATCTTCAAGGCCAAACCAATGCCTTTAGCTTTTCATATTATGGATTATTAAGGCCAGACGTGCTGATTTCATATGTATTTCCAAATGTACCAACAAGTTTCTTTATTATAGTTTATGCAACACTTTTATGGTCATCTACAGGAGGACTTTGTTTTTACTGGCTAAGAAACAAAGGATACAAAGATTCAATTAGTTTCTTTTCAAGCATCTGCTGCATATGCGCTAATTGCTTCTTTCAGTCCCACCAACAAATTATGTTTGTAGAAATTCTACCTTTTTTATTTCTTTCACTCATTCTAATCGATAAAAATAAAAGGCAATGGATCAGTCTAGGTATATGTATGGCACTTTTCCATAATTATTTCTATACACCAGGAATGATATTGATTCTTCTTTTATATGATTATGACCAACATAAGACAATAAAAGATATGATTATTCCAATTGTTTTAGGTGTTGGATTTGGTGCTGTACTATGGCTTCCAACTGGTTATTTGATTTTAAATAACCATAAATCTGTTGTACAAACCAACTTGTTTGATTTATTGCTTCCAAACCTAACTTTAAAAGGACTTGTCTATGACAGTTATGGATGTGGATTGACTGTGATTAGCTGGATTGCCTTATTTCAAGGCATTCAATTTGAAAAGACAAGGAAACTATCGATTCTGTTGATTTTCATGTTTGTTTTCCCAATATTTTCTTATATATTGAATGGAACTTTATATGCACGCACAAAAATATTGATGCTATGTCTGCCACTCGTGCTTATGGTTCTTGCTCATTGGTTACAGGAAAGAAAATTGAATAAAGGTTTACTTGTTTTAGCAAGTTTATTTCTTTGTACCAAAACAATGTTTCTAGGATTATTAATTTCACTTGTGTTTATTGGATATTACTTTATTGATAAAAAAGAATGTTTAGTGATGTATGCACTTGTACCTATGATTGTTTTTACTGGATTAAACTACAATCAGTGTTTAGATCCAAAGCTATATCATTCGATGTATTCCAAGGATAAACAAGAATTGATACAAAGAAATGATTTGAAACAACGAACAGCCGATTTAGATCAGCTTGGTTATAGTGTCAATCGTATCTATGATTCAAAAGAAATGAAGGCATCAAGCTATACTTCAACAAGTAATACTTTATATAACAATTTTGTGTATGACATTATAAAAAGTCCTATCCCACAATCCAATCGAACAATTATAACGGATAGTGAGAATTATTTATATTTGAGTATGATGTCAGTTCAAAATGTATTGAGTAAAGAATCGAATTTATATGGGTATAAAGAGGTAGATAAAATAGGAAAATGTAAATTATTAAAGAATAAAAATGTATTTCCGATGGTCTATGTGACAAGTGATACGTTGAATGAATCTAAGTTTGATAAACTCTTTTATCCATATAGCTTGGATACGATCTATAATCGTACGATTGTGAATGGTGAAACAAGTAAGGATTATGTCTCAAAGATGAAACTAGTAAAGAATCTAGATCAATCGATTGTGATTCATAATAAAAAGAAAACGAAGAAAATAATACCTATTGATTTTGATGCAACCCAGAAAATGGTATGTATTGATTTTGATGTAAAGAATTATACGAATAAAAAAATTTCGATATCGATAAATGGAATGAAGAATACATTGTCAAAGAAACATTCTGTGTATCCAAATGGAAATAAACATTTTACGTATATACTTTCTAAAAAAGAATTAAAACAATTTGATGTTACTTTATCAAAAGGAAAATATAAGATATCCAATATTCGTATTTATACATGTGATATGGATGTGTTTGATCGTGAAGTAACAAAGATTAAATCTTTGAAAACAGATTCTATATTTAAAGGGGAAGTAACAACATCTAAAGATGGTTATCTTGTAACTTCATACCCTTATGAACAGGGATATGAAATTTATATCGATGGAAAGAAGCAGAATGTTGAAATTGTGAATAAGGCTTTTGTGGGATGCAAAATCAAAAAGGGAAGCCATATAATTACAATTCAATTTCATGCGCCATTTAAAAAATTAGGACTATGTATAAGCATTCTTTCAATAATGATAGGAGGATTCTGGATATGGAAAAAGTCAAAGAATTTATAAGTTATGGAATCGTAGGAGTTATGACAACACTTGTGAATTACATTGTATATTTTATTTGTTTAAAAATAGGAATCAGTTGGCTGATCAGTAATAGTTTAGCCTGGATGGTAGCCGTTATCTTTGCGTATTTTTCAAATCGCAAAGTTGTATTTCATTCAAGTAATGATATGAAAAAAGAGTGTATTGAGTTTTTTGGACTCCGATTTATGACACTGATTGTGGAAAATCTATTGTTGGCCATTTGTATTGATGGCTTACATGTTTCAAACTTACTATCCAAGATTTTAGTCAGTGTGATTACTGTTTTGGCCAATTATTTCTTATGTAAATCCCATATATTTTCTAAGAAGGAGGAAATGTTGTATGAACAAAATTAGTGTTGTCGTTCCTTGTTTTAATGAAGAAGAAGTTCTTTCCGTGTTTTATAAAAAGACAAGTGAAGTATTAAATGAAATAGAAGACATTACCTATGAATTGTTGTTTGTGGATGATGGATCAAAGGATCACACAAAAGATATATTAAGGGCATTAAGTTTAAAGGATGAGCATTGTGAGTTTATTTCTTTTTCAAGAAACTTTGGTAAAGAAGCCGCTATGTTTGCAGGATTAAAAAAATCAAGTGGCGATTATGTTGTGATCATGGATGCCGACTTGCAGCATCCTCCTGTATTATTAAAAGAAATGTATAAGGCTGTTAGTGAAGAAGGCTATGATTGTTGTGCAGGAAAAAGAGTGGACCGTACGGGAGAAGGAAAGATTCGTAATTTCTTATCTCATACTTTCTATAAGGTGATGCAGAAAATGTGCAAAATGGATATGAGCGATGGTTGTGGCGATTTTCGTATGATGTCAAGACAAATGGTGAATGCGATTTTAGAATTAAAAGAATATAATCGCTATATGAAAGGATTATTTTCATTTGTAGGTTTTGATACAAAATGGATTGAATTTCATAATGTACAACGAGCTGCCGGCAATTCTAAATGGAATTTTTCTAAACTATTCGCATATGCCATGGAAGGTATGTTTTCCTTTTCTACAGCGCCAATTATGTGGATTGGGAATATTGGAGTTGTTACTATGCTTTTATCAATTATAATGGCATTATTCGGTTTAATGATTCATGTCACATCAATGTTTCATTTGGTGTGTTTGATTCTATTCTTAAGTGGACTTCAAATGTTGTTTGTGGCCATTTTAGGTCAATATACGACAAAAGATTATATGGAAAGTAAACAAAGACCTATCTATATAGTAAAAGAGACCAGCAAAAATTTAAGCTAGTCTCTTAATGTGATTTCAACCACTGTGTCAATTGGATCTGGACACTGGTGTGAATTGGAATCGATATTGATAAATGTATAGTCTGGAAAACTTTCCGCATTCCAAGGCGTTTGGATTTTGATTTCTGAGTGATCAGACAATCTTCTTATGCCTTGGATTTTTTCTTTCTTGATTTTAACAGGTATATCAAAAATACTCTCATCTAAAATATGCGCATAGATTTTATTTCCCCTTTGTGTATATCTTCCCCATTCTGGTTTATCTAATTCACACTTTGTACATCCATAAATCGAATCTTGGTTCAGTTTCATCCATTCACTGATTTCATTCAATACCTGGATAGATTCTTTAGAAAATTGACCTCTGGCATCTGGTCCTACATTTAAAATCATATTTCCACCTTTGGATACACACTCAACTAGAGTACGGATGATTAGCTTAGCGGATTTATAATTCGTGTCCCTTGCACAATATCCCCAATGTTCATTCATAGTGATACATGCTTCCCAGGGTACCGGTAAACCTTGTGGTGGAATCATTTGTTCAGGCGAAGTGAAATCACCAGCTGTGAAACTAGGATGTGCATCCATAATGGTTCCTGGATGTACGCCATCTCCTTCTAGACGATTGTCGATGATCATATCTGGTTGGTAAGTTCTTGCCATTGTTACAATTTTGTTGGCATCCCACACATCTTTTGTCATATTGTCATAAGAAAAGTCAAACCACATGATATCCAACTTTCCATAGTTTGTAAGTAATTCCTTGATTTGAGTATGCATATAATTTAAATAGTTTGAAAAACAAATTGGTTTATCATATTCTTTATTATTTCTTTCAGGATGATGTCTATCTTTGTAGTGAGGATAGTTTGGATGATGCCAATCAAGTAGAGAATAATAAAGCCCTACCTTTAATCCTTCTTCTCGAAAGGCGTCTAGAAATTCTCTTACATAATCTCTGTTTGCCTTCCAATCTGTAGTTTTGGTATCAAACATGCAGTATCCATCGTGGTGCTTGGCAGTCATTACGGCATATTTCATGCCGGCTGCTTTGGCAAGTTTAGCCCATTGATGTGGATCAAACAAATCAGGATCAAATTCATTCGCAAAAGGAATATAATCTTCTTCTTTCATTTCTTCGTTGCTTCTTACCCATTCACCACGAGCGGGAAGGGCATAGATTCCCCAATGAATAAAAAGTCCGAATCTAGATTTTTGAAACTCTGTAATATTCATACTATCTCCTTTAGAAAAGTGGTTCTTGTAGCTGCTTGGTTTGAAGGGCGATGCCTGGTTTTGACAAGATATCTTTCGTTTTAGAAACATCCTTTAACCAAGGGTCAATATCTTCTTTTTCAAGTATCACTGGCATTCTAGAATGCACAGGTTTTACATATGCATTCGCATTCGTAGTAATAATGATAAGATGATCATCAATAAGAATACCCGCAAAATAGAGAATGTGGTCACAATAAAACTCTACTTTATTTTTACCGGCATCCCATTCATAGAAACTTCCTGCAGGCACGATACAATGAGTTTTATCTTTGAATAAAGGTTTTTCAAGAAGCGTTTCTTGTCTAGCATTTAAAATTAAATTGTTGGTTTTATACCCAAATGGCACCATTTTCTTTTGGTTAGAAGTTAATATAAGGCATTTGTCACTTGGATGAATGTCTTTTTCTTCTAAGCCAAAGGCTTTGGCTACTTTAGGTGTATATCGAAAGCTTGTACACATACTAGAAGTATAACATAAGAAATTAAGCATGGTGAAACAGATATAGGTTTGATAGCAAGATATCTATAACGTCATCAAGAATTGCGATTTATTGATTATATAGTCATATCCCCGATATGCAACTTTTAATATGGGTCAGGTATCCTGTGATACGGTGGATTGTTCTTTTTTCTTTGACAGCAAATCTTGGTTTATGCTTTATATAAAGTGAATTAGAGGAATTCAATGTTGTATGTGATTGAATGCTTTTTTCACATTGAATGAATAAACAATATAAAAACTACCTACGCCAACTCTCACAAAGTTTGTAGGTAGTTTTTACTACAAAATTCCCCAAAACTTACATATTTGTATGTTCTTTTTTGTATCCTTATCTTAGCATGAAAGAAAAGATTAAACAACTTTTTAATCGTTATTGGCGTAATTTATTCTTGAGGAGTGCTTTAAGTTAGAGTATACTAACTATAAAGTTAGATATACCTAACGGGAGAATGATTATGAAGACATGTATTGAATTTAATGGGGTATCAAAAAAGTATGAAGTTGGAGAAAAAGCGTTTTATGCATTGAATGATGTTTCTTTTTCAATTGATCAACATGAAATGGTTGTCATTTTAGGTCCGAGTGGTGCTGGTAAATCGACATTATTGAATATTATGGGTGGTATGGATCATGTGACAGATGGAAAAGTATATATGGATGGTCTAGATATTAGTCATTATAGTGAAAAAGAACTAACGGATTATCGTGCTGAGAATATTGGTTTTATCTTTCAATTCTACAATATTTTGCCGACGCTTACAGTGAAGGAAAATGTCGATTTGATTCGTGATGTGGTTAAAAACGCAAAGGATTCGGCTGAAATATTGAATAAAATAGGTTTAAGTGGACAAGAAAATAAGTTTCCAAATCAATTAAGTGGAGGGGAACAACAGCGTGTATCGATTGCGCGTGCGATTGCGAAAAATCCAAAATTATTACTTTGCGATGAGCCTACAGGGGCTTTGGATTCGAATACGGGAGTAGAGATTTTAAAGTTATTGCGTGAATGCACAAGAGAAAATACAGTTGTGATTGTAACGCATAATGCATTGATTGCGGATGTGGCAGATCGAGTAATTCGTTTAAAGAATGGAAAAATCATTGAGAATGTTGTGAATGCACAACCTAAAAATATAGATGAGGTGAATTGGTAATGTTGAGGAAGAAACTATTTCGGGATCTTTGGCATTATAAGGGTCAATTCTTTACCATCTTTTTAATGGTATTTATTGGAATGATGGCATTTAGTGGTATTCATGGCTATATGGATGGTATGGATGAAAGTGCTAGGGAGTATTATAAATCGTACAATTTACAGGATTTATGGATCACAAATACGAATGTTTCAGATTCAGATTTAGAAACATTAAAGTCTATGGATCATATAAGCAATGTAAATCGAGCATTGGTTTTAAATTCAAAATTAAAGGGATACAAAGATGTAACTTTAGAAACCAATGTTTTAGAAGAGAATACGATTTCTAAAATGTATGTTGTCAAAGGGGAAAAATATGCATCAAATAAAAAGGGGTTGTGGTTTGATAGTTATTTGGCAGAGTATTTAAATATTCATGTGGGGGATACTTTAAAGCTGGATATTTCTGGTCAAACTTTGAAGTTAAAAGTAAAAGGTTTAGTGAATACACCCGATCATGTATATTTTGTGAAGGATTCTACAGAAATATTTCCTACACATCAAAACTATGGCTTTATATATATGTCGGCTGATACTTTTCAAGACGCTATGAATATGGATGTTATATATAATAAGGCTTATGTGGATGTGGATAAGGAAAGCTGTGTTTCATCAGTAAAAAAAGCGATCCAAAAGGATTTCAATTTTCTATCTGTAACGGATCGAGATGCTTCTTTTTCATATGCAGGATATAAATCCGAAGTAGAAGAAGGTCAAACCTATGCACCTGTATTTACGGGATTGTTTTTAATGATTGCGATATTGAGTGTAATGAGTACAATGAATCGTTTTGTTCGCCAACAAAGAGTGCAAATTGGTACTTTAAAAGCACTTGGATTTAAGAATCGAAAAATCTATATACATTATATTAGTTTTGGCTTTATGATCAGCCTTATTGCAGCGGTATTAGGTGTTGTGGTTGGATATCTAACAATTGGTCAATTCTTTATTGATATGGAGGCAAGCTATTTCGAAATGCCAAATATACATACGGCTTTGTTGCCTGTTGTGATTTTAACGGCAATTTTGGTTGTGCTTATGATTTCTTTAGTCACATATCTTTCTTCTAGAAAGATTCTTAAGGAAACGGCAAGTGAGGCTTTGCGTCTAGAAGTGCCAAAGGTAAAAAAGAATAGTTTGGATTGGTCTGTAAAATTTAATAAATGTAAATTATCGACGAGATGGAATCTTCGCGATATAGCTCGAAATAAAGGAAGAAGTATTGCGGCATGTGTTGGAATTATTGGATGTACGATGTTATTAGTATGTTCTTTTGGATTGTGGGATACGATTGAATCTTATATGGATTGGGAATATAAAGTAATCAATACATATCAATATAAAATTAGTTTGAATAGTGATTATACAAAAGAACAATATGAATATTTAACTCACTTGTATGGAAATGCCACAAGTAAAAGTGTTGCGATTGAATTCAAAAACCATGGTAAAACAGAAACAAGATCGATGCTAGTGTTGGATGGAAAAGATAAATTAAATATCACAGATCACAATGAGAAGGTTATGTCTGTTCAATCAAATGGAATCTATTTAACAGAAAAACTTGCTGAAAAGTATGAAGTTCAAGTGGGAGATACAATTAAATGGCATTTGACTGGAGACTCTTCTTGGCATACAAGTAGGGTAGTAGGATTGAATCGGGATCCACAAACGCAGCAATTCACAATGTCAAAGAAATATTTTGAAAAGTTAGGATATACATATCGTCCAGATTCTATTTATACAAATGAAAAGGCTAAAAAAATAGATGGTGTTTCTAAAATCAGTAGTATTGAATCGATTCAAGAAGGTGTAGAGAGTATGCTTGAAGCGATGAAATCGATGATGGTTTTATTAATTGTATTTGCGGTTTTATTAGGTTGTGTCATCTTATATAACTTGGGCGTGTTATCTTTTACTGAAAAACAATATCAGTTTGCGACTCTTAAGGTATTGGGCTTTAAGGATAAACAAATCAAGGAAATCTTTATCAAACAAAACACATGGATCATGTTGGTGGGAATGGTTATTGGTTTGCCACTCGGTTATCAGATGTTGTCGTACATATATACGAATGCCTTAAATGATACATATGATTTTCCAGCTGTAGTAGAATGGATTTCTTATGTATACGCAATCATAGGAACAGTTCTAGTTTCGTATGTGATGAATAAGTTGTTGGCAAGAAAAATCAAAACAATTGATATGGTTTCAAGTTTAAAGGCGAATGAATAATTAAATTTTCTTCGACAGTTGTTTATCGTATTTACTTTAAATAAAGCATAAATTGAAAATAAAATGTTGTATGTAAAAAGAGGTTTCAAGCTAGAAATCTCTTTTTCTGATTGGATTTTTAACCTAAATATTATCTGTGATTTATAGTTTAGGTCGGAAAAAGTGTATGATTTTACTAAATTGAGGTCAGAAAAAATGTAAATGATCTTTATATAAAGCAAAAAAGCCTATATCTTCATAAAAGGTATAAGCTTTTCTAGTATCTACTATTAATTAATGTGTTTATCTTTAAATTGTAAACGAGCTAAGGCTCTTGCCATACTAGCTTGTGACATATAATATTCACGAATCGATTGTTTCTGTCGCATTCTTTCTTTGGCACGTTCTAAAGATTCTTTGGCTCTTCTTGCATCCAATTCTTCTTGTGTTTCACATGTATCGACCAAGACTTCAGCTTGGTTGTTTGAAAAGATCATGGATCCATAGCCACTAACAACTTCTATCTCTGAGTTATCTTCTTTTCGAATCTTTAAAAGCCCGGGTGTTATCGCATAGATGGTTTTGGCATGGTGCGCAAGGAATTGTTTACTTCCATTTGGTGTATGTATCGTTAATACTTGGGCTTTACCATCATAAAATACATGATCACTGGCCATTATTTTTAAATCAAAGAGTTCCATAATTATACTTCTTTCGCTTTTTCTTTGACTTCTTCAATAGTTCCTACATTGAAAAATGCGCTTTCAGGATATTCGTCCATTTCTCCATCTAAGATTGCTTTAAATCCTTTGATTGTATCTTGTAAAGGAACATATTTTCCTGGAATCGAAGTGAATTGTTCAGCTACATGGAATGGTTGAGCCATAAAGTTACGTAAACGACGGGCTCTAGCTACAACGGTTTTATCCTCATCGCTTAATTCATCCATTCCTAGAATGGCGATGATGTCTTGTAGTTCTTTATATTTTTGAAGATATTGTAAAACACGTTGAGCTGTTTGGTAGTGTTCTTCACCTACAATATCAGGTTGTAGAATTCTTGAACTTGATTCAAGTGGATCTACAGCAGGATAAATACCTTGTTCAACAACTTTACGAGATAAGACGGTTGTTGCATCCAAGTGTTCAAAAGTGGTTGCGGGAGCTGGATCCGTCAAATCATCTGCAGGAACGTATACGGCTTGTACACTAGTAACAGATCCATTTTTTGTGGAAGAAATACGTTCTTGAAGTTGTCCCATTTCATTCGCTAAAGTAGGCTGGTATCCTACGGCTGATGGCATACGTCCTAGTAAAGAAGAAACTTCAGATCCAGCTTGTACAAAACGGAAGATGTTGTCGATAAATAATAAAACATCTTTATGTTCTACATCACGGAAATATTCAGCCATTGTAAGTCCGGTTTCGGCAACACGCATTCTAGCTCCGGGACTTTCGTTCATTTGTCCAAAAACTAGGGCTGTGTTTTTGATTACGCCAGATTCACTCATTTCTGTGTATAAATCGTTTCCTTCACGACTTCTTTCTCCTACACCTGTAAAGATGGAATATCCACCATGTTCACTGGCAATATTTCGAATCAATTCTTGAATTAGTACGGTTTTTCCAACACCGGCACCACCAAATAATCCAATCTTTCCACCCTTGGCATAAGGGGCTAATAAGTCGATAACTTTAATTCCTGTTTCAAGGACTTCTGTAACAGGGGATTGATCTTCGAATTTTGGTGGTTTTCTATGAATAGGCCAATATGTATCGGTATCAATCGCTTCTTTTCCATCAATGGTATCACCTAAAACATTAAATAAACGACCGAGATTTTGTGTTCCAACAGGGACTTCGATACCCATTCCTGTAGATAGGACAGGCATATCTTTTTGTAAGCCTTCACTAGGCGATAACATGATACAACGAACGGTATCGGTTCCAATGTGCTGCATAACTTCCATTACAACTTTTTTACCATGATTATCAACTTGCAAAGCGGTTTGAATATATGGAAGTGGCGTTTCATCAAAATGTACGTCAACAACAGGGCCCATAACTTGTGTAATTTTTCCTATTTGCATGTGGATTGACTCCTTTTCTTTTTTTGTAGCTGTTGCCTTCTAGCTTTGGCACCAGCTGCAACTTCTGTGATTTCTTGTGTGATTTTTGCTTGTCTTTGACGATTGTATTGTAAAGATAAACTGTTTAATAATTCTTCACCATTTTTATTGGCCGAATCCATTGCTTGCATACGCGCAAAGTTTTCGGATGCGTAAGATTCAACGAGGGAACTATAAATAAAACCAGATAAATAATCGGGGATGACAATGTTTAATAGTTCAGTTGGACTTGGCTCCAATTGAATTGAATGAATGGTTTGTCCACCAACTTCAACTTCATGATTCAAACGATATAGAGGCAACAATTGTTCAACGTCTACTGTAAATTGGTTGTGCTGATCCATTCGTGTATAGATAATCAATACTTCATCAATTGTTTTGTCGGCATAAAGTTCAAGCATCTTACTCGAAATAGATCTAGCTCGACTTAAAGTTGGGTTTTGTGCAGTATATAGAAAGCTTTCCTCAACCGGAATATGTCGTCTTAAAAAGTATTGTCTTCCAACTTCTCCAATCATATACAGCTTGTAGTTTGGATGCGCCTTAATGATTTGTTCAGTTAGTTTTAAGACATTCAAATTGTAGGCACCAGCCAACCCCTTATCTCCAGTTACACATATGATGGCCTTATTTTGATGATCTTCATCAATGTATTCACGATTATCTAAATAAGGATGCTCAAAGTGATCAGGAAGATTTTGAAGAATTGTCAAAATCTGCTTTCGTAATGAGTAAAAATAAGGATCGGTATTCGCTGCCTTTTGTTTGGCTGTATTCATTTTTGTTGAAGAAATCATATACATGGCTTTTGTGATCTTCATAGTCGATTGAATACCATTCATTCGATCTTTAATTTCTCGAATTTGTGACATTATTCTTGTCCTCTATATTGTTTGGCTAATGTAATGATTCTTGTCTTTAAATTGTCATCCAGTTTTTTAGTTGTGTTGATTTCACGACTGATTTCACTATGATTTTCGTTAAACCAATCGAGTAATTTTGTTTCTTCTTTTTTGACTTGTTTTGGATCCAAATCATCTAAAATTCCTACATCTGCAACAACGAGTACAATAACCATGTCTGCATGTGACATAGGGTGGTTTAAAGGTTGTTTCAAAAGTTCCATAAGTACTTGTCCGTGTTGAAGTTGTCGTTTTGTCGCATCATCTAAATCGGAGGCAAATTGTGTAAACTCCTTCATTTCACGGTATTGAGCTAAGTTGATACGTAAAGAACCAGATGCTTTTTTCATGGCTTTGGTTTGAGCGGCTCCACCGACACGGCTGACAGATAATCCAACATTAACAGCAGGCCTTTGTCCTTCAAAGAATAAATCACTTTCTAAGAAGATTTGTCCATCTGTAATTGAAATAACGTTGGTTGGAATATATGCACTTACGTCTCCATCTTGAGTTTCAATAATTGGAAGAGCTGTGATGGATCCTCCTGAATTTAATCTAGAAGAACGTTCTAGTAGTCTAGAATGTAAATAGAATACATCACCTGGATAGGCTTCACGTCCTGGAGATCTTCCTAGCAATAAGGAAATTGTACGATAGGCAACAGCGTGTTTGCTTAAATCATCATAGACAATCAGTATGTCTTTGCCTTGATGCATAAAGTATTCAGCTAGAGAAGTCGCAGAATAAGGGGCAATATATTGTAGGCTGGCCGAATCGGCAGCCGTAGAGTTTACAATTACTGTATAGTCCATCGCATCATTCTTCTTTAATGTATTGACTAAGTTAGCAACTGTACTTGCCTTTTGAGCAATAGAAACATAAATACAAATACAATCTTTTCCTTTTTGATTTAGTATAGTATCTAATGCGATTGAAGTTTTACCTGTTTGACGATCACCAATGATCAATTCACGCTGTCCTCTTCCAATAGGAAACATAGAGTCAATGGATAGAATGCCTGTTTCCATAGGGGTTGTGACAGGTTTACGGTCAATAATGCTTGGAGCTGGTTCTTCGATAGGGCGCATTTCAGTGGCTTCAATAGGACCAAGTCCATCAATTGGATTTCCAAGTGGATCTACGACACGGCCTAGAAAATTAGAGCTGACTGGCATACCTGCTTGTTTTTTTGTTCGAGAAACCTTTGTACCTTGACCAATAGTACCTTCTGTGTCAAATAGAATAACACCGATGTTTTCGGTTGTGATATCGAGTACCATTCCTTTTGTACCATTCTCAAAAACAACAACTTCTCCATACATCGCATGATCTAATCCCGAAATGGTTGCGATACCATCTCCAATTGTTTCGACATAGCCAACTTCATTTTCTTGGGAAGTGGCTTCAAATTGTTCGATGGCCTCTTTTAAGATGGACATAAGTGTTCCATCCTTTTTCATTTGAATGGCTTTATCTCGAGCCGCCTGAATTTGTTCTTGAAGCTGTTGTTGACGAGAACGCGTAGACCAATCGTATTCATCGTTGTTTGCACTTAGAATAAAGCCTCCGCGTACACTTGGATCAATTAAGATATTGAGTGTTATGTTTTGGGCTTGGTATTTATTTTTAAGGAATGTCTTTATTTTTTCTTCTTGCGCTGCACTAGGTCTTGTTACGCAGCGTAAGGTTGCATTTAAATTTTCGTTGTTCATTTATTTCATTTCCTTTAAAAAATCATCATATAGTTTTTCATCGCTCTTTGTATTTGTGATTTTATCAGCTGCTTTATTGATTAAATCCGCAATTTCAGATTTAGCTTTTGCCTTTTCTTCATTTGCCACTTCAATCGTTTTGATGCGAGCTTGTTCAATCATTTCATCGGATTTTTTGTTCGCATCCGCAATAATTTGTTCGTATTCTAGACTTGCCTTTTCTTTTGCATCCGCTAGCATACCATCACAAATTGTTTGCATATTCGCAAGCTTTTGATCCGCTTTGTTTTTTGATTCAAGAGCTTCTTGTTTTTGTTGATTTGCCAAGGCAAAATCCGATTCGATTTCTTGTTTTCTTTTTTCAAGAATGTCATGTACTGGCTGAAATAGAAAGTGTTTCATCAGTGCATATAAAATAAGTAGATTGATGATTGTCCAAAGAATATTGGAATCAATTCTTAACATAGATTATCCCACCTATTTCACCATCAAGATGATTAAGATACCTAATACAAATCCGTAGATGGCTGTTGCTTCAGCTAAAGCGGCACCAATCAATAAGGTACTACGAATTTTTCCATCAGCTTCTGGTTGTTGGGCAATAGCTTTTACGGCACTGCTTGTCGCAAAACCAATACCTAATCCTCCACCAATAACGGCAAGTGCTGCCATTCCAACTCCGATTGCTGTTAAACTCATTTTAATTTCCTCCTAATTTATTCTGTTTCTGTCGCTTCTGCGATAAATAATGATGTTAAAAAGACAAATACATAAGCTTGAATGAATCCATCAAAGAAATCAAAGTACAAGCTAAATACAGTAGGTATAAAGACTGGAACAATCATCTTGATCATTTCCATAATGACGAAGGCACCAATGACATTACCAAATAGACGCATGCACAAAGACATAGGGCGTGTAAATATTTCTAGAATATTGATGGGTGTAACGACGGCGACAGGCTGAGTAAAGCTTTTAATCCAACCCTTCATTCCTTTTGCACGTATTCCACTGATTTCGATTAAGATAATGCTCATAAGTGCTAATGCGATTGTGACATTCATATCTTTGGTTGGTGGCTTCATACCGAATATGCCAATGATGTTCGCAAGACCTATATATAATAGGATGGTTGAAATGTATTCACTATATTCTTTGGCATTTTCACCAAGCATAGATATTGTGAATTTGTCGAGCCATATGACGATGCTTTCGGCTACAATTTGTCTTTTGCCAGGATTATGAACTTTGAGTCCTCGAGTTAACCAAGCAGAAAGTAAAACAAGTATAGCCATGACAACCCATGTGATGACAACCGATTCACTAATCACAAAGGGACCGATAGTAAATGCTGTATTGACATTTAACTGGTCGAGTAGTTCTTTTGTGAACTCTTCCATAGCTCCTCCTTTCAAAACAACAAAAAAACGATTGGAAATAATTGATGAATTAAGACGCAATTCGTTTTTTTATAAGTACGTATTTTAGTTCTCGAGTTTTCAGATTTCAAGTGTTTTTATCAATGTAAACGTTATCTGTTTTATATGACGATGCTTTTATATGTTGTATACATATGGTACATATGTCTGAATTACATAAGGTGTTCAAATTTGTAAGAAAAGAAGTGCTATGATTGAAAATAATCTCATTGAACAAAATGGTCCAAACCGGAAAAAATATTCAATGAGGTGAATTATGGAAATTAAAAGAAATCAATATTTAAATGCTTTAATAAACAGAATGCATAATGGAATGATTAAAGTGATTACAGGTATTCGTCGTGCTGGAAAAAGCTATATTTTATGGTGCAATCTAAGAACACTCGTGACTTTAGTCATGAGATGAATTAGATGTGCAGATGTTAGATAAATAATTTAAAAATAAATGATAAATATAGTGCTTTAATCATATACATATGTTATAATATAGATGAGGAAAAACATATGGAAGTTGTTAAAGGAAGAGGCTATGTCTATTCTATACAGTATCATATTGTATGGTGTGTAAAGTACCGTCGTGATGTCTTGAATGGACAGGTCGCAACAAGATTAAAAGAGCTGCTGACTCAGATTTCAAAGGATAATGGTTTTCAAATTCTAGAAATGAATATAGAGGAAGATCATATTCGTATGCTGATTAATTGTACGCCGCAGCATTACATTCCAAATATTATAAAAGCTATGAAGGGTGTATCGGCCAGACTTTTAATGAAAGAGTTTGGGGATGATCTAAGATCCAAATTATGGGGTGGACATCTATGGAATCCTTCTTATTTTGTAGCTACAGTTTCTGAAAATACAGAAGAACAGATTATAGATTATATAAGAAGTCAAAAAAGAAAATAGCGAATCAATAAGAGGAGAAATCATCATGGAAAAGGCATTCAAGTATCGTATCTATCCAAATAGAGAACAAAGAATATTATTGGCCAAGACTTTTGGCTGTACTCGTTTTGTATATAATCATTATCTGGCAAAGCGTAGGGATGCCTATGAAAAAGATGGAATCACTTTAAATTATTCGGCATGTTCTAAAGATCTAGTTTCTTTAAAGAAAGAATATGAATGGCTTAAGGAAGTGGATTCGGTTGCTCTACAGTCAAGTGTAAAGAATCTGGATACGGCTTATGTAAATTTCTTTAAGAAAAAAGCGGAATATCCTAGATTCAAATCGAAGAAGACGCATCGTTATTCATATACCACAAAATATACGAATGGAAATATTGAATTATTCGACAATAAGGTCAAGCTTCCTAAGATTGGTCTAGTAAAGATAAAGAAAACACGACAACCAAAGGGAAGACTACTTAGTGCAACGGTATCACAAGTACCAAGTGGAAAGTATTATGTTTCATTATGTTATACGGATGTAGAAGAAGTCTTGTTTCCACTGACATATAATGAGACAGGTATAGATCTAGGTATCAAGGATTTTATCATATTGAGTAATGGAGAAAAGATAGAGAATCCAAAATATCTGAAGAAGTCGATTGAGAAACTGAAAAAGCTCCAGAAGCAGCAGTCACGAAAAACAAAGGGCGGCCGCAACTGGATCAAAAACAGAATCAAGATTGCAAGACTTCATGAAAAGATAGCGAATCAAAGAATGGATTTTATCAACAAACTATCTACTAGAATCATTAGAGAATATGACATTATCTGTATCGAAGATTTAAAAGTAGAGAACATGCTTAAAAACCACAATCTAGCCCAGTCTATATCGGATGTATCCTGGTCAAAATTTACAACCCAGCTAGAATATAAAGCCCAGTGGTATGGAAAGGTGATCAAGAAAGTAAATACATTCTATGCGAGCAGTCAAACCTGTCATTGTTGCGGATATAAGAATGAAGAAACAAAAGATTTAAATGTAAGAGAATGGACCTGTCCAAAATGTCATTCAAATCATGACAGAGATGTAAATGCATCCATCAATATATTGATGCAAGGCATATTAGCGAATTAATCAAATAAAAAGAACCGCAGGAACTGCGGGGATAGCTTGGTAGGAAAGGTTTCAAAGGAAGCCTGTTCCCAAGAATCTCGTCACTTCAGTGATGAGAAGTTCAATGCGAATTTAGGAAGTAAACGATACTATATACAATCCGCATATAGTATGCCAACAGAAGAGAAAAGAATACAGGAAAAGGCTTCTTTAATCAGTGTAAAAGATGTTGTTAAGGTTTCTAGAGATGAAGATGGCATAATGATGATGAATATATATGATTTCTTGTTAAACAAAGACAGTCTAGATTATTAATATTGAACAAAATGGTCCAAACCGGAAAAAATATGCAATGAAAAAAAGGAAGATCAATCTCAATGTCATTAAGTTAAGAAATGACGAACCATCCAGATACTATTGTCTGGATGGTATTTTTATTTGAAAGCACGAC
>NZ_CAKVJB010000023.1 GCF_934754935.1 uncultured Holdemanella sp. | reverse complement strand
GTAGAGCCGTATACGTGACCCGTACGTACGGTTCAACGGGAGGGGCAATAATCTTTGTATTATTCCTCTACCCTATTTAAAAAATTTGTGAATAAAGACCCATAATGGTCTTTTTTCTGTTATGATTGAAAGGTAAAGAAAAAGGAGATTAAAACGCAATGAAAATACTAGTTATCGGTAAGGGCGGACGTGAACACGCACTTGCGTATGCATGTAAACGTTCAGCTTTATGTGATGAGTTGATTTGTGCACCAGGCAATCCTGGAATGGCAAAAATTGGAGAATGTGTCGATGTAAAAGACAATGATGTAGATGGTCTTGTTGCTTTGGCAAAAGAAAGAAAAGTAGATTTAACCATCGTAGGTCCTGAGGCAACTTTAGCTCTAGGTGTTGTAGATGCGTTTAAAAAGGAAGGCCTAAAGATTTTTGGACCTGATAAAAAAGCGACTCAAGTCGAATCAAGTAAGGATTTTGCCAAGAAAATCATGGCAAAATATAATATTCCAACGGCAGCTTATAAAACATTCTATGATTTAGAATCTGCATGGGCATATGTACAAGAACAAGGTGCTCCTATCGTTATTAAGGAAGATGGTTTAAAAGCTGGAAAAGGTGTTACGGTAGCTTCTACATTAGAACAGGCTAAGGAAGCTTTGGACATTGCTTTTGCGATTGAAAATAATTCGGTTGTGATTGAAGAATGTTTATTTGGATTTGAGTTTTCTTTGATTTGTTTAGTACACAACGAAACAGTAGTACCTTTAGAAGTAGCTCAAGATCACAAGTGTGTATTTGATGGAGATAAAGGTCCGAATACAGGTGGTATGGGATCGTATAGTCCAGTTAAAAAGATTACTTCTGAAATCATTGATGAGGCTATGAATGAAATTATGAAGCCAATGGCAAGTGCCATGGTTAAAGAAGGTGTTCCATTCACTGGCTTCTTATATGGTGGATTGATGTTGACAGAAAAAGGCATCAAAACCATTGAATTTAATGCGCGCTTTGGAGATCCAGAAGCCGAAGTTATTTTGCCTCGTTTAGAAAGTGATTTTGTACAAGCTATTTTAGATTTAATGGACAATAAACCAGTTGAATTAAAATGGACAGATAAAGTCAGTCATGGTGTTGTTTTAGCAAGCACAAATTATCCTGCAAGCTCTACAAAAGGATCTTTGATTACAGGTGTAGATGATGTGGATGGATTGGTTTTCCACATGGGAACAAAAATGACAGATGAAGGATTAGTCACAGATGGTGGACGTGTTTTAATGGTTGTTTCATTAGAAGATACGCTACAAGCTGCATTTGATCATACATATGCAGAATTAGAAAAGGTTCACTGTAAAGATTTATTTCATAGAAACGATATTGGAAAGAAGGATATGTAAAATGGCTAAAACAGATTTAGAAATTGCACAAGAATGTGTCATGGAACCGATTGAAAAGGTTGCCGCAAAAATTGGGATTCCTGCTGATAGCTTGGAACATTATGGAAAATATAAAGCTAAATTGTCTTTTGATTATTTAAAATCTATTGAAAATAATCCTCATGGAAAATTAGTATTAGTTACAGCTATTAATCCGACTAAAGCTGGAGAAGGAAAGAGTACGACAACGGTTGGTTTGGGAGATGCCTTAAATCGTTTAGGTAAGAAAACGATGATGGCTTTACGTGAACCAAGTTTAGGTCCAGTATTTGGATTAAAAGGTGGAGCTACTGGTGGTGGCTATGCCCAAGTTGTACCAATGGAAGATATCAACCTTCACTTTACGGGAGATATGCATGCGATTACGACAGCCAATAACTTGGTAAGTGCATGTTTAGATAATGTGATTCATCAGGGAAATGAATTGAATATTGATCCTGAAAAAGTAACTTTCAAACGTTGTTTAGATATGAATGATCGTACTTTGCGTAATATCACAATTGGTTGTGGTGCTAAAGCCAATGGTGTAGAACGTAAAGATGGATTCAATATTACAGTTGCGAGTGAAATCATGGCTGCTTTATGTTTAGCGGATGATTTAATGGATCTTAAAGAAAGATTTGGAAAAATGCTTGTGGCATATACTTATGATGATAAGCCAGTATATGTACATGATTTAGGTATTGAAGGTGCTTTGGCTATGGTTATGAAAGATGCCGTATTGCCTAATGTGGTTCAAACACTTGAACACAATCCAGTGTTGATTCATGGTGGTCCATTTGCGAATATTGCGCATGGATGTAACTCTGTCATTGCCACAAAGGCATGTCTAGAACTTGCGGATTATACAGTTACAGAAGCTGGATTTGGTGCCGATCTAGGTGCTGAAAAATTCTTGGATATCAAGTGTCGATTGGCGAATCTTCAACCAAATGCGGTTGTGATCGTTGCGACAATTCGTGCCTTAAAACAACATGGTGGAATTGCTCTAGAAGATCTAAAAGAAGAAAATGTAGAAGCAATGCTTGCGGGATGTGAAAACTTAGCTAAACACATTGATACAGTGCAACAATTTGGCTTACCATACATTGTTGCGATCAATGAATTTGCGACAGATACACCGGCTGAAGTGGCTGCATTAGAAAAATGGTGTGAAGATAATAACCATCCAATGTCATTATCTCAAGTATGGGCAAAAGGTGGAGAAGGCGCTATTGATTTGGCGAACAAAGTAGTTGCGTTATGTGATCAAGAAAATAACTATGCTCCTTTATATGATTTAGATAAGTCAATTGAAGAAAAAGTAGAAACCATTGCCAAGAAAGTATATGGTGCCGATGGTGTTGATTTTACAGAAGAAGCTCAAGCACAAATTTCGAAGTTCAATGAATTAGGATGGGATAAATTACCAATCTGTATGGCTAAGACACAAATGTCATTATCAGATGATGGTAAAGTAATGGGGCGTCCTACAGGATTTAGAATTACAGTTCGTGAATTACGCCCAAGCTTAGGTGCAGGCTTCATTGTTGCCTTAACAGGTAAAGTATTGACAATGCCAGGACTTCCAAAACATCCAAGTGCATTAGATATGGATGTGGATGAAAATGGTAAGATCGTAGGATTATTCTAATGTCAAAGGCTGGATGAAAATTCCAGTCTTTTTTTCTTTGTATTAAAAAAGCTCAGACAACTAAATGTTGTTTGAGCAATTTAAATTTATTGTCTTCGAATATCTACATCAAGAGTTTTATTTGTCGCGTCATAATGTATATTGACTGATATATTATCACTGTTAACGCCTAAAAATGTTTCTTCTGGAGAATTTGGATCAATGGAATCAAAACCATTCTCCTTCATTGTCTTTATATAGTTTGAATACTCATTTTCTTCTATTTCATAATAATGAATAGCATATTTATTCTTTTTGTTGAAAACCGTTCTTGAAATAGAATCTGTTTTTGGCAATAATTCGTTTAATTCACTTACTGGAGGAGAAAGATTTTTCTTTTCTTCTTTAGCATCTTCTTGGATCAAACGATTGTATTCTTTTTCTTTTACCTCTTTTATTGTCATAGATTCATAGTCTGGATTATTGGCCAAGTCTTTTTCGTTACCATTTTCATCAATGACTGTAGATGCGTTTGTGAAGCCACCTTTTTTATTATAGAAAACCTCATCTGAATCATTGAATCCTTCAAATTCTTCAGTTAGATAGTTATCCACATCAGTAGCCAGTAAAGCATAATATTTTGCTTTTTTAGCCTGAATGGCACCTGAATCTTGATCGCTGTCATAATATTTTCCATCTACTTCTTTTGTTCCATGAATATATTCTCCATTTGGTAAACGAATAATTGAATCTGAATCACTATAGGAAGAGAATGATTCATAAGCTACATTATCCTTTAGAATATGCTCCTTAATATTATTTGTGTTTGTGATGGTAGGTGTAGAAGAGCATCCAGTCATTAAAAGTAAACTTGTGATTGCGATTGCTAATTTTTTCATAGTTATGTCCTGCCTTTCTAATTTAAGTATACTATATTATTTTAGTTATTGACTAGATATGAATGAAAGGACATAAAAATGAATAAGAGGATAGTTTTTAAATTACAATGTCTTTTTCTAATGTTAAACTTCATATTTGATTAGTTGAATGTCTTCTAGTTTTTTAATACCTAATCTATTGTATTTTTCTGAGAATAAACGTATAATCAATGTCTTTTATTAACGTGTTATTCAAAAAAATGACCTTTTGTTCATCAAGAATAAAATTTTTATAAAATGACTATATAATATATAATATAAATAATCCATACATTAAGACTGTGGATAAAAGATGTGTGCAAGGATGTGTGCAAGGATGTGTGCAAGGATGTGTGCAAGACATGAGGAAAATATCAAGAAATAAGAAAAATAAAATGACAATTATATTAATAATAGTAGTGATAGGTATTGTATTTTCTTTGTTTGTATTATATTTGATAAATGGAATAAAAAATCAAGTACCGGAAGATTTTTGGAATGTAACAGCACAGGCTTTGGATTATAAGAATTATCAAGAAGGAAAATGGAAAATATCCGTAGAGGAAAATGTAAAAGATCATCCTAGAATATTTATTCAAAATATAGAAGAAAATGCCACCGTTTCTTATGGTTTTCAAGAAGATGGAATCACATACATCTATGATCTGCAGACAATCGAAGATGATCAAACCATTAATAATGAAAAACTAACGATTCAATCGACGGATACAGAGTATAAGAAGTATTCTATGGATTATATGAATGTTATCTATCATGGACCTTTATATTTTGACACAATCACAGCTTCAGGAGATATAACAGTTCAAAATGACGGTTCACTTCTATTTGACGATACACCATTTTTAAAAGAAATGATGGAAAGAGAAAGAACTTTGATTCAAGAATTTGAAGAGAAGTTTGATTTAGATTATTCAAAGACGGATTTTGTAAATCTTCCTGAATTGTTCAAAGATGTACAGTTTGATGAAAATACAAACTACAATGAATCATTAGATGCAATACAGTATTTCAGTAATGCAGATATCAATGCCAAAGGATATCAAATTCAAACCTTTTTAGAATTAGATAAAAACGGGAATACAGGTATCCTTGGTACATATGTGGCTGAGCAAAAAATGTATGGATCGCAAGTGAATGTCACCCTTCAACCTAGAAGTATTGAGAATTGTTATGATTTGATTCCAGTTTATGATTATGATGCGGAATATACGGCATATATATCTGAAAACATGATTTATCTTTATCCAATCGATATTACAGATGAATCCTTGAATCAGGAAATGCAAAGCAACTGTCCAAATAGTGTAAACCAACTTAGTTCAGATACAAAACCAATAGAGATGTGGTAGAAAATAAAAAAAGAGAGGGGTTTAATATGATTAAAATAGAATATATTATGACAAAAAATATGGTAGAGAATGTATTAAAAAAAATGTTTCACTCTATACTTATAAAATATTATTAATTTTCATTTTAATATTTACTCCCATCACCATTTTTTGTTGTGGATTCTTTTGTGGAACCTTACATATCGAAGATATTCTTCTTGCCTTATTTATAGTTATATCAAGCTTATTAATTTGGACTCAAATTGTTTGTATCATTATAACAAAGAAAAGGGTAAAAAATACCTTTGAAAGAGTACGAATAATGTATGGAGATACAGATGAATTTCCAGAAGCAATTGTTTTTGAAGAAGACGAATGGCTAGTTGAGGGAGAAAAAAGAAGTTTAAATTTTAAATATGAAGATATGGTAAAATACTTTTTTCTTGATAATCAATTATGCATCGTCACAAAAGGAAATTGTCTAGTTAATTTTCCTATAGATCCAAATTCAGAACAAGCAAAACAAATAGAAAAGCTTTTAGTTCAGAAAGGTAACGCAAAAAAAATCAGGTGGTTTTTATAAAAATTTCTAACTTTTAAAATAAAGAATCACTTTGGTACATAGAATTTATAATTTATATGTTAAGAAGTCAGAGGATATTAAAAGGAATATCCTCTGACTTCTTCAAATATAACACGTATAATTAATATAAAAGAGTTTTAACCTTCCGAATATATAGTTTCTTTTGCTTTCCCATAGGGATTAAGAGATTTAACAAATATTAAAATTAAACATTTTCATGAATAATTCCGGTTAAATATGTTTAATATTATTTTTTCAGTTATATTTTTGTTGTTCTTTGAAGCAACTTTATGTACATTCATTCATTCATACAGATTAGGGGGAAGGGTTATGTTGAATGTATTGATTATTGATGATGATTTAAAAGATTCTAAAGATCTTGAAATGTTATGCATCCATTATTTTAATAAATGCAATATCGATCACAAGATCAGTATTGAATTAAAATTAAATGAGAATTTGGATATCTTTTCTAATGTAGACATATTATTTTTGGATGTAGAAATCGGAAATAGTAATGGAATTGAGTATTCTAAAAAGCTTAGAAAAGTTTATCCAGAATTAATGATCATCATTACTTCTAAATACTCGCAGTATTTGATCGATGGGTATTCTATTGATGCCAAACGATATTTTTTAAAACCAATTGATGAAAATATATTTAATGAAGAAATGGAGAACGTATTGGGTGCTACATTTCAAAAATATATGGGATTTTATGATTCCAAAATTGCACCATATAAAATTCACTATGATAAGATTCTCTATGTTGAATTTTTAAATCGTGCAACTGTACTTCACTTTTTAAATGGAGCCCAAATAAAAACCAGTTATCCTTTGAAATATTGGGTTGAAAAATTAACAGAATATGGTTTTGCGCAACCTTATAAGTGTTATGTGGTAAATCTTAAACATATTTCTGGCATTAGTAAAGATGAAAGAGATCTTTTCTTAACTAACAATGAGAAAATTCCTTTGTCAAAATTTTATAAAAAGACCTTTGTTGACAATTATTATAGATCTTTATTTAAATCATTATGATGTTAATATCAGTATCTTTAAATTTATTGTTCTTAACACTTTTTATCAGGTCTTTTAGTGAATTTAAAAACAATAAATTTGTCTTGCCAGCATATATTACAGTCGTTTTAATTCAGTGGTATTTAAATCAGAATGGAATGACATTTTATGGCCGATGGATTATTCTACTTTTGAATCTATGTTACATTATGTTTATGTACAAAGGTAAAATATCAAAAAAATTGATTTACTTTATTTTTGTCTATTTTATTTTCGCAATATCAGAATTAGTGTCGATTCTACTTTTAGAGATTTTTAATGTTGTTAGTGCACCAATAGATGTACATTCATCTACATATTTAATTGTGATTTTAACAACACAGATTATTTCGTATACAATAGGATTTACATTATCAAAATTCTATCATGATAAGAATACAATTAAGTTTACATACATTGTGTTGATTCCGATTATTTTCCTTTTAGGGATTGCTTTGTGCTACAAAGATTATCGTGAAATCCTACAGAAGAATCAAATATTCTTGAATGTTTTCTTCTTTTTAACAATTCTAATCTTCATTTCATTTTTAATTCAATATGGCTTTATTCACAATTTACAGATTAAAGAAGAACTGAAATTAGAAAAGATGGAGAATGAATTTAATGCTATAAAATTTGATATGTTGGATAGAAACTATAAATCAAATTTTAATTTCATGCATTCATTGCTGCATGAAATCACGACATTAAAAAATAGGATCGAAAAATCTGGAAATCAGGCAGAATATGCACAAAGTATAGATACAATAGAAAAAATTGTATTGGAAAACTTCAATCAGATATATTCAAATAATATAGCGATGTCTGTAGTTTTAAATGAGTGTAAAAGTAAATTAGAAAATAAACACATAAAACTTTCGATGAATCTTCCAACAGATATTTTTTCAAATATTAAATATGACGAACAAGTTAATTTGTATCTATGCTTATTTGATGTGATCTGTGAAAAAATTAAAGATAATAGTGTTCTTAGTATACAAGGTTGTTCAACTAAACTACAAGATGTGGTCAAAGTTGTTTTTGAAACACAAGAACAATGCGATGAGTTTGATCAATTGTTCAAAGATTTTTCATATTTTCAAATTTATTCATTTCAAGAAAATGGACATTTCAATGGACTTATTATGTATAAGAAGTAGAGTGCCTATATCCTCGTAGGTACTTTTTTCTTTTATTTCTATCCGAAAAAGAATAAAATATACAAAAAGGAGAATTCCTATGACAGAATTTTATGAACCAGTAAAAGAGAGATTGATGCGCTACGCAAGAATCAATACAGAATCCGATTCACATAGTACAAGTGTTCCTACTACATCTTGTCAACATGATTTAGCTAAGGTTATTTATGAAGAGCTTCAAGAAATTGGGGCTACCAATGTATATTATGATAAAGATACATGTGTGGTATATGGATCTTTAGAAGCCAATGTAAAAACGGGTAGAGCTATTGGTTTTGTGACACATATGGATACAGCTCCGGATGCGAGTGGTAAAGATGTAAAGCCTTGGGTGTTAGAGAATTATGATGGAAACGACATTGTTTTAAATGCTGAAAAAGATATTGTGATGTCACCTAGTGTATTTCCAAATCTGAAACAATATATTGGGCAGGATTTGATTTTAACCGATGGCACAACACTACTTGGAGGGGATGACAAGGCAAGTATTGCGGCTGTCATGACGTTGTTGGAGTATTTAGTAAAACATCCAGAAATCAAACATAATTTTATTTCTGTCGCATTTACACCAGATGAAGAAGTGAGTGGACTCGCAAAAGATTTGGATTTAGAACGCTTTAAATCACCCATCGCATATACGTTAGATGGAGATCATTTGGGCTATTACATGGATGAAACATTTAATGCGAGTCTTTCAACGATTGAAATTCATGGTATTTCAGTACATACAGCTACCGCTAAGGGCATTATGAAAAATGCGGTGGATATTGGAAATGCATTCTTAAATAAATTACCCGCATTAGAAAAACCACAATATACCCAAGGAAGAGAAGGCTTTTATCATGTGGTGAGTTTTAATGGGGATTGCGAATATGCCAAGATTGAAATCAATGTTCGTGATCATGACAGCTTGCAGTTTGATATTCGAAACAATACATTAAAGATGATTGTGGATATGTTGAATAAAGAATATGGCGAAGGTACTGTGAATATTACACAAAGAATTCAATACCGCAATCTAAAAGAAGTGATTGATCAAGTACCGTTTATGATTCCATATTTGAAACAAGCCATTGAAAGTGTGGGATTAACCCCTCAAACCGAACCATTTAGAGGTGGAACCGATGGTTCAGCCTTATCTCATAGAGGGCTTCCATGTCCTAACTTATCAGCGGGATATGAGAATGCGCATGGACGTTTTGAATATGTTCCCATTCAGTCGATGGAAAAGAATGTGGAAATCTTATTGAATCTAATTGATATATATGCGAAATGTGACTGTTAAAAAGGTCACATTTTTTGTTGCGTACTGTTTGAATTTTTAGTATAATACACTCAGTCGCAGAGATGGTGAAATGGCAGACACGCTGTCTTCAGGCGGCAGTGCGAGAGATCGCGTGAGGGTTCAAATCCCTTTCTCTGCACCACATAAATTATGCCGACTTAGCTCAATTGGTAGAGCAACTGACTTGTAATCAGTAGGTTGTGGGTTCAATTCCTATAGTCGGCACCACTTCAACAATATACAGCCTTGATGGCTGTTTTTTATTTATCTTCTTGTTGTATAATGAGGTTAAAGAAACATGCATATCAAGGAGAAATAATCATATGAAAGAAGTATTTGAAGTGGGTCTTGATATCGTTAAAAAGATACAGGAAACACAATCTGAAAAATTAGAACAAACAGGTCATTTAGTGGCTCAGGCATTTATGGAGGGGCATAAGTTTTTTGTGAGTGGAAGTGGACACTCTCATACAATGGCTGAAGAGATGTATGCGCGTGCAGGAGGCCTAGCTTTTGTGGTTCCTATTTTAACGAGTGAACTTACGATGACGGAGCATCCGACAAAGAGTTCACATATTGAAAGACTTAGTGGTTATGCCAAAATTTTAGTGGATTTATATGGTGTTAGTGCTGGTGATGTTGTTTTGATCGCATCCAATTCAGGGCGTAATGCCTATCCAATTGAACTTGCACTTGAAGCAAAAAGTCGTGGAGCACGTGTAGTTGCAGTTACGAGTATGAAACATACTACTGCTCAAGCTTCTCGGCATTCTTGTGGAAAGAATTTGTACCAAATTGCCGATATTGTCATTGATAATTGTGGAGAAGTTGGAGATTGTGCTTTATCCATTGAAGGATTGGATGCGAAGTTATGTCCAACATCGAGTATGGCCAATTCTTTCATTGCCCAATGTATTAATGTTGCGTGTGCCAAATATTTGATTGCACACAATGTAGAAGTACCGGTTTTCTCCTCTTTAAACTGTGATGGTACAGAAGAAAGAAATGACAAATTGTTTAAAAAGTATACGCGTATGTATTAGAATAAGAGGGTGAGGTGCTTATGAAGAAAAAAAGTTTATGGATATATGTATTTGGAATCACAATTATTATTATTGGATTGATTAAATTGGATACATTGATTTCAATGGTATCTATATTATGGAATGCATGTAGAGTTTTAGTGCTTGGAGCTATGATGGCATTTGTGATCAATCTAGTTATGGTCAAAATTGAAAAGCGTCTGGATTTTATGAAGAAAGGAAAGCGTGCAACGAGTTTACTTCTTTCTTTGATTTTAATCTTTCTTTTTGTGTATTTCTTAATTACACTCGTTGTTCCATCATTGAGTGAAGCAATTGGAGTGATTGTAGCTGTATTGCCAAAATATTTTGAGGATACACAGAAATTCCTTGTGAATCTATTTGAAAACAATCCACAGCTTGCGGATTCGATTAATAATTTAGATATTGATTGGAAGAATTTGATTCAATCTGCCATTAATGTTCTTTCATCCGGTGTTACCAATGTAGTGGGTACAACCTTTAATGTGGTTACCGTGATTGTGAATAGTGTATTTAATTTTGTGTTGATGTTTATTTTCGCAATCTATGTGTTATTGGAAAAAGAAAGATTCATTCAGTTATATCATCGCCTAACAAATCTATATTTGAATGAAACTGTAAAGCATAGAATCGATAAGTGTTTGCGAATTATTAATCAGACTTTTAGTGCTTTTATTGGTGGACAATGTATTGAAGCAACTATTCTAGGAACACTATGTACATTAGGAATGATTATATTACGCATGCCATATCCGGCAATGATTGGAACACTAGTTGGAGTTATTAATATTATTCCGATGATTGGAGCTTATATTGGTGGGGCGATTGGTATGTTTATGGTGTTTACTGTAAGTCCAATTATGTCACTTTGGTTCTTGTTATATTTATGTATTCTTCAACAAATCGAAAGTAATGTGATCTATCCACATGTCGTTGGAAATTCAGTTGGACTTCCTGGAATCTATGTCATGATGACCGTTGTGATTTTTGGCTCTTTAGCGGGTATTCCAGGTATGTTTTTAGGAATTCCAACAATGGCAAGTATATATAAGATTGGTGTTTTATATCTAGATCGTAAAGAACGTTTAAAAGAAATGAATGGATGACGAAATAGTCGTCCATTTTTTCTTATTTGCATGATATAATGTTGTGGCAAAGGAGATCAGTTATGTTTGATGAAATTCATGAAGAGTGTGGTGTGTTTGGTGCGTATCGCGTAGATAATGCAGCAAGTATTACGTATTATGGTTTGCATTCCTTGCAACATAGAGGCCAGGAAGCAAGTGGGATTGCCGTTTCGGATGGTGAGAATATTACTTTACAAAAAGGTAAAGGCTTGACAGTAGATGTTTTCCAAAAAGACAAATTGGATTCTATGGTCGGAAGATTGGCTATTGGACATGTTCGTTATAGTACAGCTGGTGGTCAGGAAAATGAAAATATTCAGCCAATTGTATCCAAGGGACACAATGGAAGTTTGGCAATTGTTCATAATGGACAGATTGTAAATGAAAAAGAGCTTCGTATTGAACTTGAAAATGAAGGTGCAATTTTCCAAGGAACGAGTGATAGTGAAATTATTCTTCACTTGATTCAAAAAGAAAAGGGTACTTTAAAAGAACGTGTTATGAAAACTGCAAATCGTATTGAAGGTGCATTCTCTTTCTTAGTCATGAATGAGGATACTATTTATGCGGTTCGTGATCGTCATGGATTAAGACCTTTAAGTTATGCCAAAAGTAAAGATGGCTATGTGATTAGTAGTGAAACATGTGCTTTTGAAGTTATGGGAATCTATGAAAGTGTGGATTTAAAACCAGGAGAAATCGTTGAATTCCATAAGGGCATTGTAAAACATGAATTTTATTCAACAAATACAGATCATCACATGTGTGCCATGGAATATATTTATTTCGCAAGACCAGATAGTGTGGTAGAAGGTATTAACGTCCATGCTTTCCGTAAGGCAACAGGATCTATTTTGGCTAGAGAAGATAAAGATCTACATGCAGATATCGTTATTGGTGTACCAGACTCATCTTTATCGGCAGCCATTGGTTATGCAGAAGAGGCGGGCATTCCATTTGAAACGGGATTGGTAAAAAATAGATATGTAGGACGTACATTTATTCAGCCTACACAAGCCATGCGTGATCGTAGTGTTCGACTAAAATTAAGTCCGGTATCGAGTGTAGTTAAAGGAAAATCAATTGTGATGATTGATGATTCGATTGTACGTGGTACGACTTCAAGAAGAATTGTTCAATTATTAAAAGATGCAGGGGCTACCCAAGTACATGTTCGTATCGCAAGTCCTGTGATCACAAGTCCATGTTTCTATGGAGTAGATACTTCTACAAAGGATCAATTGATTGGTGCTCGTATGAATGTAGAAGAACTTCGTGAATATATTTGTGCGGATAGTTTACGTTTTATGACGGAAGAAGAAATGAAAGAAGCCACACATGGTGTTGGATTGTGTTTGGCATGCTTTAATGGAAAATATTGTACAAAATTGTTCTCATATCAAGAAGAATTGGATAAGTAATATGACTATAAAATGTTTGGCGTTTGATTTAGATGGAACTTTACTTTTAGATGATTCTAAAAGAATGGATCCTAGAACTGTAGATTCGATTCAAAGAGCAATGGCACAAGGCATGCACATTGTGATTGCGTCGGGTCGAGATAAAAATGGCTGTAAATTTGTATATGAACCATTGGAATTAGAGAATGGAAATCATTTTTTGGCATTAGTAAATGGACAAGTCGTATATGATTTTGAAAATAAAGAATATGATTTGGATGATGTTTTAACACCAGAAGATGGAATTAAAATACAGAAAGTATGTAAAAAATTTGGCGTTGAAGGAATTTTTCAATGTGGATATGACTTTTACAGCTACATATCTTCATTGAATCGTGTAAAGAAAAAAGTCAAGAATGCCATTTTGGGTGAGCCTGATGATTATGGTTTGAAGGATGGTAGAGAAAATCGTAATTTTATTGATTTGCCTTTTGAAGAAATTCGCTTAACACAAGATATCAATAAGGTGATTATGGTACATACACCGAAGTTCTTTGAAAAGAATTTTGAAGGAATCAAAGCAGCCCTTAGTGATTACGATGTATTATTGGTAGGGCCAGATTGGCTTGAAATTATGCCAAAACACGTAAGTAAGGCAAGTGCACTATGGAAGATTTGTGGCAGATTAGGTATTAGTATGAATGAGGTCATGGCTTTTGGAGATGCACAAAACGATTTGAAGATGCTTCAACAAGTAGGTATTGGTGTTGCGATGGGCAATGCGATGGATGAAGCTAAGTATGCGGCTACTGTAATTACAGATACAAATATGAATAATGGTATTGGGAAAGCAATCAATGCCTTGTTGGCGGGCAAAGAAATGGACTTACGAAAAGGCTTATTATAAAATAGAATCAGATAAGGAGGAACCTTGTATGAAAATTGTAAATACAGAAGAATTTAATGCATTAATGAATGAAGATGCAGTTTTAGTCGATTTCTTCGCAACTTGGTGTGGACCATGTAAAATGTTGACACCTGTGCTTGAATCAGTCGCAAATAAATTAGATGGAAAAGTAAAGATCGTAAAGGTGGATGTGGATGAAAGTCCAGATCTAGCTCAAAGATTTGGGATTATGTCTGTTCCAACAATGATTCTATTCAAAAAAGGACAACAAGCTGCAGCCTTCTCAGGATATATGCCTGAGGCAATGTTGATGCAAAATATTGAAAGTAAATTATAGGATGATTCGTCATCCTATTTTCTTTAGGGGGAAAATATGTATTATATTGCGTATGGAAGTAATTTAAACAAAGAAGAGATGAAGAGTCGTTGTAAAGATGCAAAGTTTGTATCTTTGGCAAGACTTGAAGACTATACACTAACCTATCGTGGAAATCCTGGACGCGCTTATTTAACGGTGGATAAGAAAAAAGGAGATTTTGTACGAGTAGCTGTATGGGATGTGAGTGAAAATGATAAGAAGAGTTTAGATGAATATGAAGATTATCCGTATTTGTATGATTGTTTTGAAGAAAAGGTGTTGTTAGAAAACAATGAAACAATGACTGGCTTTATCTACCAAATGTATAGTCGTTTTCCAATATGTAAACCTAGTGATTCGTATATGGAACGTTGTAAACAAGGCTATCGTGATATGGGTTGGGATGCTTCAATTTTAGATTTTTAATGAATTTTAAAGCTTGATGTGGCATAATAAAAGGAAAATAAGGGGACTTTGAAATGAAAAATTGGAGATACTTAATTTTAAGTTTAGTTTTATCCTTGTTCATTCATTACTACGTCACAGCTGTTTTAATGGAAGTTTTTGGCATGGGATGGTATCCAATTCAAGCTGTCGTATGGTGCATTGAATTGGTCGTTATATATGATGCGTTGATGTTTTTTACAAAAAACTGGAATGTAAAACATCGAGCCATGTTTTTCTTTGTATATTATTTGTTTTTAATAATTGCCCTATTGATTCGATATGATCAAGGCATTAGTATTATTCAATTGAATCCTTTCGCATGCCTTAGAGAAATCTATTATGGTTCTTGGACAGAGTGGATCGTATTCGCATTTAATATTGGATACTTTATGTTTATGCCATGGGTGAATGGTCTATTTATTTCATCAAACAAGGAAAACTTTATTGTTTCGGTATTCATTGGCTTTCTATGTGAATTTATGCAGCTAATCTTTCATAGAGGCGTATTTGATTTAGGGGATATTTCTCTATATGTAGTTGGAATCTTGTTGGGGATTTATGTAAAAGAAAAATACCATGGTCATTTAAAAGAAAAGAGTGAAGTACATGACAATTAAATCGGTTGCGATATTCGGTGCTGGAGCAGTAGGTTCCTATTGTATTTATGGTTTATCAAAATGCGATATACAATTGAGTGTAGTCGCAAAAGATGAGAGGTACGAAAGATTAAAAAAGAATGGTTGTTTAATCAATAATGTGATTTATCATCCGAAAGTATTAACACCTAAAGAAGCACATGGTGTAGATCTTCTTATTGTATGTTTAAAATACAATGCTCTACCAGATGCTTTAGAAGATATTCAACAAATCGTGGATGAACATACATTAGTCATGTCTTTAATGAATGGTGTGGATAGTGAACAAATTATTGGAAATCAAGTTGGTATGCAGCATATGGTATATTCATTAGTTAAAGTAGCCAGTCACAAAGAAGGTGATGGATATGTGTTTGATCCAGAAACAACGATTGGAATCGTGCTTGAGGAAAATAAGGAAATTGATGAATTGTTTAGTCAAAGTAATCTACATTATCGAGCAACTTCATATATTCAGGAAGAAATGTGGAGCAAGTTTCGCTTAAATGTAACGAAAAACTTACCCCAAGCTATTCTTGGAGCTGGAGTTGGATGCTACTCGGATAGTGATCATGTGAAAGCTATACAGTCTGGATTAAAGGATGAATTGGAAGCCATTGCCAAAGCTAAAGGTATAGATATGTCAAAGGCTGATTCGAGTGCTACTCGTGGTAGTGCAGTGCCTAAAACAGCCAGGTATTCTACTCTACAGGATTTGGATGCCAAAAGACATACAGAAATTGATATGTTTTCGGGGGCGATAATGAAGATGGGAAAAGAATTAAATATTCCTACACCTTATAATGAATTTGTATATCATATCATCAAGGCTATGGAAGAAAAGAATGATGGCTTGTTTGAATATAAATAAAGAGAAGTGAATAATCACTTCTTTTCATTTAGGACATAAAATGTATTTTTACCTTTACCATGTTGAGAGATTTGGCCCTCTTCTTTCATTCTGTTTAAGATGCGTCCACAAGTTGTTTGAGAAAGATTGAATGTATCTTGAACATCTTTACGAGTGAATTGAGTGTGTGTTTTCGCAAACTCTACTATTTTGTTTTCAGGACAATCATAAATTATTGTATCTTCCTGAATTTTAATACTCTTCTTTTGATAATTTAGATTTGGAAGAATGATTTTAAAGGCATTTTCTGTTGTCACAAATTGAGGCTTGATTTCAGATTCTGAATACGAATCAAGAATTTTTTGAATGCCAGTACCATAAGCTTCAATGAGTTCTAACCGATAAAAGACATTTGCGAGTTTAGGATTTCGACAAACAGAAATACCAAGTTGAATGTCTTCTAAAGTAATTCCTTTTAATAAGCCTCCAATGGAAGTAAATTCGATCCGGTCTGTATACATACGAATGAAGGAACTCGCACTATATGAATATTCACGATGAATAATTAGGTTCAACAAAGCTTCTCTTATAGCTACTTCTGGATAATCTCTTTTATCAATTCTTTTCAATCCTGAAAAGCTAGAATGTTTTTGATTTCTAAAATCAATATAAGAATAGACTTCGTGCATTTGTTTAAATAATGAACCCGTAAATTCATTTCGATCTTGAAAAACATTCTGTGTTTCTCCATTAAAAACAGCTACTTTAATTGTGTGCTTACATTGATCAGACAAAAGAAGGCCTAAATTTGTATAAAGTCCATCTTGATTTTGAATGCCTAAGTTCTTTTCTTTAAATGGAATATTTGATTCATCAAATTCAGTCTTGGCAGAAAGAAATGTCAAGTCTTGTTCTAAGGAACGCATTTGTTCAAAATCTTCTTGAAATATCATAAATAAAGCTCCTTTCTACCCATATGCTAACCATTCTAACCACTCTTGTCAGTAAGAAAAGAAGTGATGTTACTCACTTCTTCTTGCTAGTCTAGATTGTATAATTTCTTGTATTTTTTGATTAAATAATCTGTGTAGTAATCAGGGTTGAATGGTTCTCCACTTACTTCTTCTACGATTTCAGCCATAGACTTACTTGCGGCATAATGGTGTACATTTTCTTTTAGCCAGTCTGTAATCTTTTCGAAGTGGTTTGTGAGTAGGGCTTCTTCAACATCGAATTGTTTTTCCATTGTCGCATACAATTGTGCAGCATAAGCACTACCCAATGCGTATGTAGGGAAGTATCCTAAGTATCCTGTAGACCAGTGCATATCTTGTAAGACACCTTCTTTATAGTTTGCAGGACGAACACCTAAATATTCTTCGTATTTATCGGCCCATACTTCTGGTAGCTTATCATAATCTACGTTGCCTTTCGCAATTTCTTTTTCGATTTCATAACGAACCATGATGTGTAATGGGTATGTTAATTCATCAGCTTCTGTACGAATCAAAGCACATTCTGTCTTGTTGATCATGTTGACTAACTCATCAACAGACACATCTTTAAATTCTGGAAATAGATTTGTCAATTGTTCATAGTTTGCTTGCCAGAATGCGTGACTTCTTCCAACGTGGTTTTCTAAGAAACGAGATTGCGATTCGTGCGCAGCTGAACCAACGGCTTGTGTAAGCATAGTTCCTTCAAAAGCAGGATCCATTTGTAGTCCATAAAGAGCGTGTCCATATTCGTGTACAGTTGAAAGGATAGCACTTAAGAATTGGTCTGGATAATAGTGTGTTGTGATACGAGTATCGTTGCTTGAGAAGAAATCTGTGAATGGGTGTTCTGTCGTTGAAAGGTAGACTTTACCAAAATCAACTTTCATAAATTCGCAAATAACATCCATAAATTTTTCTTGGCGATCCACCGCATAAGTTTCATGAAGTAAGTCATCATTGATTTGTGGTTTGTTTTGAATTTCATGAATTAATGGAACTAATTTTTCCTTAACATTATTAAAGAATGCATCGTATTTTTCTTGTGTCATTCCTTTTTCATAACGGTCCAATAATACATCATACGCATTATTTCCATTGAATTTAGGATCATATTCTAAAAGATGTAGCGTTTCTTTCATGATTGCCATTAAATGAGGCTTGAAGTGTTCGTAGTTATCCGCTTCTTTAGCTTCATGCCAAGCCAATTCACTGTCGGCTTTGACTTTTACATAGTTCGCATATACATCACTAGGAATGTTTTCAGATTGTGCTAATGCTTCAAGACGATAATCGACTTCTTTCTTTTCTAAACTTCCTTCTGGCAATGTCTTTGCGTATTCCTTGATCTTTTTGATTGTTTCTGGATCATTTTCAATGATAAATGCTTGTTTAGATAGTCTAGACAACATTTCATTTGAATAAGGAATTCCTTTCTTAGGTGCAATTGTCATTTGTTCGAAATAAATAGTTGAGAATGCCAATGAAAAGGCATCTAATGTTCTTTCGTATTCTTGATAGAATGGTTCAAATTTTAACATGGTTAAATTCCTCCTTCTTGTATTGTAACACAAAGAAAAGAATAGTCATTATATAATGAAAGCGAATTTTCAAAATGGTGATATAATAGTGAAAAAAGGAGAATGGAGTATGGATGCAATTTTTAATCGTACGAGTGTAAGAAAATATAAACAAGAATCTTTAAAAAAAGAAGAGATCGATTTGATTTTAAAGGCAGCGTTTAGTGCACCAAGCGCTAGAAATAGTCAGCCTTGGCAGTTTATTGTCGTTGAGAATAAAGATACATTAAAGGATTTAAGTCAAATGACACCCTATGCATCCTTTCTAAAAGATGCAGCTATGGGAATCGTGGTTTGTGCGGATAAAAGTAAGAATGATAGTTTAGATTATTGCCAACAAGACCTTGCGGCAGCTACAGAGAATATGTTGGTTGAAGCGAAAAGCTTGGGTATTGGTTCATGTTGGTTGGGTGTGTATCCAAATGAAGATCGTTATTTGGCTTTAAACCAATATTTTAAATTGCCTAAAGGAATTGTTCCGATGTGGATGATTTCATTTGGTTATCCAGATCAAGAAGAGGTTGTAAAAGATAAGTTTGATTCTTCAAAGGTGCATTATGAAAAGTATTAATATTGTTGAGTGCAAGAATGATAGTGATTTAAAGGAAGTGGCTATTCTTGCCGAAAAAATTTGGCATGAATTTTTTCCGGGAATTATTTCAGAATCTCAGATTAATTATATGGTGGATAAATTTCAAAGTTTTGATGCCATGCAAGATCAAGTCAAACATCAACAATATCATTATCATAAGGTATATGAAGGTGATGAACTTATTGGATATATTGGTTTGCAGAATCAGCCGGATCGTTTGTTCTTATCTAAATTGTATTTAAAGGATGTGGCTAGAGGAAAGCATTATGCGACTGAAATGTTTGAGTATGTTAAGAGACAGGCAGAAAAATATTGTTACTCTTCTGTATATTTGACTTGCAACAAACACAATAAACATAGTCTAGATGTATATGAGAAGTTTGGTTTTCAATGGATTGATTCTGTACAGACAGATATAGGTAATGGATTTATCATGGATGATTACATCTTAGAATATCGATTAGGGACATTTTAATAAGTGTCCTTTTTCTTATGAGACATCTGATATAACTGGGTGATTTATTTTGTGTTTATAAAACAATTTTTTAAAAATTTACCGGATTTAATAATGTTTTCACATTGGACCTTTATAATAAAAATTGGCTACTGGATGTGGTTGGTGGTTGCCTCTTGTTAAGGAGATTTAAAGCCTTGAATCTTGAGTTCCAGGTAAGTAGATCCTTCTATTTTTTTACAGGAGGAAAGCTTATGTATATATATCTACATATTGATGTTGCTATGTGCTTATTTGCCATAGTAGAAATACTAAAAGTAACATTGATTATTATAGAAAAATGCAAAAAGCACTAATCACCACTAGCAATGGAAATAGATTAGTGCTTCAGCATTAACTATATTTCAGAGCAGCCACTGCTTTTCCAGTAGCTTTTCTCTATTTGTATTATACCGATAAAGGAATGGTTATGCAAATTTATTGGATTATTATGGTTTGGATGCTAAACATATCAAAGAATTTGTTGAATCACTAAAATAAGATGGAGTTTGACTTCATCTTTCTTTTTTTGAAAAAGTTTCTAGAATATGATATTGTCAAAGGTGATTAAAGAGGGATGTCGAACATGGATATGAAGAAGATACAGGAGTTACCTACTCCAGAAGATTTAAAGAAGGAATTTCCTTTACCTTATAAGGTGCAGAAAATTAAGAAACAAAGAGATCGAGAAATTGAAGATATTTTTACTGGAAAAGATGATCGTTTAATTTTAATTATTGGTCCTTGTAGTGCGGATCGTGAAGATGCGGTTTTAGATTATATGAATCGTTTGGCTGTTTTACAAGAAAAAGTGAAAGATAAGATTTTTATGATTCCACGTGTTTACACAAACAAGCCTCGTACTAAAGGTGTTGGATATAAGGGGATGTTACATCAGCCAGATCCACATTCTAAAGAGGATATGTTGAAAGGAATTATTGCGATTCGTAAATTACATACAGATGTTGTTACACAAACTGGATTTACTTGTGCAGAAGAAATGTTGTATCCAGAAAATCATGCGTATTTATCCGATTTATTAGGATATGTTGCGATAGGTGCAAGAAGTGTGGAGAATCAACAACATCGTATTGTGGCGAGTGGTGTAGGAATTCCAGCAGGAATGAAAAATCCTACAGGAGGAGATCTTACAGTTATGATGAATTCGATTGTAGCTGCTCAAGCTGATCAAAGATTTGTATATCGTGGTTGGGAAGTACAGACGGATGGTAATCCATTGGCTCATGCGATTTTAAGGGGTTATGTGGATAAGTTTAATCATGCGCATGCGAATTATCACTATGAAGATTTAATGGAATTGATTCATTTATATGAAAAGTCAGATTTGAAGAATCCAGCATGCATTGTGGATTGTAATCACTCAAATTCAAACAAACAATATTTAGAGCAGATTCGTATTGCGAAGGATGTTATGCATTCTAGAAGTAAGTCCGAGGATATCAAAAAGCTAGTGAAGGGCTTGATGATTGAGAGTTACTTAGAGGATGGAAATCAACCTACGGATGGTAATGTGTATGGAAAGTCAATCACGGATCCTTGTCTTGGTTGGGATAAGACAGAACAATTGATTTTAGACTTATACGAGTTGTGTGATTAGGGAGCGTTGTGCTTCCTTTTTTTGGTTAGATTTAGATTTTAAAATATGAAATAGTCATTTATAATTAGAGTAACAATGTGAGGAGGTCATACTTATGAACCAACTTCTTCAAGAAAAAAGAGATGCTGAACAATTTTTAAGATTGATTGCGCCTAAATATACAGGGATTTTCATTTTAGATCGAAGTACAGATCGTTTTCGTGATGTTTTAGCGAGTGAAAAATTTCGTGATTATGTCAAAGACGCAAAAGGTTCTTATTCGGATGCGATGCAATTGTATCGAGATCAATATGTAGCTTGTGATTATAAAGAAGTGATTGATCGAGTCTTGGACTATGATTATGTATATAATATTTTAGCTTCTGATAATCCAGTGAATGTTACGTATCGTAAAAAGGATGGTACTTTAATTCGTTTGAAAATTGATCGGTATTCAGATAGTGATGAGAATCTTTCTATATGGGTATACACAAATGAAGATAGTGAAGATGCACTATATGGAGAGCTTGGTGAGGCTCGTTATCGCGTTCAATTTGATGATAATGAAAGGCCGGTAGAGTTTATAGGAAATGAAAGCCTATCTGAGATGCTTTATGGATTCAAAAATGAGACGCACATTCCATTTTCTATGTTGTGGCAACATATGCATCCTCAAGATATTGATCTTGTGAAAGAAGAGTTTAAAAATATTCATGATTCGAAAGATTCAACTGCAACATATGAGGTAGAGTATCGTCTTCAGAATAAAGACAAACAATATCGTTGGTATCGTGCGATTGGAAAGCCTGTTTTAAATGAAAAAGGAAAGATTGTGAGTGTATGTGGCTTCTTTATTGATATTCATAAACATAAAGAAAAAAACCTTCTTCAACAACGCTTTATTTCTGGTTTGACTCATGAATATGTCACGGTATGGGTAGTTAATCAGGATTTAACGGTAGAGTTGTGTCAACAGTCAAAAAAAGGAGATCATATTGCACAAGAGGCCATTGAGGAGTTTGCCGAAACAAATAATTATCAAAAGAGCATGGAAGAGTATGCTTTACATTATGTACGTGAAGAAGATCGAGAAGAGTTCTTAAGACGAGTGGATTATCGCGTTGTTCGTGAACAAATTAAGAAAGAAAAAGTATATCCTGTTGTTTTTCAAAGAGAATATAATGGAGTCGTAGATTACTTCCAGGCTTGTTTTGCACAAATATCTGAAGAGACAGATGATTTTGTGTTGGGATTTAAATTGGTGAATGATATTGTCCAACAGGAAAAAGAAAGAAATGATCGATTGGAAGAAGAGAAACAAATTCTAGAAAGTCTAAGCTCTGACTTTACAGCTATTTATTATTTGGAAGTTAACAGTGGTAAATTTGAACCCGTTCATATTCGAGATAAATCGAATGCGAGTGAATTGATCAAAAATTATTTGGAATATAAAGATTTTTATGAATATGCTTATCAATATGCGATGCACTATATTCCTAAAGAGGAGCAGCCTGAATTTTTATGGTGGTTTTCAAAAGATAATTTAAAGATTTTGTTAAAGAATCAAGCAAGTCTAACGCAGCATTATCGTAGTCATCCAAATGCACAGAATCATCAATATTTTGAAACAAAAGTAGTTAAAGTAAGCGAAGATGAAGAGTCGTGTCACGTATTATTAGGATTCCGCTATATTGATGACATTATTGAAAAAGAAAGAGCAGCACAGAAAAGGTTGCAGGATGCCTTAGAAGAGACGAAGAGAAGCAATGAAACGATTAATACAATCGCAAAAAGTTATAGTTCAATTTATCAATTGGATTTAGTAGAAGATACATATGAAAGAATTTCTGGAAGTGAGATTATTCCTAAGACGGGTTGTGCATCGAAAAGGATGTATGAGGTTTGCGAACAAGAGGTTGCACCAGAATATCGAAATATCATACATCAATTTGTGGATATAAAAACATTAGCTTCACGACTTGAAAAAGAAGATGATATTTTAGCTGAATATCGAATGGCAGATGGAAACTGGCATAAGTTGCGTTATATTGTTCGTAAAAGAGATGAGAATGGAAAAGTTTTACAGGCCATCGCAACGATTCGTACAATCAGTGAAACAAAGCGTAAAGAATTAAATTTATTCTTTGAAGCCGAACAGGCTAAGCGTGAGGCAAAAATAAAAACTCGATTCTTACAGAATATGTCTCATGATATGCGTACGCCTTTAAATGGCATTTCTGGTATGCTTCATATGGCAGATCAAAATCCGGATGATTTAGAACTTCAAAAATCGACTCGAAATAAGATTCATCAGTCTTTAGATTATTTGATTTCTTTAGTCAATGACGTTTTGGATATGAATGATTTAGAAAGTGATCATTTTACAGAAGAAGAAGCGGATTTTGATGTAACTAAACTATTGGGAAATATTAATATAGAAGCTCAGCAATTGGCACAAGATAAGAATATTCAATATATTTTAGATTGGTATGAAGGTCAGTTAAGTCATTCTCATTTTAGAGGATATCCAATCTATCTTTCACGAATACTGATGATTGTTGTACAGAATGCCGTTAAGTTTACACCGGAAAATGGAGAAATCCATGCATGGATGAATGAGAAATATTTAGATGATTCGACATCGCTTTTAGAATTTAGATGTAAAGATAATGGTATTGGAATGAGTCAAGATTTTATTAAACATGCCTTTGATTTGTTTGCACAAGAAAATAGTTCAAGTAGATCTACATATCAGGGTACAGGTCTTGGCTTGCCTATTGCCAAAAAGCTTGTGGATTACATGCATGGTGAAATTTATTTGGAAAGTGAAAAGGGAGTAGGTACAACTGTCTATATTCAGATTCCTTTTAAGTTGGGAAAACAAATTGAAAACAAGGCTAAATTTATAGAATCAGTTTCTTTAGAAGGATTACATGCACTTGTAGCAGAAGATAATGATTTGAATATGGAAATCGTTAAATATATGTTAGAACGAAATGGTATTCAAGTTACATGTGCTAAGGATGGACTAGAAGTCGTAAGTATGTTTGAGCAGAGTCAAATAAATGAATTTGATTTTATTTTAATGGATATCATGATGCCAAAACTAAATGGTTTGGATGCGACAAGAAAGATTCGTTCATTAAAACGATTGGATGCCAAAGAAATACCAATCATTGCGATGAGTGCGAATGCATTTGTGGAAGATATGCTCAATAGTAAAATTGCGGGCATGAATATGCATTTGGCTAAGCCTTTGGATGAGACAAAATTAATTGATGCTTTAAAACAATGCAAAAAAGATGAAGAGTAAATGATATCCTTCTATTTAATGTATTACGCACAAGATTAGATGTTTGTGATGAAGAAATAAGAGATAATTATCCAAAATATGTGGTTACTTTAGATGAATTATCAACAGGCAATATAGAAGGTGTAAAAATAATATACTTGGCTGATTTTCTTTTAAAAGAAGAATATTAAAAATGCAGGGCTTTCAACCCTGCATTTGCTATAATATAATATCAAAACTTGTAATATATTATATTAAAGAACATTGTCTGATAATAAAAAATCAATTAGGCCAATGTTTAAAATTCCATTTTCATCATAAAAACGTTTACGAATATCTCTTCTGACAATAATTTTTGGAAAACTGTCTCCAGTAATGTTTAGTGAACGTGATTCAGAATATACTTTCTCTTCATTTTCCATTGCATAAGCGGATTGAATATAATATTTTTTCATTCCTTTTTGAATAATAAAGTCGATTTCTCTAGCTACTTTTCGATAGTTTCCTTTTTCCGTTTTAATGTTTTCGTAGACCACGCCCACGTCGATTTTAAATCCACGAATGATTAATTCATTGTATAAGATATTTTCCATAATGTGCGGCATTTCAATTTGTCGAAAGCCGGTTCTTGCATTCCGCAATCCTATATCTTCGCAATAGTATTTTTTTGGGAAATCTAAATAAGATTTTCCTTTTACATCAAACCGCAAAGCCTCTTTAAAAAGAAAAGAATCTTCTAAAAAATCAATATATTTATTAATTGTGGGAAGATAAACAATATCTTTTCCGCTGCGTTGTTGTTTGGAATTGATAACTTTAGTGATTTTAGATGGATTTGTTAAAGAACCTACAGACGAGCATAATAAATCAATAATAGAACTTAAAATATCTTCTCTTTCAATATGTTTGCGTTCTACAATATCTCGAATATACACTTCTTTAAATAAGTTTTCTAGATATTCAATCTTGGAGGTTTCGTCTTGTTTTGTGAGTAGAAAAGGCATTCCACCATAAAACGAATAATTGTCAAATGCCTCCTCTTTATCTCCACCAACAAATGAATAATATTCCGAAAAGGAGAAAGGATGAATTTTTATTTCATCACTACGACCTCTAAACTCCGTTAAGATATCATTAGAAAGCATTTTAGAATTGCTGCCAGTTACATAAATATCCAAATTTGATAGTTCTTTTAAGTCATTTAACATATCATAGAAAGAAATTTTTTTTCCTTTTGGATTATAAGGATTATTTACTTCATCGGACATTTGTACTTCATCAATGAATAGATAATATTGTTGTGTCGTATTGTCAACAATACTATGGATTTTCTTTGAAAGTTCAATGGGGTTTCGATATTGAATGTCTTTCATCTGATCCAATTCAAAAGTGATAATTTGTTGGTTATCAATGCCGTTATCTAATAGATAATTTTTAAAAAGATGGAAAAGTAGAAACGATTTTCCGCATCTTCTCAGGCCTGTGATGACTTTGATTTGTCCGTCATGTTGACAAGCAATCAATTTTTGCAAATATAGATTTCTTTGAATTTCCATAAATCCTCCTAGTATAAAGTAATGTCAAAACTCGCAATACATTATATTAAAATTATACAATGTGATAAAACTTTTATCAAACAAAATATAATGTAATGCAAAAACTCGCAATACATTATATTAAAAAAAGATGTGCATTACACACATCTTAATCTTTATTTGTTTGTGCTGGGATTTCAGCCGGCTTATTTAAGATATACATAAATTCTTCACCCGTAATAGTTTCTCTTTCATATAAGAATTTAGCTAGTTCATGTAGCTTCATCTTATTGTCTTCTAGAATTTGATAAGCCTCGTCATGCGCTTTTTTAATTAATGCGATGGTTGCTTCATCAATCTTAGTAGCTGTTTCATTTGAACAAGCTAGAGATGTATCGCCACCTAAATATTGGTTGTTTACTGTTTCTAAGGCTGTCATACCAAATTCATCGGACATACCTAGTCGTGTAATCATGGCTCTGGCAAGTTTAGTAGCTTGTTCAATATCGTTGCTCGCTCCACTTGTGATCGAATTAAAAATCAATTCTTCAGCACAACGACCACCTGTATACACCATAATTTTCTGGAAAGCTTCTTCTTTTGATAATAGGTTTTGTTCATTTTCTTCTACTTGCATAGTGTAGCCTAAAGCACCTTTTGTACGAGGAATAATTGTGATCTTATGAACGGGAGCTGTATTTTTACATTTGGCAGCGACTAGTGCATGTCCTATTTCGTGATAAGAAACAATCAATCTTTCTTTGTTTGAAATAACGGCACCCTTCTTTTGTTCACCCGCAATAACGATTTCAATGGCTTCTTCTAAGTCTTTTTGAACAACCGTTTTACGATGATCACGAACAGCTAATAAAGCACCTTCGTTGATAATGTTGGCAAGTTCTGCACCACTAGCTCCAGCACTCGCTCTAGCGATAACGTTAAAGTCAATGTTGTTTGAGCATTTGATGTCTTTGGCATGTAATTTAAGAATGGCTTCACGACCAGCAAGATCTGGAAGTTCAACTGGAATTCTTCTGTCAAATCGACCAGGACGCGTTAATGCTGGGTCTAATGAATCTGGACGGTTTGTGGCGGCAAGTAATACAACTCCTTTGGAACCATCAAATCCATCCATTTCGGCAAGTAATTGGTTTAATGTTTGTTCACGCTCATCATTGCCATTCATACCTGCGCCATCACGTTTTTTACCAATGGTATCAATTTCATCAATAAATACAATACAAGGAGCTTTTTCACGAGCTTGTTTGAATAGGTCACGCACTTTAGCGGCTCCTCTACCAACAAACATTTCTACGAATTCACTACCTGAAATCGAGAAGAATGGAACGCCAGCCTCACCAGCAACGGCTTTGGCAAGTAGTGTTTTACCGGTTCCAGGAGGACCTACTAATAAGGCTCCTTTTGGCATCTTGGCACCAATCTCTTTATATTTAGCTGGGTTGTTTAAGAAGTCCACAATTTCTTGTAGGTTTTCTTTCGCTTCTTCTTGTCCAGCAACGTCGTTAAATGTTTTTCCAGTTTGTTCACCAACATAGACTTTGGCATTGCTCTTTCCTAGATTGCCTAGACCAAAGCCAGATCCTTGGGTGAATGACATTTGATCATCTCCACCCATTTTTTTCTGCATACGCTTAAACATCCATGCGCCAAATGCCCAAAAAATGATTAATGGTAAGAAGAAGGAAATTAAACTAGATAGGATTGGATTCATTTGTTCTTGATAGACTTGTCCAAACTTAGCTCCGGATTTATCCAATCGATTGACTAAATCTGAATCGTTCATAACACCTGTTTTATAAGTTTTATCTGTTGAGTCTTTCTTTAGTGTGTAATAAATATTGTGATCTTCAATTTGAACCGTATCTACTTTCTTTTCTTCAATCTTATTTAAGAAATCCGAGTAATTGGTTGTTTCAAGCTTGGATTGTTGAAACATAGGAAATATGATAAGGTTTAAAGCCATAATGACAATCAATATAATCATGTAATATCTATATAAAGGTTTCTTTTGTTTATTCATGAGTGTTCCTCCTTAAGAAATTGATTACATTATACACCTTATTAGCACTTTGACAAGTAGAGTGCTACACATTCCATAATTCCACATAATTTAAAAGAAAAAAATGCTGTAATAGTCATGTTTACAGAGGATATATGTTATGAAGGTAGTAACTTTTGGAGAAATCATGTTTCGTTTAAAGACACCAGAAAACTTGCGAATTATGTAAAGTGATGTTTTTGAGGCGAGTTATGGTGGTGCAGAAGCCAATGTTGCTGTGAGCCTAGCCATGTTTGAAGATAAATGTGCTTTTGTATCGAAAGTGCCAAACAATCCAGTAGGAATGTCTGCGTTGAGTGCAGTTCGTCACTATGGTGTAAATACGGATTATTTGGTTAGAGGTGGAGAAAGATTGGGTATTTATTTCTTTGAAAAAGGAAGTAATATTCGTAGCACAAATGTTGTGTATGACCGTGCTTATAGTGCTTTTTCACAATCGGATGTAGAGGATTATAAATGGGAAGATATCTTAGAGCCAGGTGATATTTTCTATTTTTCAGGTGTAACACCAGCCGCAAGTGATAGTGTTTGTCAATCTTTAAAGAATGCTTTGAAGTATTGTAAGGAAAAGGATATTCAAGTAGTTTGCGATTTAAATTATCGTGGAAAAATGTGGTCTAAAGAACAAGCTCAGGTTGTGATGCGTGATTTGATGCAGTATGTAGATGTATGTATTGCCAATGATGAAGATTTTGAAGCAACACTTGGAATTCATGCTTTTGATGGAGACTTATCTACAGGTATTGATCAGATTGATACTTATAAAGAGGGTATGTTAGAAATCACTCGTCAATTCCCTAACGTGAAGAGTGTGACTAGTGTATTAAGAAATATTCGTACAGTAGAAGATGGAGAATGGATGGGAATCTATTATGTAGATGGTACATTCTATGAAAGTCCAATTCATACAGTTCATAGTTTAGAAGCAGTAGGTGCAGGAGATGCGTATGGAGCTGCATTTGTACATGGACTAATCAATGGATTTGATCCACAAAAGACAGTGGATTTCGCAATCAGTGCTAGTGTATTAAAGCTTATGATTCAACATGATTTTAATGTTGTCACAGAAGATGATGTATTTAAGATCATGAATTCTAAGAGTACAAATTTATCTAGATAAAGTAAAAACAGGTCTAACCCTATAAGGCGACCTGTTTTAATTTTCTTGAGTTAATAGAAAAGATAACTTAGCGCTATATTCTATTTCTTCAATGGCTCCGAAGGCGGATAATAAAGTATCTTTAGCACAAATGATTCCATGTTTTTCTAAAATATATGTATCGTTGTTTTCTTCTATGGTTTTATCAACTGCTGAGAATAATTCTTTTGATCCAGGTGGATAATAATCTATATATTTTAGCTTTTCATTCTTTAATTTCATATAAGGAGTGTCAATATACGAATGATTATTATAACTTAATAAAGTAGTATAAAAACTATGCGTATGAATGATTGCTTTATATGTTTCATTTGAATTATATAAAGCTAAATGCATAATATATTCTTTGCTAGGTTTATTAAATAATATATTTCCATTTAAATCAGTTATGGCGAAGCTATCCTTATCTAATTTGCCAAGACAACTACCACTTTTTGTGATATACATTTTTTCATTATGAAGAAAGCTAATATTACCTGTAGTACCGGTAATGATTCCGTGCTGAAATAATGCTTTTGCAGTCCAAATGGCTTCTTCATATTGTAATTTCAATTCTTCATCCATAATTTATTCCTCCAATGCTTCTAAAAAGAATTCTTTATTTCCAAAATTTCCTGATTTCAAAATTAAATGAAAATTCGGTTGATTTGTTGGAATTAATACAGGAACGCCAAGTGCAATTTCTTTTCCAATGTAAAATGAAGTGAAATTTAGTGCAGATGTAATAGCTCCGGATGTCTCTCCGCCTGCAACGATAAGTCGATCAAAGTTATTTTTATAAGCACAGATACCTAATTTTGAGAGAATGGATTCTATTTTTTTTGCGTTCGAGTAGAATGTAGAGTCTCTGCTTGTGTTGGTTAAATTTCTAAAGACAGCATCGCTATAAAATAGAATTTCATCATCTGTTTCTTGAATGTAAGAGTAAAGCTCTTCAATATTAGAATCTGGGTTAATTGCGTAGGAAGTTTTGCCTTTACTTATCCATGCTTCAATTTGTGATTTTGTGGCTTTAGAACAACTTCCACATAATACTATTGTTTTTCTAGCATGTTTTGCAGAAAAAACATGTTCGTCATTTTGAAATTGAAACAGGTGTTCGAGTAAACCACTTCCACCGCTAAAAAGATAATCTTTATGAAATAACTTGACGATATGTTGCGCATCATCGTTATTTACATAATCAGGAATAATATAATGTTTATCTTTGTTTGAGTAATTATCATAATAAGAATCAAATGATTCTCTGTTAAGAATTAGGCAAGGATATTTGCTTTGTTCTTTCATTAAATTCGGAATGTATGAATCCCACATGGGGTTTAGAGGATGATTTTTTAACGGACTTTCTGCTAACTTTATACCATTTACATATAAGATACCATTTTCAACTGTTCTTCCATTTTCCGGTAATGAAGGACAAATGATACACCTATTTAAATGATAGTGCTCAAGTAAAAAGTCTAATATAGGCCCTATATTTCCTTTAGGAGTAGAATCAAATGTGGAACAATATTTATAGTATAGGTGTTCAACGGGATGCGATTTTAAATATTCGCAAACCTGTTTCACAGATTCTATTGCTTCGGTTTTAGGGATACTACGTATTTTTAATGCAAATACCAAACAATCACAATCTACCTGTTCATGTGGTATTTTTGTTACTAGAACAACTTTCGCATTTTTCCTTTTTAAAAAACTAGCCGCATCAGCTCCACCGGTAAAATCATCCGCTATAACAGCTAACTTCATTTTTGTGGAAGAAACTGCGTTAAATCTGTTTCTTCATCATATACTCGTAGCATTTCTACATCTTTGATTTCCATAATTATTAAATCGACTGTAGTTAATGCAGGTGTATGTCCTTTGACAATATGGCCGCCAAATACTGTTCCATTTTGATCGCACATAGTTGCATGAAAGTGAGTGTCGTATTTATTGTTATTTTGACAAACAACGCCTGTTCCATTTAGAAATTCAATAGGACCCTCTTTAGTGATAATATCTCCATAACCTGCTTTTACTTTGGCAGTTGATTTAGGAACCAAATACATATATCCACATTTTTTAAAGCTACCAAAACAAGAAACATAAGCGTATTTTATTTGATTGCTTTTACAAATTTCTTCGATTCCTTCAATTAAATCAGTATCAGGTAATAATCTAGCAGCAACTACTTTCCCGGCATTTCCACAAGCTTCATTAAAACGTATCATATTTAATTCCTCCTTACCAAGCCTTATCTACTTGATCAAATAAACGTACATAATGTTCTAATTTATCTGAATATCCTTTAATAAATGAAGGCATTAATTCCCATTTATCAAATTTTGGATTTTGAATGAATTCTGCAAGTGAATCTCTTCCAGCAACAACAAGTTCAGTTGCTAAATTCACTTTTTGGATACCACTATGAATAGCCTTTTTTAAATTGTCATCGCCTGTACCAGAACCTCCGTGAAGTACTAATGGAGTGCCTGGACAAAGCTCCACGATTTTTGCCAAACGATCAAAGTCAATATGTGGAACACCACTATATCGTCCATGAGCTGTTCCAATTGCAACAGCCAAACAATCTACTCCTGTTTCTTTAATAAATTGTGCAGCTTCTTCAGGTACAGTAAGATTAGAAATTCCATCTGTGTCATATTGTTCGCCTTGACCAACATGTCCTAATTCAGCTTCAACACTGATATTTAATTCATGACACATTTTTACCACTTCTTTAGTTTGAGCAACATTTTCTTCGTAAGGTAAACTTGAACGATCAACCATAATAGATGTAAATCCTGAACGAATTCCTAAAATCATATCATGATAGTTTTTTCCATGATCTAAATTAATGGCGATTGGTACAGTAGAGCGTATTGCTAAATCTCTACAAAAGTTTACTAGCCATGGAATATCTGGATGTACCCATGAATTAATGTCAATAATCATAGGGGCATTGCATTTTTCTGCAACACGAACGACAGCTCTAGCCATATCTTCATTTTGAATATTTGGTGCAGTAACTCCATAATTGTTCTCTTTAGCATGGAGTAAAATTTCTTTCATTGTTACAAGCATATTATTTAATCTCCTCGTGAAATATAATTTTATGGATTAGCTAATTCCAACTTCAGTATAGAAATAAATTTCATATATGTCAATAAAAAAAGAGATGAACGAAATAATATTTCATCTCTTTATAGCTTTGTTTCGCTTAATAAAAGCTCTACTTCATTTAGATTTTGAGATTGCTCAAAACTATTATCAAAAAGAAGATAATTCTTAACAACATAAATTAAAGCATCGTTTAAAGCAATTTCTAGCAGGTGAGAATCAGCACGGACTTTTTGATTTATTATCTCATTTGTATCGTTAATTTGAAGAATACAGTCTGCTTTTTTAGTGAATTCTTCATTCAAGGAGGCTGTAATGATAAGAATCTTCATTCCTTTTTTCTCGGCTAAAGATATTGATTTTAAGACTTGTTTTGATGCACCAGAGCGAGTAATAGCGATTAGTAAATCATCTTTATGGCCTAATGCAATGTGATTATAGTATTGTTCTGGCTGATTTGAATATGTACAAGCTTGTCCATTTCTTTCTAAACGAAATCCTAGATCAATTGCAACTGGAATGGTGTTTCCAATACTAGTGATATGGCAAATGCGAGCATTTTGAATCAATTTTGCAGCTTTGACTAATTGTTCTGTACTTATCATATTTGATAAAGACTGAATACGATTTGCACAGGAACTAAATATTTTTTCACTCGTTAATAAAGGCTGATTACTCAAAATATCTTTATCTTTTTTGCTAATGTCATTTGAAAGAAGTAATCTCATTTGAAAGTATCCATTGTATCCTAAATGTTTAGCCATTCTTACAACGGAAGATTCACTTGAATTTGAATTAGTAGCCAATTCTGAGATATTTAAAAAAATTACCTCATTTAGATGTTCAAGAATATATTGAGCTACTTTTTTTTCAGCTGGGAATAAGGATTCTAAGTTTACTTTTATATTGTCTATAACTGAAGATTGTATAATTTTCATAAAATTCCTCTTTTCATGTAATATAATCAGCAATATAAAACCGGTTATATTAGCAAGCCTTATAATTTGCTAATTTTTATATAGTATATCATACTATATATGATTGATTTTGACTTAATGTGGAAATCACTTTGCGGAAATCATCATGAATGTGGAAAAACAAATGTGGAAACACGAATCGGATGAATAAAAGCTCGATTTATGTACAGCGCTTACATTTTTTATTATGATGTACCTGTCAAAAGACATATGGATCAAAAGAAAGGAGGGTACGTCATGAAATTAAAAATGGTAGGTCTTGGTAAAATGGGCTTAAATCTTGCATTGAACATGAAAGAACACGGTGTAGATGTTGAAGGATTTGATGTTAACGAAGAAGCTCGTCAAAAGGCTGAATCAGAAAATATTAAGACGTACGCATCTTTAGAGGATGTAGCTTCTAAAGATGAAAAAAATGTGATTTGGGTAATGTTACCTGCTGGTAAAATTACGAATTCAGTGTTACATCAATTAGTAGAATTATGTAACGCAAATGACATTGTAATTGATGGTGGAAACTCAGATCATAGAGACAGCTTGAAAACAGCTCAATTGATGGAAGAGAAAGGAATTTACTTCTTTGACATTGGAACAAGCGGTGGAGTTTATGGAGCAAGACATGGAGCAAGCTTTATGTGTGGAGGAAATCCAGACGTATTTAAAAATGAACTTCAAGAAATGTTGGAAAGTATTGCTACTACAAACGGATGCTTGTATACAGGAAAAACTGGAAGTGGTCACTATTTGAAAATGATTCACAATGCAATGCTATATGGATATATGCAAACATTAGGTGAAGGATTTGAATTATTGGAAAAGAGTGAATTTGATTACGATTTACAAAATGTCGCAGATTCTTTGAGTAAATCAAGTGTAATTCGTGGATGGTTACTTGAACTTGCAGCGGATGCATTCAAGAAAGATCCAGATTTATCAAAAATCAAAGGTGTTGTTGGAGCAAGTAAAACAACAGGTTGGACAATTGAATCCGCTTGTGAATTAGGTGTTCCAATTCCTGTAATCTCAACATCATTAATGATGCGTTTACGTTCAAAACAAGATGATTCATTCTCAGCTAAAGTGATTGCCTCTTTACGTGATGAAGTAGGAGGACACAAAGCTCAGTCAAAGTAAAGGAGTGCCTATGTGGTTTTATAAGATTGAAAAAGAAGGAAAAGATATACATGTTACATGGAATACAACAATGACATATTTAAAAAATACATTTGGATTTGTTGGAATTGTAGCTTGTCTATTTAATATAGTATGGTTAGCAGCCATTTGTTTAGGGATCTTAGCTATAGCTTTAGCATATTTTGTATATCGCTATGGTGATTTGGTTAAAATTTTACATGGTTTAGAACGTAAAGATGTACTGAAATATAAAGGTAGTCAATATTCGTTCAAAGATCCATTAATTGTAACTATCCCTCGGGTGAATAGTCTATGAATAGACAAGAAGAATTAATACGAATTCTTTTAAAATCCGAAAAGCCACTTACTACGACGGAATTAGCTGAAATGTTGGATGTAAGTAGTCGAACAATTCGGTCTGATTTAGCAAAAATTGAAACGGAATTACTGGTTCATCATTTGTGTCTTGAAAAAAAGCCTCATGTAGGCGTTTGGATTCAAGGAGCAAAAGAGGATAAGGTTGCATTATTTCTAAATGTAGATCAACAAAATAGTACAGTAAATACATATTCAAAAGATTATAGAATAGGTTGTATATTGGTACAAATTTTACTAGGAAATAGCAAAATTTATCCCGATAAATTTGCGGATGAATTATATGTAAGTCGTTCTACTATTGAAAAAGACTTGTCTGCAGTTTCTAAATGGTTGGGAAAACATCAGTTAGAGTTATCTAGAAATGCAAACAATGGATTGTATGTTAAAGGCAGCGAAGAAAATATTCGTAATGCGGTTGGAAGTCTAGCTAATGATTTAAATACTCGAAATTTATCTATTGAATCGTTCTTGGAGACATATTTAAATGTAGATTTTAAAAAAATCGAAGATATTGTATCTGATTGGAATGACAAATATGGAATGAATTTGAATGAAATGAACATAAATAACTTGGCGTTTCATGCTTCAATCATGGTAATTCGTATTCTTAAAAATAAAGAATTAGAAATGTCGGATTGTGATGAATTACAAGAAGAATCTCATTCTTATAAAGAAGAATTCGAACAATTAATTTATGAATTATCAGAGTATATTCATTGTGATATTCCAAAAGCTGAATCGAATTACTTGTTGATGCATTTATTTGGAATGTACTTAAATGAACCTGCTTTCATAAATAATGATTTCTTAAGCGATTTAAGATCATTGGCGGAAAATATAAGTGATGATTTTATTTGTAATCTAGATAAAATAGTTGCTTTAGATTTAAAACAAAATAAGATGTTTAAACAATCATTGATTTTACATTTGTTGCCAACAGTGTATCGATTAAAATATGGATTTAATTTATATAATCCATTATTAGGAGAAATAAAAACAAATTATGCAGGATCCTTCTTATTGGCTACAATTATCAATTCTTCATTTGAAAAATTTTTAAATGTGACAGTTAGTGAAGAAGAAATCGCATATGTTGCTTTACATATTTCTTTGGCTGTAGATCAACCAATGGAAAAACAACAAGTTGCGATAGTTTGTACAATGGGTGTTGGAGTTTCTAGATTCTTATCTGTTAAATTGCAGGAGAATTTTCCAAATGTAACATTTATTCATTGTTCTTCAGAAGATTCACAGGCAATTGAAAATTGCAATTACATTTTATCGACTGTAAAATTAAATGTTTCTAAACCTTATTTACAAATTAATCCATTGTTAAGTGAGACAGACATACAAAGAATTAGGACTTTCATTTATGGAAATCCAACAGTGAATAAAAATAACTTCTCACTTCAAACGGTGATGGTTGAACATGGACATACAGATCGATTAACAGTTTTGCAGGAAATGACAAAGCGCTTGCAGTTATGTGGAGCTGTTACTCCTTATTTCTTAGAGAGTGTACTAAAAAGAGAGACAATGGGATCTACAGAAATCGGAAATGGAATTATCTTAACACATGGGTTCCATGAAGCAGTGAAAAGAACGCAAATTGCTTTTTACAAATTAGATAATCCGATTTTCTGGAACACACAAAAAGTAAACTTTATAGTTTTGCTTGCTGTGGCAAAAGTAGATGCGAAAAACGTAATGCAGATGAGTTGGTTGTATAAAACGTTAAATAGTGAATCAATAATTGAACAAGTACATAAATGTAGTTGTGAAAAAGAGTTGTATGAATTATTGATCAATGCAAGTAAAAATAACGAATAAAATGAAAGGTTAATTGTATGAATTTGATAGAAATTTTAGATGTCAATTTAATTGATTTGGAAATGGAAGCATCTAGTAAAGATGAAGTAATTCATCAATTATGTTCATTGCTTTATGAAAATGGAAGAGTAAAAGACTTAGAAAAATTCAAAGAAGCAGTATATGAAAGAGAACAAATTGGTGAAACAGGAATGGGAAATCAAATAGCTATTCCTCATGGTTTAACGGACCAGGTAAACAAAGCAAGTGTTGCGATTGCTAAAGTTAAAAATCCGGTAGAATGGGAAAGCTTAGATGATCAACCAGTTCGATTGATTTTCTTATTAGCTGCTCCAACAAATGAATTGGAAAAAACACATTTACAAATGTTAGCACAACTAGCAAGTGTATTGGCATATAAAGAGCATGTGGATGCTTTAATGGGATGTGAAACAAAAGAACAATTCTTTAAATTGTTTGAATCATATTTTGATGAATTTACAAGAAGAAAAGAGGAAAATAAATAATGAAAATCGTAGGAATTACTTCATGTACTTGTGGTATTGCACACACATATATGGCAAGAGAAAAATTGCTTGAAACAGGTAAAAAACTTGGATGGAGCGTAAAAATTGAAACTCAAGGAAGTGGTGGAATTGAGTTTGCTCTAACAGATCAAGATATTCAAGAAGCAGATTGTGTTTTATTAGCTACTGATGTTGCAGTTTCTGGAACAGAACGTTTTAAAGGAAAACCAGTTGTTAAGGTTCCTGTTTCAACAGCTATTAAATCACCAGAACATTTATTAAAGAAAATTGAAGAAAAATTAAGCGCAAAAAAGTAAAAAAAAACGATCTTCATTGAAGATAAAAGAAACTTTGGCGAGCACCTTTTAATTGTTCTTCGCATAAAATCGTTCTTTGGTTAATTTAACCAAGTTCATTATATATGAATAGAACATGTCCTTCAATGAAAATATAAAATAATATAGGAGAGTAAAAAATGTTTAAAGATGTTTTTAAAAATTTTAAAAGCCATTGTATGACAGGTATCTCATATATGATTCCAGTCATCGTAATTGGTGGATTCTGTACGGCAATCGCTCGTTTATGTGGAAATGTTGATGTACAAGGTACATTAGGTTATGCATTTATTTCAGCAGGTAATGCAGCATTTGGATTAATGATGTCTGTATTATGTGCAGGTGTTGCTTATTCAATTTGTGGTAAACCAGGTATTGCACCAGGTGTAGTTGCAGGTTATTTATCAACACAAGTAAAAGCTTCATTCTTAGGTGCTTTAATTTGTGGATTCTTGATTGGTATGATGATTCTTTGGATGCAAGAAAAATTCCCAGATTCAAAAGCTTTGAAATCTATGTATCCAATTGTTATTTATCCAGTATTATCAGGAATTGTTGCTACATTATTGATTATGTTTGTCTTTGGACCACCTTTAGCTGCTTTAACTCAAATTATCGTAGATTTCTTTATGGGAATGAACACAGGATCTAAATTTATTCTTGGATTCTTGATGGGTTGTATGACAGGATTTGACATGGGAGGTCCTGTTAATAAGATTTGTTTCTCAGTAGTAAGTGCATTTGCTGCTAGTGGTGTTTGGGGACCTGCTGCTGGTAAGAACGCAGCTGCCATGGCTCCACCTTTAGGAATGGCAATCTCTGCTTTGATTTTAACTCCAAAGAAATATACTGCAGAAGAAAGAGAAGATGCAAAAGTTGCTATCGCAATGTCATTATGCCAGGTAACAGAAGGTGCTTTACCATTCGCATTTAATGATCCAAAACGAGTTATTCCAGCTGTTACAATTGGATCTGGAGTTGCCCATGGATTGGTTTTAGCTTGGGGAGTAACATGTCCAGTATTACATGGAGGTGTATTCTCAATTCCATTAACAAGTAATCCACTATTATGGGTTGCAGCTTACTTAATCGGTGCTATGGTTACAGCAGTTATCGTATCTGTTTTAAAACCAGCTAGACCAGTAGAAGCTGAATCTGAAGACGAAGAATTGAAAGTTGATTTCGATATTGAAATTGGATAAATCAAACCAATTCGCAGTAAAATAATAAAAAAATGAAAGCTGCGTTTATGCAGCTTTTCTTATACCCAAAATTACCTAAAAAGAGGAGAAAATCATGAAAATTGTTAAGAAAAAACTAGATGATATGTACCGTTGCTATTGTGCAAGTAATATTTATTTCGATGGACAAAACCACATTTTATTGGCCAGTGAAGATCCGGATGTCGCATGTAATATGTACTATGGAAAAGACTATGAGACAAAAGAAAATGTATGGACACATCCAGGTGGATGTATGTCGATCGTTCCAATTCCTGGAAAAGAAAAAGAATTTCTTTGTGTTCAAGAATTCTATTTAAAGGTGACTCCATCTTTGGCAAAGATCGTATGGGGAAAATATGACAATGGAACATGGCAATTCAAAGATGTAGTATCCGTACCTTATGTTCATCGTTTTGGAATCTTTAACCAGAATGGAATCAACTATTTGATCCTAGCTACAGTAGCTACTTCTAAAAAAGAAAAGAATGACTGGAGTGTTCCGGGAAGAATCTATGTAGCTGAATTACCAGAAGATCCAAGTACTGGAGTTGAACTAGAAGTATTATGTGATGGATTATATCGTAACCATGGTTTCTGGCAAACAAAAGAAGATGGTAAAGATGTTGGATACTTTGGTAGTGATCAAGGAATCTTACGTGTAAGTGCACCAGAAAAACGTGGTGGACAATGGAAAGTAGAACCAATTCTATCAGGACATATTGGTGAGATTGCCACAATCGATATTGATGGAGATGGTCAGGATGAAATCATGACAATTGAAGAGTTCCATGGAAATACAATTCAAATCTATAAGAAAGATGGAAGTGAATATAAGAAAGTATGGCAATACGATAATGAAATTGATTTTGCGCATGCCTTAGTCGGTGCTAAACTAGCAGGTCAAAATGCATTTGTATGTGGTGTCAGAAGAAAAGACTGCGAATTATTTGTCGTTACATATGAAGATGGCGAATATAAAGTCACAATGGTCGATAAAGGTGTAGGACCAGCCAACCTATGTGTTGTACATGAAGATAATAGAGACATCATTGTTGGTGCTAACCATACTGCAGCTGAAGCAGCAATCTACTTTGTAACAGAAGATTAATGAAAAAGCTAACTATATAAAATTCAAGTATTATTTATGAAAAAGTTTGAAAATATCAAATAACTAGATTTTTTAGTT
>NZ_CAKVJB010000022.1 GCF_934754935.1 uncultured Holdemanella sp. | reverse complement strand
CTATGTTTAACATGGAGGTGTTTTTTTATGAAACAAATTGTTCGATTTATTGAAGACAACAATATTTCTGAAGAAGAAGTTGCCCAAGCCGCACATATGTCTTTGCGTAACTTTAGAAGGCAGATTCACTCAGAAGATCGTACCCAAGCTAGAATTGTTTTGCTTCTTGCGGATAAACAAAAACAGTCGATTGATTCTATTTTCTTTGGGCAAATGAATAATCAGCCCATCAATTTGGAAGGATTAACAATCACTCAGATTCAAGATATTATAAAATTAGTGCATCCAGAATTATTTACGGATATTAAAAGAAGTAAAAAATTTAAGAAATTTGATTATAATTTACAAACGGATATGGGAGATCGCATGCGCTTTATACGAGAAGTTGTTTTCTCTCTTTCGCAAACGCAATTTGGAAAATATATGGAAGTGACTCGAAATACATCAAAGTATTGGGATGAGGGACAGATCAATGTCGACAAGATCTTTAAAATATCGCAAAGCACAAATGTCAGTATGGACTTTATCATACGCGACAATTATCCATTCACATTACAGACACAAGGGATGAGTGAAGCACTTTATTTAGCTGTTATGACTAGTTGTGTATTGTATCGATTAAGAAATTCAAACGCGTAAAATTTATTTAACTTTTGAGCAATAAAAATTGCTCTTTTTTTCTTGCATAATTTAGGGTTTCCTATATAATAGATTTGTTCTTTTAATGAAACAAAAAGTTTAGTATAAAAAACAAATTAGGAGGGATTGAATGAAAATAGGCAAAAAACTAAAAGAGCTTCGAACCCAGAATGGGTTGACTTTGGAAGAACTTGCGAATCGTAGTGAATTAACAAAAGGCTTTTTATCACAATTAGAGCGCGATTTAACAAGTCCGAATATTTCTGCATTAGAAAATATCTTGGAAGCTCTGGGAACGAATTTAGCGGATTTCTTTCAATCGAGTAAGGAAGAACAAATTGTTTTTCATACTCAGGATTTTTTTGTGAACGAGCAAGAAGATTCTGTTACAGAATATATTGTTCCCAATGCACAAAAGAATCAGATGGAACCGATTCTGTTGACTTTAAGACCAGGGGCAAAGTCACAAGAAGTCAAGGCGCATGAGGGTGAAGAATTTGGCTATGTTTTAAAGGGTAGTATTGTTTTAGTTGTTGGTAATAAAAGGTTAAAGGTTAAATCAAAAGAAACCTTCTATATTACAGGTAAAGAAGGGCATTATTTAGAAAACGTATCGAGTGCAGATGCCAAAGTATTGTGGTTATCTACACCGCCTGTATTTTAATGGACAAGGAGAGAGCATAGATGGAACAAGAAAAGAATAAATTAATTCAATTTCGTCACATTGTGAAAGAATTTGATGGACAAGTTGTATTAAAGGGTATTGATTTAGATATATATGAAAATGAGTTTGTCACTCTATTAGGTCCTAGTGGATGTGGAAAGACAACTTTATTACGTATTTTAGGTGGATTTTTAGAACCAAGTGAAGGACAAGTCATCTTAAATGGAGAAGATATTTGTGAGGTTCCTGCTTATAAGCGTGAGTTGAATACGGTTTTCCAAAAATATGCATTATTCCCTCATATGAATGTATATGACAATATTGCGTTTGGATTGAAAATCAAAAAGATGAGTAAGGATGTCATTGATCAAAAGGTTATGAAAATGTTGAAGCTGATTGGTCTTGAAGGTTTCGAGAATAAAGATGTTACTTTATTATCCGGTGGTCAGCAGCAACGTGTTGCGATTGCGCGTGCCTTAGTGAATGAGCCAAGTGTATTATTGTTAGATGAGCCGCTTAGTGCACTTGATTTAAAGCTTCGTAAAGAGATGCAGTATGAATTGAAAAAGATTCAACAAGAAGTAGGAATCACATTTATTTTCGTTACGCATGACCAGGAAGAAGCACTAACAATGTCAGATAAGATCGTTATTATGAAAGATGGCGAGATTCAACAGGTTGGTAGCCCAGAAGATATTTATAATGAGCCTGTCAATCAATATGTTGCCAAGTTTATTGGTGAAAGTAATATTATTCCGGCTCGTATGATTTGCGATAAAAAAGTTCGCTTTGATGATATTACATTTGATTGTGTGGACGTTGGATATAAAGAAAATGAGCCAGTGGATGTTGTGATTCGTCCAGAAGATATTGATATCGTGGATGTAAAAGATGGCAAGATGACTGGGGAAGTTGAAAGTGTATTATTTAAGGGTGTTCACTATGAAATTATGGTGGAAACTGTACCTGGTACACATGTTACTGTAAATATGCACGTTAATAAGAACTATGCGATCACAAGTGAGGATGGAAAAGAAAAGATTTCTGCCAACGACTTCTATCTAGACTTAGAAGATATGAAGGATATTGATGATAAGGAAATCATTGCGCGTGCGGATGCACAGGCTTGGAATCCAGAAACAGACGAATTTATTTCTATTCATGATATTGATACAGATTTAAAACAAGAAGTTGGAGAATATACGGTTACTTTCTCTACCAACAACAAGACTTCGATCACACGTAAGATTTGGGTTGTAGACCAAAGAGTTGTTGAAAATAAGAAGGCCAATGAAGCCGTATCTGCATTTAACTTCTTTAAAACAGTTGATGAAATCAAGGAATCTATGGCTATTGATACAGATTTGAAGACTTGGGCAAATGCGCAAGGATGGAAGTTGGATGATGAAAATGAAACTGTGGATCTAGATGTAGATTATGATTTTGATCCTGAAACAATTACAGAAGGTGTTTATAAGGTGACTTTCTGGACAACAGGACGTGAATTTAAGATTCATACAACCGATTATGTAGAGGAAGGAAAAGAAGTCGGACTTACTTTCTTTGCAGAAGATATTCATGTTATGGAGAAAATGGGATTTTAGACAATGAAAAAATTTCAACAATTAGCAATCCCTTATATTGTGTGGGCTTGTATTATGTTGTTGCTTCCGATGTTGCTGATTGCGTTTTATTCAGTCATTCAGCAAGGCAACAGTATTGTACATTTCAAGCTTACATTGGATAACTATGTTCGTTTCTTTACAGATAAAGACTTCTTATTGATTCTATGGCGCTCTTTATGGATTGCCATTAAGACAACCATTATTTGTTTGTTGATTGGCTATCCTATCGCATATTTTATTTCAAAGAATAGTCCTAAGATTCAACAAATCTTAGTTCTTGCGATTACACTTCCTACTTGGATCAATATGCTTGTAAGAACATACGCATGGATTGGAATCTTATCAAGTGATGGAATCATCAGTAGCTTTTTAGGTTTGTTTGGAATTCATACAGAACTTTTATATACAGAAGCTGCCGTATTGATTGGTATGGTATATAACTTCTTGCCATTTATGATTCTACAGATCAATACAGCTTTGACGAAGATGGATAAATCTTTATTAGAAGCTGCACAGGATTTGGGGGCCAATAAATTTCAAACTTTCTGGAAAGTTATTTTCCCACTTTCTTTACCTGGCGTTGTTTCAGGTATTACACTTGTATTCTTACCAGCCGTAAGCTCATTCTTTATTCCTAAATTATTGGGTGGAGGACAATTCTTCTTAATTGGTAACGTGATTGAAAATCAATTCATTACTGTTGGAGAATGGAACTTTGGTTCAGCTATCTCAATGATCATGGCTATGATCATGATGCTTCTAATGATGCTTGTAAGAAAACTTGAAGAGCGTAATAAGGAGGAAAAATAGACATGTCGAAAGATAAGAGAGTATTAGGTAAAGTAGGCATGGCTTTATTATTGGTGTTCTTTTATGCACCAATACTATTCATGATTATTTTTTCCTTCAATAGTTCAAAATCATTAACACATTTTACAGGATTCTCATTGCGTTGGTATGAGGCTATGCTTAAAAACCATGGAATGATGGAATCTTTGTATGTCACTATTGTGATTGCGTTATTGGCAACAATTATTTCTACAATCATTGGTACGATTACAGCAATTGGTTTATCAAAGTCAAAAAAAGTATTGCGTGCTTTTGTCAGTCAGGTCAATGATTTTCCAATTATGAACCCTGAAATTGTTACCGCAATCGGATTGATGCTTCTATTTATCACATTCCAGATTGAAAAGGGATTTGTGACATTATTACTTGCACACATCGCTTTCTGTATTCCGTATGTAATTTTGAGTATTATGCCAAAAATCAAATCTTTAGATCCAAACTTGGCAGATGCTGCAATGGATCTTGGAGCTACGCCTTGGCAGGCTTTAGTAAAAGTTATTGTACCTCAAATTATGCCAGGTATTGTTTCGGGTGCTTTGATTGCGTTCACTATGTCTTTTGATGATTTTGTGATTTCATATTTTGTAACAGGTCAAGGCGTGAAAAACTTGAGTATTATGGTATACACAATGTCTAAGCGTATTAATCCAAGTGTAAATGCGATTAGTACATTGGTTGTATTGTTGATCACAATCACATTAACAATTGTGAATGTCTTGCCAATGATTCGTAAAAAGACAAGTCCTTCTAAACAAAATAAACCTTGGAAATGGGCTGTTGCAGGTGTTGTAGTGGTTGGTTTAGTGGCTTCTTTGTTTGGTTTAAATAAATCCGCAAATTCTTTACCTTATGCAGGACAGACTTTACATGTATATAACTGGGGTGAATATACAGGAGAAAATATTATTTCTGGCTTTGAAGAATTAACAGGTGCCAAAGTTGTTATGGATAACTTTGATTCAAACGAACAAATGTATATCAAGGTTGCCAATGGTGATGCATATGATGTATTAGTTCCGAGTGATTATATGATTCAAAGAATGATGCAGGAAGATATGCTTCAAAAATTAGACCCAGAAACACGTAAAGAATGCTTAAGTGAATTGGCTGATGCAATCAAGGGACTTCCTTATGATCCAAAGAATGAATATTCAATTCCTTACTTCTGGGGTACTGTTGGTATTGTGTATGATAAGACAAAAGTATCTGAAGAGGATTTGGAAAAAGATGGATGGGATATTTTCTTAGATCAGAAATTTAAGGGAGATATCTATCTATATGATTCTGAAAGAGATTCATTCATGATGGCATTAAAGGCACTAGGATATTCAATGAATACGACAAGTCAGGATGAATTGAATGCTGCATATAACTGGTTAGTACAGTGTGTTCAGACAATGGAACCAGAAATTGTAACCGATGAAATTATTGATAATATGGCACAGGCTAGAAAGGCTCTTGGATTGATTTATTCTGGAGATGCGGCTTATGTCATGTCTGAAAATGAAAATATGGGATTCTATATGCCAAAGAGTGGAACAAACCTTTGGTCAGATGCGATGGTTATTCCTAAGAATGCGAAAAATCCTAAGCTTGCGAATGAATTTGTTCGTTATATTACTAGCTATGATGCAGCTATGGATAATTCAAGTTATGTTGGATATACTTCACCAAATAAAGAAGTTATGGAAGAACTTGGTGGCAAAGGCGGAGATTATGATGGTATTAACGCATACACACCTCGTTCAGGTTATGACAAGGATGAAGTGTTCCAATATGATGAAGCCACACGTAAAATTATTGCGGATTTGTGGTCAAGAGTTAAGGTGGCTGCAAGTAATGCACATTAGTCGAAGAAATTTTCTTCGACTTTTTTTCATTCTTATAATAGAATGAAGTCATGAATCCGATTATTTTTATTTTATTGTGTTTTGCGGCTCTAGGCTTATTTGACAAGATGTTTAAGAATAGACTGGGATTAGCTGCTTCTTTTGATCGAGGCATCATCACAATGGGCGATTTTATGATGAGTGTAGGAGGCTTTTATTGTATTGCGATAGCCTTTCTAAAGGGTCATGCTGGCTTGTTTGAAAATAAAGAAATGATTATTTCAAGCTTGTTGGCACCAGATCTTGGAGGCTATTCTATTATAGAGTCTATGACACATGCAGATAATGTTCTTGTTTTTTGTGGGGTATTATTAACGTCAACTTTGGGGTGCTTGATTAGTTTTCAATTGCCTATCTTTTTAAATGAACTGGATAAAGATGATTTGAGCCACTATTTAAAAGGTGTGGTCTATGGTATTTTAGGACTATTACCCATTCTTATAGTGAGTGGTTTTTTATTAAAAATTGATCACTTTATCATCTCGTTTTTACCTGTTATTTTTATTTGTGCGATTCTAATTGGCTTGTTCTTTATATCGTTTAAAACACTCATTGTGATTTTAACTTTGTTTTCGAAGCTTGTACAAATTGTTGGATATATATTCTTTTTCCTAGTTTGTCTTACTTTCTTTTTCAATATGAACTTCACAAATGCGACATTGATCAATGAAGCTTTACGCATTGTATTTCAGATGAGTATTATTGTGTGTGGTTCTTTAGTATTTTGTGAAATTGTTTTAAGAAAGTTTTCAAGTCAAATTGAAAGAGTTGGACAGATTTTAAATATTGATAAATATTCAGTGATGGGTATTATCTTATCTTTTGGAACAAGTATTGCGATGTTACCATTATTTAGTAGAATGAATAGGAAGGGTAAAATTTTAAATGCAGCCTTTTCACTAAGTGGAGCCTTTGTGTTTGGTGGACAACTCGGTTTTATTGCCTCAGTCAATCCTACAAGTGTGACTTGGTTTGTGGTTGTGAAGCTATTGGCCGGGATATTAGGCTTAGTTATTGCGAATGTATTGGAGGAATGATTATGAATTATAAGGAATTGATGGAAAAAAGTCGTGAAGTGATGGGGACAAAATTATGTAAGTCTTGTCCTGTTTGTGATGGAAAGGCATGTAAAAATACAGTGCCTGGACCTGGTGCTAAAGGTATTGGGGATGTTGCGATGCGTAACTATGATGCGTGGAAAAATATTCGTGTCAACATGGATACCATTACAGATAATGAATCTGTAAGTACAGAGTTAGAGTTATTTGGTCATACATTTAAATATCCAATTTTTGCAGGTCCTGTAGGAGCTGTGGGAATGCACTATTCAGATGCCTATGATGATAATGGATATAATGATATTTTAGTTAGAGGTTGTATTGATGCAGGGATTTGTGCTTTTACAGGAGATGGAAAAGATCCTAATATTATGATTAATGCGACGCGTATTATTAAAGAAAATAATGGACTTGCGATTCCAACGGTTAAGCCTTGGAGTTTAGAAACATATCTAGAAAAACTAGACTTAGCTTTAAATAGTAATGCATTTGCGGTAGCTATGGATGTGGATGCAGCTGGACTTCCTTTCTTAAAAGGTTGTCAACCACCTGCAGGAAGAATGAATACAGAGCAGTTAAAGGCAATTATTTCAAAAACACCAGTACCATTTATTGTGAAGGGTGTTATGACTGTCAAGGGTGCTTTAAAGGCAAAAGAAGCAGGAGCTAGTGCTATTGTGGTTTCAAATCATGGTGGTCGAGTTCAAGATCAATGTCCTGCAACAGCTGAAGTGCTTGAAGAAATTGTAAAGGCTGTTGATGGCAGTATGAAGATCTTTGTCGATGGAGGACTTCGTAATGGTGTCGATATTTTTAAGGCTTTGGCAATGGGAGCGGATGCCGTCATTGTAGCTCGTCCATTTGTGAATGCGATTTATGGAGCAAAAGAAGAAGGTATTCAAGTTTTAGTGGATAAGCTTGGTAGTGAACTTCAAGATACAATGGAGATGTGTGGAGCTAAAAGCTTAAAGGACATCACTCGTGATATGGTAAGATAGGCAGCTTAAATGCTGTCTTTTTTTGATGAAAAGTAAAAATGTGTAAAATGAGTACTAAAAACCGCGGAAAAATGTGTAAAAACAATACTAAAAAGTCCGAAAAAATGTGCGAAAAAGGTGCCTAAAAGTTCGGAAAAATGTGTAGAAATAACTATTTACTTGATAAGTAAAGAGATTTTAAAAAGGTATCAGTTTTAATTTCTGATACCTTTTCTTAATGAGATAATTGCGAATACAGCGTTGATTAAACACCATACTGACCATATGTATAGGTCAGAATAGTTTCCTGCAAGTATAAAGCCTGTGAGTGTTGCTAAACCAAACAGAATAATAAGTGCAATGTTGGTTCCTTTTGAATTGTTCTTTCTAGATACAATGGATACAATTCCTCCACAAAGCATGCATATAGCTACGACAAGTCCAGCACTGCCACTCGATTGTCCACTTTCTTCTAATGCATTGGCAAGGCCTGCCATCATACTTTGGAACACGACAAATACACTTAATACAATGGAAATGATTCCACTGACTAATTTCCAAGTTTTCATAATAATAAAATCCCCTTTCCTAAGTATATATATACCTTAGAATTGGGGATAATTGGTATGCTCGTGGCATACATTAATGGTGTGTAATGTTTAAAATGTGATTTAAAAGTTTTGGGACTAAGAAAGAAATGTAGAATATGGATCCTGCAGCTAAGATTCCTAACATAAATAATCGCCTCTTTCTTACACCTTTATTGTAGAGTTTTCAATGTTTAAATGGTGTTAAAGAATGAGGCGACATATTAAGATTTCATTAAAAACGTAGGAATTTTTGTACGTCTGAATTTTGCGCTAGAATTAGAATGTTTTCAGATTCTTCAAAAGTGTGTTCAGCACTAGGTAGTGGGTCTAGAATACCGTTGATTTTAGTAGCTAAAATATTGATGTGATATTTTCTTCGAATATCAAGCTCTAACATACTTTTTCCTATCCATGACTTTGGCACAGAAATTTCATAGATTGAATATTCTGGGGTAAGTTGTACATAGTCAAAGATATTTTCACTTGAGAAACGTACGGCTGCCCAATTACCAATTTGTTTTTCAGGATATACAACTTCATCCGCTCCATTACGCAATAAGAATTTAGCGTGTACATCACGTACGGCTCTTGCGACAACAAGTTTAGCACCATGATCTTTTAATAGGGCCGTTGTTTCTAGAGAGCTTTGGAAGTCATCTCCGATGGCTACAACGCAAAGGTCAAAGTTGGATACGCCTAGTGAGTCAATAAAGCTTTCATCGGTAGAATCTCCAATTTGTGCATTTGTGACATAAGTAAGGACTTTGTTGATTTTGGCTTCACTTTTATCAATAGCTAAAACGTCATGTCCTAGATCATATAGTTTTTGTGCCATGTGACGTCCAAAACGTCCCATTCCAATAATTAATACAGATTTCATATTTCCTCCATTATCCAATTGTGATATTTTCTTGTGGTAAATTTGCGTTTGCGACAACTTGATGTTTAGAAATGGCTAAAAGTAAGGTTAATCCTCCAACTCTTCCAAAGAACATCAAGAAAATTAAAATGCAGTGAGATGCACTTGATAGTGTGGGTGTGATTCCTAATGTAAGTCCAACGGTTCCAATGGCAGAGGCGGCTTCAAATAGAGCGTCTAGAATTGGCAGTTGATCAAAGGCTGAAATTAAGAATGTACCTGTAAAGAATAATACCATAAACAACATAAATAAGGCTGTGGCATTGTTTAATGTGTCCATAGAAATTCTTCTTCCAAAACATTGTGGGTTTTGTTTATGATTGAACACAGCACGAATACTTAGAATCAATACAGCGAGTGTTGTTGTTTTAAAACCTCCGGCTGTACCTTGTGGACTTCCTCCTATCAACATAAGTAGTGTCATAAAGAGGATGCTGCTTTGGTTCATTTTGTTTAAATCAACCGTATTAAAGCCGGCTGTTCTTGGGGATACGGCTTGGAAAATAGAAACATTGATTTGATCGGATAAACTCATATTCCAATGGCTAAAGTCATTGATGTAGAAGTAGAGTGTACTCATAATCAATAGAGTTACTGTCGTAAATAGGACGACTTTAGATTGTAAGGAATATTTGTGTAAATGATGTTTGTATTGAACAACATCTTTCCAGACAAAGAAGCCTAAACCGCCAAGTATGATAAGTGCTGCGATAACGTTGGATACAAGAATGTCGCTTGAATAACTTGTCAAAGATGAATAGGCTTGATTTGTGCCCATTAAGTCAAATCCGGCATTACAGAAAGCGGAAATAGAATGGAATATGGAATACCATATGCCTTTGACTAGGCCAAAGCGAGGCAAAAATCGAATGCCTAATAAAATGGCTCCCAATGCTTCTACGCATAAGGTAGCTTTAAGAATCCATTTTGTGTTTCGAATAATACCGCCTAGTTTTGGTGCGGAAATCGATTGTTGCATAAAGTATCTTTGTTTAAAACCAATTTTTTTACCACCCAAAACAGATAGGATTATGGCCATAGTAATTACGCCCATACCTCCAATTTGAATGAGTGTTATAATGACAAGTTGTCCAAATGGGGACCAGTATTGTGAAGTGTCATGCATAATCAGTCCGGTTACGCAGGAGGCACTTGTTGAAGTGAATAATGCATCTAAAAAGGGTGCGCCCTTTCCATTGTTTGTTGAAAATGGAAGCATAAGCAGGCAGGCGCCAACCAATATCATAGTCGCAAAACTGAGGATGATCATTTGTCCTGGTGTAATGCGATTCATACGTTTCTTAAACATAAAACCACCTATCCTAATATCTCAACACATTCTACACTAGTCTGTATTAAGATTTCATAAAAATATTCTAACACTATGTTAAGACAATGTTAAGATGGATGATTCTTTGAGGGCTTGTGTTATACTTGTCGTATGGCTAGTGTATTAATATGTTTATCGACTTCAAAATATAATTCAAGAGTGATTGAAAAAGGCGTTCAAATTGCGAAGAATAATCATGCGACGTTGAGTGCTATTTATGTGCAGACACCAAAAGACGAAAGTATGAGTGCGGCATCAAAGAGTTGTTTGCGTGAAAATATTAAGTTTGCGGAGAGTAAGGGAGCTAAAGTTACAATTCTTTATGGGCACAATAAGATTCAGCAGATTGTAGAATATGTGGCTATTTCACAAGTGGATTGCGTAGTTTTAGAAAAGAGTCTTGCCAAACAGGCTTTATTTAAATTGCATGATATTGATGTATATTCTGTGAATTATCCACAGGATTATCGTCGCTTGTTTTATTTTGATTTTAATTCTTTTAATTTTTCATTAAAAGATATGTTAAAGATGATTTTGATTCTTGTGCTTTGTACACTTATTGGCAAGGGCTTTATGCACTTTCAATTCTTGATTACGACACCCATTATGATTTATATCTTGGGAATTGTGTTTGTATCTATATGGACAAGTGGATATATCTATAGTTTATTGGCATCTTTGATTTCTGTATTATGTTTTAACTTTTTCTTTACATATCCCTATTTTTCTTTATTGAGTGATCCAAGCTATATTACGACATATATTGTGATGTTTGTGGTGGCTATGTCTTCAAGTTCTTTAATGACGCGCTTAAAGAAGCAATCTTTCGAGAATGCCAAACAAGTGTATCGTACACAAGTCTTATTGGAGATGAGTCAAATGCTTCAAAAGGCCAATGATATGAATGCGATTTATGCGTCTATGTTAAAACAGCTACATAAATTGTTGGATACAGATCTAGTGTTATATCCACATAATGATGAGCCTATTTTACTTGGACAATGTCCAATTGAGACGGGTATTGTGGCTTGGGTATATGAAAATAGACATGAAGCCGGTAAAACAACAAGTTATCATTCGGATTCAATGTGTTTATATTTACCTATTAATGGAACGCATGAAGTATTAGGTGTGGTTGGAATTGTATTAAAAGATAAGATGGATTCTTTTGAAAAGAATTTATGGCTTGCGATATTGGATGAGTGTGGTATGGCTTTAGAGAAGGAAAGAATTCGTTTAGAAAATCTAAAGATTGAGCAGCAAGCTAAACAAGAGGCGTTGCGTGCCGATTTATTGCGTATGATTTCGCATGATTTAAGAACGCCATTAACATCTATTTCTGGTAATGCAGGTTTATTGTTGGAAAATGAGAATGCGTTTTCTTTAGAAAAGAAGAAAGAATTGTATCAGGATATTTATAATGATGCGATGTGGCTTTATGATTTGGTGGAAAATTTATTATTTATAACTCGTATTGAAAATGGTACGATGCAGTTGAATCTACAACCAGAAATGATTGAGGATATTTTTAGAGAGGCAATTCATCATTTGGGACGTAATAAGCGTAATCATAATATTTCTATGCATTTAGAGGATGATTTATTGATGGCCAATATGGATGCGCGTTTGATTATTCAAGTATTAGTGAATTTAATGAATAATGCGATCAAGTATACGCCTGAAAATTCAAATATTATTTTAAGTGCAAAACGAGTTGAGAATAAGATATTAATAGAGGTTCAAGATGATGGAAATGGTGTTTTGCATCCAGATCAATTGTTTGAAATGTTCTACACGGAAAATAATCATAGTGGAGATACAAGACGAGGAATGGGTCTAGGATTATCTTTGTGTAAGTCGATTGTTTTAGCGCATGGTGGTAAGATTTGGGTAGAGAATGTAAAGCCTCATGGTGCTTGTTTTAAATTCTTATTGGAGGCAGTGGAGGTGAATCTTTATGAATAAAGTACAAATATTAGTTATTGAAGATGATGTTGCGGTAGGGAATTTGATTACGACAACGCTTGAGATGGAAAACTATCAGTTTCGCCTGGCAAAAACAGCTAAACAAGGTATTATGAGTGTTCTTTCTTATAATCCTGATATTATGCTTCTAGATTTAGGTTTACCGGATATGGATGGTTTGGAAGTGATCAAGAAGGTTCGTTCTTGGTCGAATATTCCAATTATTGTCGTTTCGGCAAGAAGTGAAGACCAAGATAAAGTACAAGCTTTAGATTTAGGGGCCGATGACTATTTGACAAAACCATTTTCAGTGGATGAATTGTTGGCAAGGCTAAGAGTAACGATTCGAAGATTAAATAATAGTCAGACGACAAGTGTCAATGAGAGTGTATATGAAAATGGAGATTTGACAATCAATTATGCGCAGGGGTGTGTATATGAGAATGGTCGTGAGATCCATTTAACGCCGATTGAATATAAATTATTGTGTGTTTTAGCTAAAAATACCGATAAAGTGTTGACTCATAATTATATTATGGGTGAAGTATGGGGGAGTGTTCAAGGAACAGAAACTCCAAGTCTAAGAGTGTTTATGGCAACTTTGCGTAAAAAGATTGAGCCGGATACTTCAAATCCTAAATATATTCAGACGCATGTAGGGGTTGGATATCGTATGTTGCGTCAGACAGAAAAACCAGGGCAAACGAGCGGATCACTATCATAATGGTAGGGTTCGCTTTTAATTTCTAATAATATCCTTGCGATGTAATATTAATAATGATATATTTTAAGTAACTTAGAGGATTATGGATAAAAAGAAGCTTATAATTCTCTAAAATGCATAGTTTTAATGTGACTTTAGAGGATTAGGAGGAGTTTTAGATGATTGGACGTAAAAAAGAACAAATAATATTGCGAAATTGTTTAGAGTCACCAAGAGCAGAATTTGTGGTTGTTTATGGTAGACGAAGAGTAGGGAAGACTTTTCTGATTAAAGAATATTTTAATAATTCATTTGCGTTTTATGCCACAGGAATATCAAACGCAAAAACAAAAGAACAGTTAAAGATATTTAATGGCAGTCTTATGGAATATGGATTTTCAGATAAGAAACAGCCTAAGGACTGGTATGAAGCTTTTACAAGATTGAAACAACTCCTTCTTAATGAAAATGTAAGAAGAGATCCGGTCAGTGGCAAAAAGGTTGTTTTTTTAGATGAATTGCCATGGATGGATACAGTAAGATCAGATTTTAAAAGTGCTCTTGAGTATTTTTGGAACAGTTTTGCATCAACACAAAATGATTTGTTGCTGATTGTGTGTGGTTCTGCTACATCATGGATTATCAATAATCTTCTTGGAGATAGGGGTGGTTTTTACAATCGAATCACAAGACAGATACATTTGTTTCCCTTTACTTTAAAAGAGTGTGAAGATTTATATCGCTTGAATGGTGTACAGATGACAAGACAGCAAGTGATAGAAAGTTATATGGTATTTGGAGGAATACCTTATTACTTGAATTGTTTTGATAAACGTCTTAGTTTGGCACAAAATATAGATGAATTATTATTTAAAGAAAATGGACAACTATATTATGAGTATGACATGCTTTTAAAGTCATTGTTTAAAAACTATGAAAGACATGCTGCAATAATAGATGCGCTAGCTCAAAGTAAATGTGGAATGCAAAGGACTGATTTGGCTAAAATCGAAAAAATAGGTGATGGCGAACCTCTTACGAAAGCGCTGAATGAGTTGGAACAAAGTGGCTTTATTAGAAAGTATAAGAATTATGCAAAGGCAAAAAGTAAATTCTATTTTCAATTGATAGATCCTTTTATGAATTTTTGCTTTAAATTCATAAAGAAAAGAGATTATGGCAGTTGGATGTCATATATAAACACTCCTAGTTATTTTTCTTGGTCTGGCAATGCGTTTGAACTTGTATGCTTATTGCATGTAGATCAAATTAAAAATGCACTAGGTATATCTGGAGTTGAGACGATGGAATATGCTTGGAGGAGTTCTAAAAAGGAAAATGGAGCACAGATCGATTTGTTAATTGATAGAAAAGATGGTGTGATGAATGTATGTGAGATAAAATACACATTGCTTCCTTTTGAAATTGATTCAAAATATGAATTGGAACTTAAAAACAAACTTGCCGTATTTATGAGCGAGACCAACTGTAATAAAGCTTTGCATTTGACTATGGTTTCTGCAAATGGACTAAAGCACAATGCGCATAGTGGAATAGTACAAAATGAGATAAGTGGGGAAGATTTGTTTTCTTGAAAAACTTAAGGGTTCAAAAAATAAAAAGGAGAGTAAGACGATAAATCAGGATTGTCTTACTCTTCTTGCTAGTGCCTTCTCATGTTTAGATAGAGTGAAATAATAATTGTAATAACGCCAATTGTGAAGAGTGCCATAATGGTTTTATTGATGCATAAAAGGATCAATATACTAAATAGGCTGACAATCGCAAATAGGAAGAGTTCAATTTTTAATAGAATAGGATACATCAACAATGAATCGCGAAAACTAATTTTTTCGTATTGTGGTTCATTGTTTTTTAATAGTCTTTTTTCGTATATAAATAGAATTTGGCTAAAGAGCACGACAAAAACAAGGTATACAAGATTAAAAAAGATTTCTTTTGAGAAGAGTGCACTGCACGTTAAAAACATGACAAGAATGGTTCCGATTCTTGGCAGGTACACGTAATAATTATATTTCATATGGTTATTTCCTTTCTTTTATTATGCCACAAATCATATCACTTGAAATATACCTATATGGGGTATATTATTATGGGCGAGGTGAAATATATGGGGGATTGTTGTCATAAAAAACATCAGCCTAGAGATGAGAAAGAAATCAAGCAGTTAACGAATCGTCTTCATCGCATGGTAGGACAATTAAATGGAATTGAGAATATGTTGAAGGAGAATCGTTATTGTGGAGATATCTTGGTGCAGGTAGCGGCTGTAGAGAGTGCTTTACAGGCATTTGGATATATTGTTTTGCAGGAACACTTAAATACGTGTGTGGTTGAGGATGTTCAAAATGGAAATACAGAAATCATGAGTGAGGTTATGGATTTAGTAAAGAAGTTAAAGTAGGTGGTTTTAATGGAAGAAAAATTTGATGTGACAGGCATGACGTGTGCGGCTTGTCAAGCTAATGTGACAAGGGCAGTTTCTAAATTAGATGGAGTTCATCATTGTGATGTTTCTTTATTATCGAATTCAATGAAGGTTGAATTTGATCAAGATAAAGTGAATGAACAGACGATTTGTGAAGTTGTAAAACAAATTGGTTATGGAGCAAGTGTTCATGGTGAAAAGGGCGAGGTTCGTAAGGAATGGCAAAATCGTCAGGACAGGGTTGAATCGGATCAAAGAAGTGCTAAACAAAGATTGATTTTGAGTTTAGTTTTATTGGTTCCTTTACTTCTAATTGCGATGGAACCCATGGTAGGTCTTCCAATTTTAGAGGGTATGGAATGGATGATGGTTTCAGCTTTAACACAGTTGATTCTATGTCTATTTATATTATTTATTCAAAGACATTTCTTTATTACAGGATTTAAGGCTTTAATAAAAAAATCCGCAAACATGGATTCTTTGGTTGCGATGGGTTCAGGTGCAAGCTTTGTGTATGGCTTAGTCGGTATTTATCAAATGGCTTATTATTTTGGTGTGCAAAATATGGAAATGGCTCATATGGCTATGCACTCTTTGTATTTTGAATCGGCTGCAACCATTGTGACTTTGGTGAGTGTTGGAAAGTATTTGGAGTCTAGATCAAAGGCAAAAACGAGTGATGCCTTAGATAAGTTAGTGGATTTGGCACCAAAAAATGCGACTGTTTTAAGGGATGGTAAAGAGGTTGTTGTTTCAAGTGAAAGTATTCGAATTCATGATATAGTTGTGATTCGTCCAGGTCAAAGAATTCCGGTGGATGGCAAAGTCATTTCAGGAACAGGTTATGTGGATCAGTCAGCGATTACAGGTGAGAGTCTTCCAATCGAAAAGAATGTGGGGGATTCCGTTATTTCGGCTACCATGAATGAGAATGGTACGTTTCAGTTTGAGGCTGAAAAGGTTGGTGAGGATACAACTTTAGCAAAGATCATTCAGTTAGTGGATGATGCGGGTAATTCAAAAGCTCCAATCGCTCGTTTGGCAGATAAAGTGAGTGGTGTATTTGTCCCAGTGGTGATTGCGATTGCGCTAATTACATTTGTTGCATGGTTAGTGAGTGGTCAAACGATTCAATTTGCGTTATCGAATGCGATTAGTGTATTGGTTATTTCTTGTCCTTGTGCCTTAGGTTTAGCTACGCCTGTTGCGATCATGGTTGGTACGGGTAAGGCGGCTGAGAATGGTATTTTAATTAAGTCAGCTGCCATATTAGAACAACTACATTCAATCGATACAATCGTATTGGATAAGACGGGTACGATTACTTCAGGAAAGCCAAGTGTTCAGGATATTAAGTTGTATACAAATATAAGTACGAATGACTTTATTTCGGTTGCGGCAAGCTTAGAGAGTGGGTCTTTACATCCTTTAGGACAGGCCATTGTAGAATATGCGAAGGATAAGAATATAAAGATTCAACAAATAGAAAACTTCACAAATATTTCGGGTCGTGGTATTCAGGCTAAGTTAAATGGGCATGTGTATTTGGCTGGAAATAAAAGGTTATTGGAAGAAAATAACATTGAACTAAACAAGACAGTATTAAGTGATTTAGATGCTTATGCAAGTTTAGGTCAAACTCCATTGATTTTTGTGGAAGACGATACTGTAATTGGACTTGTGAGCGTGGCCGATACAGTTCGTAGTACAAGTAAGGTTGCCTTAGAACAGTTTAAACAAAAGAATATGCATGTGGTTATGTTGACTGGAGACAATCAAAAGACGGCGAATGCGATTGGTAAATCTTTAAGTGTGGATGAAGTAATCAGTGATGTATTGCCACAAGATAAAGAGAGTGTAATTCGTAAGCTTCAAGAACAAGGTAGGAAGGTTATGATGGTGGGTGATGGTATCAATGATGCGCCTGCTTTAATGCGTGCTGATATTGGAGTTGCGATTGGTGCTGGAACGGATATTGCCTTGGATAGTGCGGACGTGATTTTAATGAAGAGTTCTTTGGAGGATGTAGTAACTTCAATTGATTTATCAAATGATGTCATCAAGAATATCAAGATGAATTTATTCTGGGCTTTCTTCTATAACATTCTAGGAATTCCAGTTGCGGCAGGCCTATTGTATCCGGCATTTGGCTTAAGATTATCACCGATGATCGGTTCTGCATGTATGTCTTTGAGTAGTGTTTGTGTTGTCACTAACGCATTGAGACTTCGTTATTTTAAACCTAAAGTTCAAAGTGAAGAGGTAAAAACATATACAATGCATATTGATGGTATGTCTTGTGGGCATTGTGCATGGTTGGTAGAGGATGCCTTAAAGAAGGTTCCAAATGTAAAAGATGTGCGTGTGGATTATAATTTAGGTAAGGCTGATATTGATTATGTGCAACAAGTAAATGAGATAGCTTTAAAACAAGCGGTTAAGGATGCGGGTTATATTCCCGTTGAATATAAGGAGGAAAAGAAAATGAAAAAAGTAGTAACAGTAGATGGTATGATGTGCATGCATTGTGTGGCACACGTAAAGGATGCGTTAAGTAAAGTGGAAGGTGTAAGTGATGTAGTGGTTAGTTTAGATGAAAAAACAGCTACATTAAATTGCACAGAGAATGTTACAGATCAGATGTTGAGTGATGCCGTAACAAATGCGGGATATACTGTGATTTCTGTAAAATAGAGAATCATAAAAATAAAAAAAGTCAAGACTTGTAAGCGGATTCAGAATATTCTATGATAGACGTCGAGGGAGACGCAAAATGGAATGTTTTATTGATGGGAAATCCACTTGTGAAAGAACTTTCTGGAATCGTTTGAATGTTTTGGCAAACTTTCAACAAAAAGAAATGATAATGGATGGATTGAAAGTTCGTGTTGCAGAAAGTATATATTGGATTCAACCAAAGAAAGGATAGTTCGTTTGAATTATTCTTTTTTTTGACAGTTAAATTAAGTGAAAGTCTTGATGTATGCTTTATATAAAGTAAAAATAGATATTTTTAGCATGCATAAAATGTTGTATGAGAATTTTATTGATTTGATATTTATTTGACAGTTGGATCATACAAAATTTTTAGTTTATGCTTTAAATAAAGTACAAACGACTACTTTTTGGAATTGATAAATGTTGTATGGAAATTTGGCTTTTTCTTATGGAAATATATCTGGTTTATCTGTATAATACATATAGAGAGTGACTACTGGAAAAGCAGTGGTTACTCTGAAATTTAATTAATGCTAAAGCACTAATCTTTTTCCATCGTTACTGGTGATTAGTGCTTTTTGCATTTTTCTATAATTATCAATGTTACTTTTAGTATTTCTACTATGGCAAATAAGCACATAGCAACATCAATATGTAGATATATATACATAAGCTTTCCTCCTGTAAAAAATAGAAGGATCTACTTACCTGGAATTCAAGATTCAAGGCTTCAAAACTCCTTAACAAGAGGTAACCACCAACCACATCCAGTAGCCAATTTCAATTATAAAACTTCAATGTGAAAACATTGTGAATTCTTGTAAATTTGTTGATTATTTGACAGTTGGATGAAATAAAAATGAGCATTTGTTCTTTATGTAAAGATGAAATGCTCATTTTTTGATGTTTTAAAATGTTGTATGGGATTTTGATTTTTTTGTGGAAATACATTTGGTTTATCTGTATAATACATATAGAGAACGACTACTGGAAAAGCAGTGGTTACTCTGAAATAAAATTAATGCTGAAGCACTAATCTTGTTCCATTGTCAGTGGTGATTAGTGCTTTTTGCATTTTTCTATAATAATCAATGTTACTTTTAGTATTTCTACTATGGCAAATAAGCACATCGCAACATCAATATGTAGATATATATACATAAGCTTTCCTCCTGTAAAAAAATAGAAGGATCTACTTACCTGGAATTCAAGATTCAAGGCTTCAAAACTCCTTAACAAGAGGCAACCACCAACCACATCTAGTAGCCAATTTCCATTATAAAGGTCCAATGTGAAAACATTGTGAATTCTTGTAAATTTGTTGATTATTTGACAGTTGGACAAAATGAAAAAGAGCATTTGTTCTTTATGTAAAGATGAAATGCTCTTTTTTTGGTATTTAAAAATGTTGTATGGGATTATAATATGTCTTTTAGTTTTTTGATTAATCCTAGATCTGCAGGTAGCCAATCTACTGAATCTAATGTTTCTTTAGTAAGCCATTTGGCAGACTCGTGTTCTAATAGTGTTAGTTTTCCTTCAAGAATTGTACAAATGAAACATTCCATGGATAGGTGGAAGTTTGGATAGTCGTATTCGACAGTATCAAAGTATTTTTCTACTTGGATGGTTGTATCTAATTCTTCTTTGATTTCACGAACAATGGCTTGTCTACTTGTTTCATTGGGTTCTACTTTTCCTCCTGGAAATTCCCATCCGTCTTTGAATTCGCCATAGCCTCTTTGGGTGGCAAATATTTTATTACCATCTTTAATAATGGCGGCTACTACGTGTATTGTTTTCAAAAAATCACTCCTCTACAATATATCGATAAATGTCTTCTCTTACGGGTGTATCTAATTGCCATAAGATTTCGACAGCAGTTTTTTGTGTGTTTGGCATCATAAACTGTTTGGTCTTGTCTATTTCTGCTTGCATGTTGCCTAAATAATAGAATTCTTTACTTGTCTTATCATCTTTGTTTTTTCGCATAAACAAATGAACTTCAATACCTCTTTCTTTGGCATACAAGAAGTTTTGTACATCATCACTACTTGTGGTTCTTCCGGATTTGGATATCGCAATCAATTGACTTTCATTGATAAAATGATCTTCATATTTGATTGTATCTTGAATGTCATTGGCCTTGTCATAATTGATAAAGACAGGGAATGTCTTGGTTGTTTGATCATATTTGTATCCGCCAATGTTTAATGGAACTTCATTGTGTTGCCAATTTAACAAGCGACATGCATCTTCATATGTATATTTTTGGTAGAGTACAAAGTTTGTATCTTTATACGTATGCTTATAATGTTTGTTGTATTGATCCAATGCATATTCAATAATTTCTTTTACCATGGATTTAAATTCGTTGTTATCAAGGCATTTCTTAAATGGTTTTGAAATTTTATTATCTTCCATAAAAATACAATCTTTAAACGTATTCTTTCCAGAACCGGTTGGGAATTCATTGGTAAAAATATTGATTACATTTGTATATTCATTTTTTGATAGATTATTAGGGAATATATCAATTTTATCTTCTAAAATATTGCTTAATATTTCAAGTTCAATCTTTCTTTTTCCATTGGTTAGTTTTGTACAAATAAATTTAATAAAACTTTCTTCAAGTTCGTTTAATCTTACTTTATAATCCTTTTCGTATTTCTTTAAAAAGGCATAATAAGATCCTAAGGATTTGTTGTCGAAAATTCTTTGTACATCTATTTCTCCATAGGTTTCAAAATCCATAAGAGTAGGGATTCTTCCAAGTTTATTCTTTAGATTTTTGTAACTGTCCTTAATGAGTTTGATATCCGCAAAGTTGGCTGTATCAATTGACGCAAAGATTTGTTTCTTACTGATTTCATCAAAGTGAATCGTACTCGATCCTGGAATGATTCTTTCGCCTTCAAGGACATAGCGTCTTATGTTGTCTTTATTGTAAGAACGATCTCCAGATAAAGCGATTGGAATCATAAAGTTATTTTTGTAGTTTCCAATGAAGTCTAGAATGACAACGTATTCTTTGTCTTGTGATTTTCTTAGGCCTCGACCTAATTGTTGCACAAAGACAATGGGTGATTGTGTAGGTCTTAAAAGAACGACTTGATTGATTTCAGGAATATCTACACCTTCATTAAAGATGTCTACAGTTAATATGTATTGTAGGTAGTCACTTCTTGTATCGGATACTAAGCGATCAATCGCATCTTCTCTTTTTTCTTGAGAGTCTTCTCCACTTAAGGCAAGGGTTCTATATCCTCTTAGATTTAATCTTTCACTAAGAGCAGCCGCTTCTTTTTTTGAGCTACAAAACATGAGTCCTTTAACGCGTTCTCCGCTATAGCCATAATAATTGGTTTGTTCGATAATGTAGTCGACTCTTTGGTTGGATGTTAAATAGTTGAAGTCTGTAAAATCGGTTTCGTTTCCGTCTGTTAAAAAGTCGGTAATGCCAAAATAGTGGAATGGGCATAATAAATTTTCTTCTAATGCTTGTTGAAGACGTATTTCATAGGCAATATTATGGTCGAAGGCTGCATATACATCAAAGTCATCTGTTCTTTCTGGGCTTGCGCTCATTCCTAGCCAAAACTTTGGCTTAAAGTAGTTCATGATTTCTTGGTAGCTTTTAGCTCCAATGCGATGGGCTTCATCAATGATGATTGTATCAAATGTATTCGGATCAAAGCTAGAATACACTTCCTTTTTAGACATCGTTTGCATGGTAGCGAATAAATAATCTACATTGGTATCTTTACTATTTCCAGATAATAGTCCAAATGTTTTTGTGTTGCCAAATACATTTTTATAGCTTTGAAGAGCTTGTTTGGCAATCTGCTCTCTATGAACAAGGAATAAGGCTCTTTTTGGATTTTGATCTTGCATAGCAAAAGCCGATGCAAAAGTCTTGCCTGTTCCTGTGGCTGAAATCAACAAACTTTTGGATTCATTCGCATTGCGAAGCTTTCTTAGATTCGAAATAAAAGCCTGTTGCATAGAGTTTGGAATCAGTTGTTTAGAAGGTAATTTGATTTCTTCTTTTTGTTTCACCTTTTTATATTCTTCATAATGCACTCTATATGCACCAATAAATTCATTGTAGGAATATGTATTTGGATGATTCCATAATTCATTAAATTCATCTAACATTTCGGATACGAATTCTCCAGATTTTGTAGAAACAATTTTTGTGTTCCATTCGCGATTTGTGGTTAAAGCCGTATTTGTCATGTTACTAGAACCTACAAGGATCTTATAGATTTCATCGGATTGAAAGATATATCCCTTGGTATGAAAACCATTCTTTGAGTCTGGCACTAGATACATCTTAAGTTCAATATTGGAAAATGTAGCTAGTTTGTCTAAGGCTTTTGGATCACTAAAAGCTAAATAGTCCGTTGTTAGAATTTTACCTTTGATGCCTTTATCTTCTAGCGTACGAAGAGTTTGAAGCAAGGGGTAATTCCTCCCATGGTGATGAAGGCTACACTGATTAAAAAAGAGTCGCAGTGTAATAGTTCATCTTCAATGGTGCTTAGTACTTTTCTTCCATTCTTATAGTCGTTTGAAATAAATTGAGGTCGATATAATATGTTGGAAGATATATTTTTGTCTAGAAATGCGGTGGATAGGCCGCTCTGTATATTTTGATAGTTCATACCTAATATTATACCAGCATAAAAATGAAATCATAGATCGAAAAGGTTATAATAATTAGTAGAAAGATTTGTATGAAGCAGGGTATATTGAATGGAAAATATAATAATTTCAAAAGAGTTTCTAGATTGGTATGAATATTATAATGAGTGTAAAGAAAAGTATTCAAGTTTAGTAAATGATGTAGAGAATAAACTGATTTGCGGTAAATATAAAGAGATACAACTTCCTTTTTCAAATATGAATACGAATAATTTGAATCGTGATATAGATAGTCTTGAAAAGATTCAATTGCTTATGATGCAAGGAAGTACAAGTCAGATTCATGTAGAAATTGAGCTTGTAAAGGAAAAGATGTTAGAGTCTTGTCGGAATGTGAACTTTGGCATATTGTGCAATCCTTTGGCAAGTATGCTTTATCGTATGATTTTAGATTCTAGTAAAACAAAGAAACATATTGATGATGTTTCTAACCAATGTAAAGAAAATGCGTTTTATGTTTCTGTTTGTTTAAGACATTTCTATGCCTCTATTTGCGAAGAGTGTATTAAGGGATATAGTTCGTATGGGTTTATGGAACATGTAAATTCTTTAATTGAAGAGGATAAGTTTAGTGAAGCTTGTAGTCTTTGTCCAATCTATGAAGAACTTTATATTCAGGCTAATAAAAAGGGATTACTTTCAAAAGCGTTAATACAGGTCATGCAGCAGTATGGTATGGATGTACCTATTACTGAGAAGAAGGAAATGAAGCAGCCTCAGGTACCTGCTTTTGAGAAGAAGAAAGAAACACCGCCTAAGATTGTAAGAAAGCCAAAATTAGATATTGAAACTCGTAAGAAGATTGTTGGTGATGGTGTTAAGGAAATCTTGGATATGAGTGATGATGAATTGATTCAAAAATATGATGGTAAGTCAGAGGATGAAATTCAAGAGATGCTTTATGATGAACCTTGGTGTGAGGATGATTATTTTGATGATGATCTACTTGCGTTTCTTAGTGTATTAACATGTATGAGTTTTGATTTTGAGAAGGTCTTTATTAATTGGTTGGCTCATTTTATATTTAGAAGATTGCTTGATATACATAAGAAAGTGGTGGTTAAGCAACCTAAAATGGTGAAGACAACTCCACCTAAAGTACAATCCCCAAAGATTCGTAAGGTAAATCAGGGTGGCACCTCATCTAATAAAAGTGTGACGAGATCCCCAAAGATTCGCAGTGAGCATGTGAGTCAACCTTCTAGAAAGACAAATCAAAGCAGGACTTCAGTAGCTATTAAACAGGAGAAAACATCAAATGGCAAGGGGGGAATTATTTTCTTGATCATTATTGGACTTTTGTTTGGATATGGTTATATTTCTTTGAAAAAGGAAGAGGCAGAATGGGATATGGCACAGAAGCAGTATCGTATTGAGAGTAGGCGGAAAGCTGAACAAAATGAGTTTAGGATAAGGGAAGAAAAACGTAAAAAGAAAGAGGGGCAAAGTTCAAACTCATCATCTTCTTCGTCCTCATCTTATGATGAAGGAAGTGATGATGCATATTCTGGTGATTATGATGAAAATCGTTACGATACAGATGAAAGCTATCGTGATGGTGTAGATGATATGTTGGATGAACTGGGGGAATAAAGAAAAATACAGTGAAAGAATTGTTGCATATTTGTATACTCATGAGTAGTATACTTACGAGTATACAAATTTATTAACAAATGATAATTTAGGCATCTGTTTAGGATAGGTGCTTTTTTTTGTTGATGAAAAAAAGAAGTGCAACTTCTTATAATTGCTGTCTTTTTTGGTATTTAAAAAAATAGTAAACGTTTTCAAAAAAAGTGTTGCATTCTCTAAAAAGAACTGGTATATTAAGTGTGTACAAATGGTATGCAAATACAAACCAGTGCCCGAGGTTGTTGGCGTACTTAAGAGGAGGAAATTATGACTGTTAGTGAAAGAGTTGAATTAATTAAATTCGATGAACCAAAGTATTTGGAAGATGGTAAGGCTGTAGTTGGCCAGCGTAAAGAGGCTGAAGATTTAGCAAAAGTTATTCATGATCAAGGTTATTCAAACATTTTCTTGTTAGGTATTGGCGGTACTGAGTTTGAATTTGGTCACTTTGAATATTTAATTTCAAGAATGTCAGATGTAGATATTTATTCAGTGAATGCGGCTGATGTGAACACTGTTCGTCCTAAGAAATTAAACAAAGATTCATTAGTAATTACTGCTAGTGCTTCTGGTGATACTGTTGAAATTGTTCAAGCTGCTAAATGGATGAAAGAAGAAGGAATCCGTGTTGTTGCATTTACAAGTCGTGAAAGTAAATTAGGAAAAATGTTAGATTATGTAGTTCACGCTCCTGTTGTAACTGGATATTGCGAACACTCATATGTATTACAAGCATATTTCATGTACAAATTAATGAACTTACGTGGAGATTTTGATGCTTATGATCGTTTTGCAGATCAATTATCTGAATATATTTTCGAAGACTTATTAGCAATTAAGAAAAAATTCGAACCAATCGGAATGAAGATGGCTTCTGAATTATATGATGCTGAATATACAATCTTTACAGGTTCTGGTGCACTTTGGGGAGAAACATTATTATTCTCTATGTGTATGTTAGAAGAAATGCAATGGATTCGTTGCCGTCCAGTAAATGCTGCACAATTCTTCCATGGAACATTAGAATTGATCGAAGACAAAGTTCCAGTATTTATCGTTAAGGGTGAAGATGAATTTAGAGCTCAAGACAACCGTGTTGAAGAATTCTGTAAAAAGATCAACTGTCAATATGCAGTATTCGATGCGAGTGAATATGCAGTTCGTTTAGACAATGAATTCAGAAAATTCATCGTTCCTATGATCACTACTGCTTGTATTACAGGAAGATTATCAAGACACTACGAAGCATATACTAAACACAACTTACAATATCGTCGTTACTACAGACAATTTGAATATTAATAGTCAATGGGCGATGTCAAACCACTCTGTATATAAGGGTGGTTTTCTTTTATATGGGGGTTAAGTATGAGATATAAAGGTATTATTTTTGATATGGATGGAGTTTTAGTGGATTCAGAACCAATCTATTTTCAGGAAGTCATTGATTATATTTTTGATGTTCTTAAAGAAGATGTGGATTATTTGGAAATGAAAAAAGAGATGCATACGATTGTTGGTATTTCGGATGATAAAATGTTTGAAATTATTTCTGAATATTTAAATCATAAATATTCGCCTGAAGAAATTAAGGCGGATATGTGGTCAAAAGAATTGGGCTTGGATTATCGTACGATTTTAAATCCGCATGTATTGTATGTGTTGCCTAAATTAAAGGCGAAGGGGTATAAGCTTGCGATTGCATCAAGTTCTTCTATGGAAAATATTAAAACAGTAACTCGTCAATGTGGTATAGATTCCTATTTTGATTGCATGGTCAGTGGATTTAATTTTAAAGAGAGTAAGCCAGATCCAGCAATTTATTTGGAAACATTAAGAAGATTGGATCTAAAACCAGAAGAGGTAATTGCAATCGAAGATTCGACATATGGTATACAGGCATGTATTGGTGCAAATATTCGTGTGATTGCCAAAGAAGATAATCGTTATGATTTCAATCAAGATTTAGCAGATGTGATTGCAAGTGATATTTTGGATGCGTATAACATCATTAAATATTGGAATTTAGAAGAAAATTAATTTTTTTCATGTAAACGCTTGCAATGTATTTCAATTACTGGTATACTTTGATTGTACAAATGGTATGCAAATACATACCACTCGCAAGCGGGCATAGTCGAGAGGTATAAATCAAGTGTACACAATTGGAAAAGAGGATGTATTGATGAGAAGATTTATTTTGGCATCACATGCTTATATGTCTAAGGGAATCAAAACTTCACTTGAATTAATTCTTGGAAAACAAGACAACTTATCCGTATATTGTGCATATGCTGAGGGCGAACCTTTCTTTAAGCCTTTGGTAATTCAAGAAGTTGAAGATCATCCTGAAGATGAATTTGTAATTATGACAGACCTATTGGGTGGTAGTGTAAACAATGAATTGTTAGAACTAACTACTAAGGGGAATGTTCATTTAGTGACAGGAACAAACTTAATTTTGGCAATGTCAATCTTATTGACTTGTCGTGAATGCGATGATGTTGCAGCAGCCATCCGCACATGCGTTGAAGATGCTAAAACAGGTATCGTATATTGTAATGATTCAGAAATTGACTCAGATTTAGATGAGTTGTAAGAAATGAAAGGAGAAAAAACAATGATTAAATTACTTCGTATTGATCATCGTTTATTACATGGTCAGGTAGCTTTTAGTTGGAGTAAACAAATTGGTACAGATTGCATTTTGTTGGCTTGTGATACTTTGTTGAATGACAAATTGCGTATGTCAGCTATTAAAATGGCTAAACCTAGTGGCGTAAAGGTTGTAGCTAAAACAGTTGATGATGCGATCGCAGCAATCAAATCTGGTGTTACAGATAAGTACAAATTGTTTATCGTAGTTGAAAGTATTGAAGATGCTGACAGAATCGCAAGAGCATTAGATATTAAGGAGATCAACCTTGGTGGTACAAAACCTACAGATGATCGTCACGTAATTTCTACAGCGGTTTATGTAAGTGATAACGATGAAAAAATCTTAAAAGATTTAATGAATGATGGATTTGACGTATTTACACAGATGGTTCCATCAGACAAGCGTGTTAACACAAAAGATTTATTAAAATAAAAATTTTAGAGGAGAAGAATAAGATGTTAGTTAAGACTTTATTAATATTCTTGATCACGTTCTTCGCGGTTTCAGAATTCTTGTTGGGTACATCATTAATTCAAAGACCGCTAGTTTTAGGACCGTTGGTAGGTCTAGCGTTTGGTCAATTAGAATTAGGAATTATTATGGGTGCTACTCTTGAGTTAGCGTTTATTGGTGCAGTTTCAATTGGTGCGTACATACCTCCTGATATGATTTCAGGAACGATCTTAGGAACAGCTTTAGCAATCGAAGCTGGAGCAGGACCTGAAACTGCGTTGGCATTAGGATTACCAATTTCGACAGTTATGTTGGCATTGAACTCAGTATTAAGTGCTCCAATCATGTTGGTTTTCACTCACCTGATGGATAAAGATATTGAAGATGGTAACATTGGAAAATTTAAATTCCACTATTTCTTTGGTGGTTATGCTTCATTCTTACCTCGTTTGGTTGTAATTCCATGTGCATTCTATTTTGGAAGTGAAGCTGTAGTTGGATTATTAAGTCAAATTCCAGAATGGTTACAAACAGGTATCAATATTTCAGGTGGAATTATCCCTGCATTAGGTTTTGCGATGTTAGCACAGATGATTATGGACAAAAAGATTGCTCCATTCTTCTTCATTGGTTTCTTTGCAGTTCAATATTTAGGATTAAATACAACAGCAATCGCAATCTTCGCATTGGCTTATGTAGTCTTAATGTTCTTTAAAGAAAAAGATCAAAAAGGAAAAGTTGCAGTTGTTGAGGGAGGAGATGGCTTAGATGAGTTCTAATTACGAATACAAGGGCGTTATTAATAAAAGAGATTTAAGAAAAGTATTCTTACACGCCATTACAATGGAACATACGTGGAACTATGAACGTATGATGAATGATGGATATATGTATTCAATGCTTCCAGCATTACAAAAAATCTATACAGATCCAGAAGATCTTAAAGAAGCATGTAAACGTCACTTGGAGTTCTTCAATACAACTCCACAATGTATTACGTTGCCATTGGGTATTTCAGTTGCGATGGAAGAACAACGTGCAAATGATATGGAAAACTTTGACACAACTTCTATTTCAAGTGTTAAAACAGCTATCATGGGTCCTTTAGCTGGTATTGGTGATAGTTTTATTTGGGGAACATTAAGAATTTTAGCTACAGGTGTAGGTACTTCATTAGCATTACAAGGAAGTATCTTAGGACCAATCTTATTCTTATTGGTTTTCAACGTACCTAGTTATATCTTACGTTACGTATTGGTATATGCAGGTTACAAATTCGGATCAGACTTCATTACTTCTGCAGAAGAATCTGGTGTAATGGATCTAATTAGTAAAGCAGCAAGTATCTTAGGTTTAACAGTTGCGGGTGCTATGACTGCAGAAATGGTTTATTTGACAGTTCCAATTGCGATTGGTAGTGGTGAATCAGCTACAACAGTTCAGGCTATTATTGATGGAATCATCCCAGGATTATTACCATTATTATTAACTGGATTCGTATATATGTTGTTAAATAAGAAAGTTAAACCACTAGTAATTATGTTTGCGATGATGGCACTTTGTATTGTTTGTGCATTCTTCGGTATTTTGGCATAATTAAACATAATATATATGGGGTTGAAAAAAACTTTTTTCAACCCTTTAATTTTTGATGAGGAAAAGAAAAAATGAAAAAATATAAAGATCGATTATGTGGAATGAACTGTCACTATAGATTTCATACTTTTGAACGTTTTTTCCAGGAAATGAATCGTTTAGGTATTAAGAACGTAGAGATTTGGACGGGTCCTATGCATTTCTATGTGGACTACAATAAAAATCAGAGTGTAGAACAGCTTAAGGAATATGCAAAAAAATATGATGTAAAAATCATTGGTATTTGTCCAGAACAAACAAATCCAAAGCCAAACAATGTGGCAAGTCCAACACGTCAAGAAGATGTATATGCATATTATTGTCGAATGGTGGATATCGCAAAAGAAGTCAATGCCCAACATATATTGGTCACAACAGGCTGGGCTTATTATGATGAATCTGTAGAAGGTGCATGGAATCGTTCGGTTGAAATGATGCGTAAGGTTTGTGATTATGCAAAGGCAAACGATATTTTGGTGGCAATCGAAGCTTTACAACCAAATGAATCTGTTTTGGCAAATAGTGTGGAACAATTAAAGGCCTATTTGGATGCGGTAAATCATCCACAATTAAAGGTATGTATTGACTTTGGTGCGATGGCACGCGTCAATAATACAATTCAAGATTATTTTGATGTGTTTGGAAAAAATGTGATCCATACACACTTTGTGGATGGAAAGCCAACGGGTCACTTGGCATGGTCAGATGGAACAAGAGATTTGAAACAAGATCTTCTTGATTTAGAGGCCTATGGATATGATGGATATTTGTCGTTGGAAAGCGCTAATTCTAGATATTATGAAAAGCCTTGGACTGCTGAAGAAAAGACGATAAGTGCTTTTGATCAGTTAGAAATTGAATAATGTTTAAATAAAAAATGGTATAATAAATTGAGTGTGTGAGGAGGTTTTTATGAAGGCTATTACTAGAGATATTTATATAGCGGATGAGATTCGTTATAAGATCGAGATAGGTGAATTTAAACCTCATGACAAATTACCTAGCGAAAGACAGTTTTGTGAAATATTTGATTGTCAGCGTGCAACTGTACGCTTGGCGTTAGAGAGCTTGCTCGATGAGGGTTGGATTTATTGTGTTGAAAGATCGGGTTATTATGTATCTGAACCACGCATTTTGGAAACATTGAATGTTGTTTCAAGTATGAGTGGGCGTATTGAAAATATGGGCAAAGAGATGCATCGTAAAGTGATTTTTCTAAGGGTACTTGAAAGTAATAAAAAATTAATTAAGAAAATGGGTGTTGCGTTAGGAACAAAATTAATTGAATTTGAAAGAGTTCGCTATTTGGATGAAGAGGCTATTTCTTTGGAAACCGCTTATTTTGAAGTGGAACAATTTCCAGGATTATTAGATAAAGATTTAGAGAATAATTCATTGTTTTCAGTCTTAGAAAAATATTATGATGTGAAATTTACGCATGGGGAGCAGGAAATTCTTGTGGTAAACGCAAATCCAACTGAAAGTAAATATTTGGGTGTGGAAGAAAACAGTCCGTTGGTATTGCGAAGAGGGCTTTTGTATACAGATGATAATCAATATAAGAGTTATCATGAATCTGTGATGCGAATGAATCGCTTTATTTATGCGGATGAGGAGTGTTGATTATGGATTTACGTATACCTTTGTATTTACAATTAAAAAATACGTTGTTAAATCGTATTGATAATGGAGAATTGTTGCCAGGTGAGCGTTTGGAGTCCGAAAGAGACTTGGCTGAAAAATATGGTGTGAATAGACAAACTGTGCGTTCTGCACTGAATGTCTTGATTGAAGATGGTGTATTGGTCAAGGTTCCTTATAAAGGAACGTTTGTCGCAAAACAAATTGTAAAACCGGCTTGGGGAAACTATGATGCGGTAGATGAGCATCGTGGTTTTTCAAGTTTTTTAAAGGCACAGGGTTTTACGATTGATAGTAAGGTTATTGTTGCAGAAAAGATCGAACCGACAACTTCCATTCGTGCACATTTGAAATTAGAAGAAGGAGAAGACGTGTATTGTTTAGAGCGTGTTCGTTATTATAACGGGGAACCTTTTTCTGTGGAAATTGCCTATATACCCTATAAGTATGTAGAGGGTATTGAAAACTATGATTTTTCGAAAGTGTCATTATATGATTTCATGGCCACAAAAGATCATGATCCTTGTGACTTCCATCGTTCATTGATTGTACAATTTCCAGATGATCGTATCGCAAAGCTTTTGGGTAATCTTGTAGAACCTGTATATCAGTTTCAATATATTGGTTATGATAAAGAGCACAATGTCGTGGAATATACGCATAGTTACATTCGTAGTGATAAATCCACATATCGATTTAGAATTTAATTTCACGAAGGAAAGAATATGGGAAAATTAGAAACAATGGAATATTATGTCTTGCAGACGCAGGATATTTTAAATTCAGTATATAAAAATAAAGAACAGACGGATAAATTGGCTCAGGTTTATATGGATGGAAACTATAGGAATATTAAGATTATAGCTTCTGGTTCAAGCGGAAATGGGTCTTGGTGTGCTAAATATGTTATGGAAAAATACTTAGGTGTAGATGTCACTGTAATAAATCCATACACATTCGCATACTATCCGGTATTATGTGAAGATGACTTTGTGTTTGTCGTTTCACAGAGTGGATATAGTAAAAACGCATTAGATGCGTTGGATATATTAAAAAAATTAGATCGTAAAACAATCGCGTTAACAGGAGATTTAAAGAGTGATATTAAAAATCATGCTGAAGTTGTGATTGATTATGTAGACGAAGAAAAGGAGGGGTATGTTACTAAGGGTGTAACTACACTAGCCTTATTCTTAATGAAATTGACTTTTGCGATTCTAGAAAAACAAGAGGAAGCCGTTGATACAGTTTGGTTGGATGAGTATTGTGAAAACTATGCTTCTATGCAAAAGGAAAACTTTGTGCGTGAAGAAGCTTTCTTAGATAAGTTTAAAAAGAACTTCTTATCTATGGAAAATATGTATGCGGCTGGATGTGGTGTAGCTGAAGGTGTTGCGAAAGAGGCAGCACTAAAGATTGGTGAAACTGTGAAGATTGTTTCTTGTGCATATGAATTAGAAGAATATATTCATGGACCGAATTTGCAACTTTCTCCAAAACATAATGTATTTATTATTGATGCGCAAGATGAAACTTCAGATCGTTCATACCAAATCTATAGAGCTTCTCGTGCTGTTTCAGACCGTGTATATTACATCACAAATAAAGCGTATAATGATGATCATGTATTAACGTTACTAAATCCATGTGCAGATACTGTATCCTTAACATATCTTCAAGTATTCCAATTATTTGCATATCGAATTAGTAAAGAGTTAAGATCCATTCCTAAACATCCGTTGTTTGAGGAGTTTAAAAAGATTGTTAATTCAAAAACTATCACATATGAAGATTAGTTTTATTAGCCTTTCGATTTGTTCGGAAGGCTTTTGTCTTGTTAGTAAGACAAAAATATATGAATATTGTCTTGTGAGTAAGACAATATCTATATATGATAAGGTGAAGGAGGTTGATACATATGAATCGAGATATTTTGAAACAGATAATAATCGATCAAAAGGAGATGTATCTTGATAATCTATTGATTTCTAGGAATTATGATTTAGAAGAAAATGTGAACTATTGTTTTGTTGGTATACGAAGAACGGGTAAATCATATATGATGTATCAACAGATTCATAACTTAATGAATGATGGAATTCCATCGTCACAAATTGTATATGTTAATTTCGAGGATGAGCGTTTACTGGAGATTGGTGTGGAGGATTTAAATACAATATTAGAGATTGGTATTGAATTATCTGGTTCGAAAGGAAAACCATACTTATTTTTAGATGAAATTCAGAATGTTGATGGATGGGAAAAATTTGTTCGTAGAGTTGCGGATATGAAATATCGAATTAATATTACGGGAAGTAATAGAATAGCTTCTATTTTAGGTGGCAGATTCATGATTGTGAATGTATTTCCATATTCATTTAAGGAATATTTGAGTGCAAATCATATTGAGAATGTACGACTTGATCAAATGAGTACGAAACAGCGTGCAGATATTGTAAGTCAATATGAACAGTATGTGACGTATGGAGCTTTTCCTGAATTGGTGGATATTAAAAATAAAAGACCGTTTTTAAACAATATTTATCAAACGGTATATTTGCAGGATATCATCACGAGAAATAAAATCACGAATGATTTTGCGGTGCGATTGATTTTAAAGAAGATTGCGGAGTCTGTAACGAAAGCTTTGTCTTTTAATCGGTTAACGAACATTGTGAAAAGTGCTGGTATTTCTATTGGTAAACAAACGGTAATTAATTATGTAGGACACATGTTAGATTCATATCTTATCTTTTCTTTGCAGAATTATGCAGCAAAACTTGTTGAAAAAGAAACATCACCAAAATATTATTTCATGGATACTGGGTTACTAGGATTGATGTTGTTGGATTGTAAAACAGCTCAATTGGAAAATTTGGTTGCGGTTGAGCTGATTCGAAGATATGGATTTGATAATGTGTATTTCTTTGAAAATAATATCGAAGTAGATTTCTTTATTCCTAGTGAAAACTTAGCAATACAAGTGAGTATGCAAGTATTAGAGGATGTGGATACTTTAGAACGTGAAACGAAGGCATTTGTAAAATTGAATCAATTTATCCCGGACATAAAGTGTCTTCTTATCACAAATAGTGAGGAAACAAAATTGAATTGTGATGGAATTAATATAGATGTGGTTCCAGTTTGGAAGTGGTTGTTAATTTAAAAAGGGAGATTGACACTTGTGGTCAATCTCCTTTAATCCTTCATAGTGATATATTCATAGGTTGGTGTGAAATTTTGGCTGTCTTGAAGCTTATAGTACTGCATAAAGATGCGGGTCATAATATTTGGGATTTCTGATTCCATTGGTTGGGATAGAATAATCAAATATTGCATGGCACTATAGCGTGTACAAACATCAACTTTTCGAATGTTTTTGTGGATAGCTTCACCCATATGTGTTAATGCTTCTTCAATTTCTTCAATGTATGGAAGTGTATCTTGTACAGTTTCCATGGTCACCATCACCAAATAGCAACAAGAATGATTACGAACCATTAATTGGTGTATGTATTCATAATGTCGAGTGAATTCTCTGAATTCTAGATTTAAAGCGCCTGTATAGCTTCCGCTATTTTGTAGGGATTTGGCAATTTGTTTCAGGTCAGTCGCATTGTTGGATTCATTTCCATATTGAATTTGATTGTAGAAAGAATAGCTGTTTTTACCATTTTGTTTCACATAATATAAGGCTTTATCCGCTTTTGAAGAAGCATCTTCAAAATGATCATTCTTTGTCGTCATAAGCATACCCGCAGAGAGGGTCGCAAATTGAATTTCATGATCGTTTTGAACAATTTTTTTGAATTGTTGAATCAAATCAGAAATGGTGTTTTCAGCCTCTTCATGATTTACTTTTGGCAAAAATAGAAGGAATTCGTCACCGCCCATTCTGCATGTAATCTTATCGGATGGAATGTCTAATAATAGTTTTCCTAAGCTTTTTAAAGCTCTATCTCCAGCTTTATGTCCATAGACATCATTGATTTTCTTAAGATTATCCATATCTAAAAAGATAAGGCATCCCGTTGCCTTTTGCATGGCACTCGCAATGTATTTTTGCCCTACACTACGTACTGGAAGTCCTGTAAGATAGTCGTAGTTCTTTGTTTCTTCCTGATCTTTAATGGTTGATACAACGTCGGATATAAATTTATCAATTGTATTTTCATGAACTGGAATACTTTCGTGTTCTAAATTCAATAAAGTTTTATTGTCCATGAGTTTAAGAAAGATGTTTGTGATTTCAGGATCGAATTGGGTTCCTGCATTCTTTTTGATTTCTTCTTTGATTTGTTCAAAACTAAGCGCATCACGATAGATTCTTTTTGAATTCATGGCATCATAACTGTCGCAAAGCGCAATAATACGAGCTTGAATTGGAATTTCATTTCCTTTGAGTCCATCTGGATAGCCAGTACCATCATAGTGTTCATGATGACTTCTTGTGACTTCACCCAAGTGAGGTATGATTGTGATGTCTTTTAGAATGTCTTGTCCAATAATCGTATGTTGTTTGATTAAACTAAATTCATCTTCTGTTAATTGGCCAGGCTTATTTAAGATTTGGTCTGGAATCCCAATCTTTCCAATGTCGTGTAAATAAGCACAGCTCTTAATATTTTCAATTTCTTGATCTGTCCAACCAAGATTTTTGGCTACAAGTGCCGCATATTGAGCTACACGTCTTGAATGACCTCGTGTATATTCGTCTTTAGCTTCAATCGTTGTAGATAGGGACTGCATCATTTGAAGCGTTATTTTCTTGTTTTCTTTCTTTTCAATATCTAATTCCTTTTGGTGACGCGTCTGTTCAATAAGTTGAATTCTATGGATGGTACGAGCAATGTTTGTGAGTAGTAATATAATCATGCCGATACCGATAAAGATGCCGGAAATCATAGCTACAAAATAGACGGATATACTTTCAACAGCTATGCAGACTAAGACTAAAAAGAGTCCGAAAAGTAAGAAGTAGTCTGAGCGGGAATGACTGTATTTGCGTATGTATTGGCATAAATGAATGAATACCAAGATAAATACACAGATCAGAATGCATTGTGCAACAGGTAATGTTTCAATGTAGTCTTTGACTTTAGCTAAATATAGAATGGATGAAACCGCAAAGTTTAGAAGGGCAATACACCCAATATATTTATAGAGCTTTCGGTGCTTTCCATTTTGGATGCTGTCGGCATAGAACAGTAGTGGCAAAGGACTAAGCATGATCATCACAAAGCATAATGAGGCTAAAGAAGATGCGTTTGGCACTAGCATTTGGCGAATCTTGGATTCTCCAAGCATCCAGATGGCGCCCATAACCATACACCAGCCTAAATATTCCATGCTGAAAGTGGTGTGATAGGTAAATTTTAGGGCTGAACCAAAGATAATGGATGTGATTCCGGCAAATAAAATGAAGAAGGCAATGAATGTAGATAGTCCATAATCGTTATATATATATTGCCAGATTTCAGCCTGACTTCCACAATAGACTTCGTTGACAACACCCGAATAGTTAGAAGTATAAGTTGTTAGTTCAATGCGTAGTGTTTTTCCTGCATCCCTATAGGTTGTGGGACAAAATATGTATCGACTGGCTGAATTCTTACCTGCCAATCTTGTATCTTTAGTAGAATATTCTGTACGTAATTCATTTCCAACGTAGAATTTAATGTCTTGTAAAGAGGAGCGAATTGCAAATGAAGTTGCATCATAATCTTTAGAAAGCGTTGTACTAATAATCATTGTATGACCGGGTTTTATTTCATAATCTCCTGGAATGTTTAATTTTTGCTTGGAACCATCTTCTTTTTCCCAATAAAACGTTCCTGTATAGATAGGGGATAGGGATTGAACATCATTTTCTTGTTCATTTGCACCAAAAAATTGCATACAAAGAAACCATCCTAAAATGGCAATCATTAAAATATAGAAGAATACTTTTATTCCTTGTAGGTTATATTTTTGTGTACGCATTTTAAATCCTTCTTCCCTAAAGAGAGTATCCCTTTTTTTTAGAGGTGTGTCAATGATTTTATTGACAAACCAAGGCATGAGTAATAAAATGTAATCGTTCTAAATGGAACAATAAGGAGAATGCATATGCACTTTTGGGATGAACATAAAACAATAACGAGATATTATGAGATGAAAATGTCGGGGGTTTGTGAAAAATACAATTTAAGACAGATGGAATATGACATCTTAATGTTTCTTTACAATAATCCTGAATATAATACGGCTGCGGATATTGTTCGTATTCGTAAATCAGCAAAGTCTCATGTTTCTACTTCACTTAAAGTGTTAGAAGATCGTGGTTTGATTGAAAGAAAAGTGGATAAAAACAACAAAAAACGTGTCACCATTCATTTGCTTCAACTGGCCAGTGAAGTGATTGAAGATGGTAAGTGGGCGCAAAAGGAGTTTGCGCAAGACATGTTTGATGGTCTTAGTGAAAATGAGATCAAAGTGTTTATGGATATCTTTCAAAAGGTGTATGACAATGCAGAAAGGATGATCTCAAATGAAAAAAATGCCGGATTTAATGGAAGCAATTTTTGATGCATGTTATTTGATTTTTGACTTAATTGCCGGAATCTTATTCTTTGTATATTCAAAAGGAAATCCATTATTTATTTTATATGGTGTATTAACATTGACTTTGTGTGGTGGAGATGCATTCCACTTGGTTCCTCGTATTAAAAGAGCTATTTATGGAACAAATGATAAAATTAAAAGACAGCTAGGGATTGGATTGCAGGTATCTTCAATCACAATGACTGTATTCTATATTATTCTATTGTATATCTGGAAATTAACATTCCCAACACTTACTGCTCCAGCATGGATTGAGGCTATGATTTGGATTTCAGCTATTGTTCGTATCGTAGTATGTTTCTTACCACAGAATAACTGGACTTCAGAAGAAGGAAACAGGAAACTGTCTGTAATTCGTAATGCCGTATTTGCCCTAACTGGAATTGGTGTAATTCTTCTTTATGCCATTTCAGGAAATATGTATGATTTACACTTAAACCGTATGGTTGCAGCGATCATTATTTCATTTGGTTGCTACATCCCAGTTACGTTGTGGTCTAAGACAAAGCCAAAGATTGGTTTATTGATGATTCCTAAGACTTGTGCTTATATGTGGATCATTGTGATGGGATTACAATTATTATTCTAATTTAGAAAATCGGTGCTTTATTGCACCTTTTTTTTGTTTCTCAAAAAAGAAGAATTCTGTAATCGCTGTTGATAATCTTTTCGATAATCATTTAAATAAAGTGGATTAGAGCAGCCTGCCTATTTATCTGGTTCATTTTCCATTAACTCATCATCTTCTCATCCGCAATGAGGGCAATAGTCATTCTTCTTGTCATTGGGTGTCATTAACAAAATAATATTTATGACATATTGGACATTTCATTGGCTTAAAATTATTGATTGTCATATTCCTTTTTTCTGCTCTAAATAAGTTCATATTTCAAACTATAATAGAATACAATACATAATCATTGTAAATAAAAAGCGAGCCCTATCGATTGGGTACGATAGTGATTCGCTAGTTTGCCGTCTGATGACGGCCTTCGTCATATGCAATATACCATTCTTTTAAAAAAATACAAGAGAAACTATGAGATTTCTGGATGATAAAATATGCTTGCACAATTAGAGATAAATTATTCATATGTTTTCCTAAAAAAAGAGCCTTCTGGGCCACATTGTTAAGAGGTGTGAAGACTACGATTAACTAAATCATAACAAATCTTTAGTATGTGTCAATATATTATTTCTTTCCAATTTTGTTTTCGTAATATCGCTACAGTGATATAATTAGTTAAAAGGAGATGAATGATAATGGATAATAAAATGATTTTGTACCATGGATCTGAAAAAATAATAGAGAATCCAATATTTGGGGCTGGAAAAAAGAATAATGATTTTGGGTTGGGATTTTATTGTACGCAAAGTAATGATTTGGCAAAAGAATGGGCAGTCTCATCTTTAAATGATGGTTATTCTAATAAGTATACTTTAGATACAGAGTATTTGAAGGTTTTGAATTTAAATAGTTCGGATTATACGATTTTAAATTGGATTGCGATATTGGTAGAGCATCGTCTTTTTTCAATTAAAACGCCTGTGGCAAGAAGGGCAAAGCAATATTTGATTGATCATTTTAGTATCAACGTGAACGCATATGACTTGATTATAGGCTATCGTGCGGATGATTCTTATTTTGATTATGCAGAAAGTTTCTTGAATAATACAATTTCAGTTGAGCAACTCGCACAAGCTATGAGATTGGGCAAATTAGGAGAACAGATTGTCATTAAGTCGCAGTTTGCGTTTTCAAATTTAAAGTTTGAAGGATATGAAACCGCAGATAAGAATCAATATTATGATTTACGTAAAGTTAGAAATGATGAAGCAAATCAATATTATTTGAAAATGCTTGATCAAGAAATGAATGGACTGTTTATTCAAGATATTATAAGAGGGGGCATTAAAAATGATGATCCACGCATACCAAGAAATATATGTAAATAATGCACAAACAATGTTGGGAGATGCCTTTGATTATGCCATCAATACTTGTCATATTTCAGGTGATGATTTTGTGAATATGTTTGTCGTAAGCTCTATGAGTAAGCGTATTGAAAATGGAGAGCCTGCCTGTGTGGCGGGTAAAAGTGGTATTGAGCTTGTACATGAAATTGTATTTGAGACCATGCAAAAAGAGTTGGATATTGAAGCTGAAGTAAACTATAGTCGTTCATGTGAGTATTGGATTGGTTGGGCTATTGCCTATTACCAGTGGTATTCAGATCGAAGTTTTAAAGAGATATTTAATGTTTTAAGTTTTGAAGATTTAAAAAGAATGTATTATACACTTCATGAGGCGGATATTTCTAAGTTTGTAGATATTGTGGATTCTAAAATGAAAGAGTATTATGTGGAAACAAACTTAAAGCGTATTCGAACTACTTATGGGTATACGCAACAAGAATTATCCAATCTTTCTGGTGTAAGTCTTCGTTCAATACAATTATATGAACAAAGAAATAAAGATATTAATAAGGCGAGTGTAGATAAGTTGTATCGTATTTCTAAAGTATTTGGTTGTAAGATAGAGGATTTGATTGAAAAATGATATTTAGGGGTAGAATGAGATGATTCATTCTACTCTTTTCTTTTTGATTTGAAATAAAAACAACAAATTTACTGGAGCTAATAATGTTTTCACATTGGACCGTTATAATTGAAATTGGCTACTGGATGTAGTAACGGTGAACCCTCTGAATAAAAAGGATTATATCTTGAGTTATCTAAGATTCCGATTTTGCAGGAGGAAAATGTCTATGTATATATATATCTATATATTGATGTTGCCATGTGTTTAATGGCACTAGTAGAAATACTAAGAATCACATTGATAATTATAGAAAAATGCAAAAAGCACTAATCACCACTAGCAATGGAAATAGATTAGTGCTTTAGCATTAACTATATTTCAGAGCAGCCACTGCTTTTCCAGTAGCTTTTCTCTATTTGTATTATAGCTCTATAAAGGAATGGTTATGCAAATGATATAGAGTTTATTAATTAATGAAGACATTAATTATCAAGATCACTTAAATATAAAAAGATTGGAGTACAAATGAATAATGAAATAATTAAGTTTGTGAATGGTGATTTACAGTTAGATGTTACGGTACCACCGGATAATGAAACTGTGTGGTTATCTGCAAATCAAATGGCATTATTGTTTGATCGTGATGAAAAAAATTCGTAAGCATATAAATAACACATTTAAAGATCAAGAAGTTGAAAAAGAGAACAACACGCAAAAAATGCGTGTTGTTGGAGTTAAGCAACCTGTTCCAAAATGGAACAAGTTCAAATGGAAGGTTGTCGCAAAATATGCGACAACCACAAAGCATGGCATGGTCATTTAAATAAAAAAAGATTGGAGAATATATGAATAATGAAATAATTAAGTTTGTGAATGGTGATTTACAGTTAGATGTTACGGCATCACCAGATAATGAAACTGTTTGGCTAAATCGTAATCAACTTGCACAATTATTTGATAGAGATGTTAAAACGATTGGTAAACATATTAGCAACGCATTAAAAGAAGAATTAGATGATTCAACTGTCGCAAAATTTGCGACAGTTCAAACTGAAGGAGGTCGAAAAATTCAAAGATCAATTGAATACTATAATCTCGATATGATTATTTCCGTAGGATACCGTGTAAAATCAAAAATGGTATTATCTTTCGTAAATGGGCAACTTCTATATTGAAGGAGTATATGATAAAGGGATATGCAGTTAATGAAAAGAGACTTGAGGTTTTAAATAAAACAATCACGATTCAATCCAGAATGCTTGCTTCTACTTTGGGTATTGAAGAAAAAGAAGTGTTGAATGTGATTGAGGCTTATTCAAATGCATTATCATTACTGGATGATTATGATCATGGATGTGTTTTAAAGCCAGAAGGTAAAGATTCAATATATCAATTGACTTATGAAGAGTGCAGAATTCTAATTGATTCAATGGGGTATGGTGGATTTTCTTCTGTATTTGGTGTTGAAAAAGAACAGGGTAAATTAAAAGGAATTATTGCGGCTGTATATCAAAATGTTTTTGGTCGAGAAATATATTCGAGTATTGAAGAAAAGGCGGCTAATCTACTTTATAATGCAATCTAAGAACACTTGTGACTTTAGTCATGAGATGAATTAGATGTGCAGATGTTAAATAAATAATTTAAAAATAAATGATAAATATAGTGCTTTAATCATATACATATGTTATAATATTGATGAGGAAAAAACATATGGAAGTTGTTAAAGGTAGAGGCTATGTCTATTCTATACAGTATCATATTGTATGGTGCGTAAAGTATCGTCGTGATGTCTTGAATGGACAGGTCGCAACAAGATTAAAAGAGTTGCTGATTCAGATTTCAAAGGATAATGGTTTTCAAATTCTAGAAATGAATATGGAGGAAGATCATATCCATATGTTGATCAATTGTACGCCGCAGCATTACATTCCAAATATTATAAAAGCTATGAAGGGTGTATCGGCCAGACTTTTAATGAAAGA
>NZ_CAKVJB010000021.1 GCF_934754935.1 uncultured Holdemanella sp. | reverse complement strand
AATATATTTGATATGAAGGAAACAGAAGTTTTGGATATCCAGTCAAGAAGATATAAAATCGAAGATTGTTTCCGTGTCTTGAAAACAAACTTCAGTTCACGACCCGTATATCATCGCAAAGAAAACAGAATAAAAGCTCACTTCCTTATCTGTTACACAGCCTTATTGATCTATCGATTACTAGAGGTCAAACTAGACAAAAACAAAACACATTTCACAACGGAACAGATCATAGAAACATTACAGAACATGAATGTAGTTAACTGCTCTGATATGTACTACCAGGCCTGTTACACAGGTTCAGATGTACTGGATTCGCTTGAACAGTTGTTCGATTTAAAATTGAACCGAAAATACTATCAACCAAAAACATTAAATAAATTTAAAAAAATTTGAGAAATAAAATTCCCATACAACATTTTATAAAAGTAAAAAATGAGCGTAAAGCCTTTAAACTAAAGGTTTGCGCTCATTGTTGCGTTATATAACTGTCGAAAACGGAATTATATGTATTAAAAAGAGATCTGTCAACAGATCTCTTAAATTGTTATTCAATTGTAGCTTTGTCTAATGCTTTAACGAAGTCATACAATGGAGCTGTATCTAAGTTTTTAATCTTTTTGTTGTATAGATCGTAGTAACTTAAACCATTGATTGCTACATATGGACATAATGCAGAAATCTTTTCGTAAGCTTCTTTATAAGCAGCAGTACTAGCAGCTTGATCCGTTGTATGTAATGCAGTATCTAATAATGCATCTAAATCAGCATCTGATATACGAGCTGAGTTATCTGTTTGACCAGTTTGGCATAATAGGTTGATACCAGTGTCATCACCTGAACCAAATTGCCATCCCATGTAAGATACTTCCCATTCATTAACAGTATCATCACCTTGAACAGTCGCAAGCATTGTGTTGAATTCACTTAAGTTTGTCTTGAAATCAACGCCTAATTCATCGCCCCAAGCTTTTTCTAGCATTGGAAGCATAGTATCTAATTGGTCTTTACCTTTTGTAGAAACCAAACGAACAGTTAATTTTTGTCCATCTTTTTCACGGATTCCATCACTTCCTACAGTCCAACCAGCATCATCTAAGATTTGTTTAGCTTTTTCGATGTCATAGTCATAGTAAGCCATTTTGTCATCTTTTTCTTTACCAGTAATGATATCACCTAATTGTGATGAAATTGGGTTAGCCATTAATACTGGTACGAAACCAGGTTGAGTTTTCTTAACATCCTTGCTTCCTTTAGAGAATGAGTAGTAGCTATCAACAAATGCTTGACGGTCAATCGCATAAGTTAATGCTTGACGTACAGCAGGATCTGCAGTGGCTCCAGCAGCGCAGTTGTAAATAAAGTATTGCATTGAGCTTGATCCATAAGTGTTGTAAGTTAAGTTCTTGTCTAAGCTTGCAGTACCAACTTTATCGGCATTATCAGCTTGTGGCAATAAATCAACAGTTCCTTTTTGAAGTTCCTGAAGTTCTGTAGAAGTATCACAAATCTTTATTACAACGTTATCAATTTGGTATTCACCATCTTCAGCTTTAAATTCTTCATTCTTTACAAATGTTGCAGCTGAATCTTTTTGGAAGTTCTTCAATACATATGGTCCAGTACCAATTGGTTCACTGGCCTTGTCTTCAAACATCTTTGTGTCGCCTTTTTTGTATTTCTTGAATTGTGAATTAGAGATGATTGGGAATGTACCAACCTGGCTGATGGCATCGATTCTTGGAGTTGCCAAGTGGAAAGCAACTGTATAATCATCGATTTTTTCAACACCACTTAGAGTTTCGGCATCTCCATCGTGATATTCTTTATAGCCTTCTAAGTAATCAACATAAGTTGAGAAACGACCAGTATAGCTAGGGTCAGCCATAGCTGTAAATGTCAATACAACATCATCTGCATCCAATTTAGAACCATCAGAGAATTTAACTCCTTTTTTCAATTTGAATGTTAATGTTGATCCATCCTCGCTAATAGTTGGTTGTTCAGTAGCAAGTTCTGGTTGTAATTGATTATCACGATCATAACTCAACATACTTTGATAAACCATTTCGATAACGTAATCGTCATATACAGTTTGATAATACAATGGAGAGAAAATTCCATTGAAACCTGTACTTAAACCTACTGTCAATGTTTTTCCGCTTGCACCAGATGATCCACTAGCACAACCAGTCATCATTGCAGCTGCCATACATACGGCACCGGCCTTTTTTAAATAGTGACTTGTTTTCATAATTTGCACCTATCCCTTCTTGTGATGTCACTAGTGTAAAACTTTACAATGAAAATTGCAAGCATTATTTACATTAATTTTCATTTGTATGTAAATAATTTACAATCAATAAGATGTGTTTATGATACGCGAACACAATGCTATTATGTGTACACATATTTTACGAATAAACTATGAGAAAAAGTTCACATTGTTTTTGTGGTAAATAAAGCATTTTTGGACTATACTTTGATAGAAAAGAGGTAGTTAAAGTTATGATTATTGATGAATTAGAAAAAAAGGTCCAAGGAAAGGGAGTACGTATTGTATTTACTGAAGGATGGGATCCACGTGTTCAAAAGGCAGCTATTGATTTGAAAAACAATGATATTGTTTGCCCAGTATTATTAGGAACTCCAGAAGAAATTGCTGGTTGTGCACAAAAGAACAGTTTAAATGTTGAAGGAATCGAACAAATTGATCCTAATAACTTCGAACATATGGATGATATGGTTCGTAAAATGGTTGAATTACGTCGTGGTAAAATGGACGAAGAAAAAGTTCGTAAAGCATTGAAGAGCACAAACTATTTTGGAACTATGTTAGTTCAAATGGGATATGCTGATGGATTATTAGGTGGTGCTACATATTCTACAGCGGATACTGTACGTCCTGCATTACAATTAGTAAAAACAGCTCCAGGAAACCAATTAGTTTCTTCTTGTTTCATTTTAATTAAAGACGAATCTCAATTGATCATGGGGGACTGCTCAATCAACATCAACCCTAACACAGACGATTTAGTAGAAATCACAATGCAAACAGCTAAGTCTGCTCGTCAATTTGGTGTAGAACCAAAAGTAGCATTATTATCATACTCAACAATGGGTAGTGCAAAAGGTGAATGCGTTGCTAAGATGACAGAAGCAAGCGATCGTTTACGTCGTATTGCTGACTTCGATATCGATGGAGAAATGCAATTTGACTGTGCAGTAAGTGAAGAAGTTGCTAAATTAAAAGCACCAGAATCAAAAGTTGCTGGACACGCAAATACATTTATCTTCCCTAACTTATCAAGTGGAAACATTGGATACAAAATTGCCGCTCGTTTAGGTGGATATGAAGCAGTAGGACCAATCTTACAAGGATTGAACGCTCCAATCAATGACTTATCTCGTGGATGTACTTCAGATGAAATCTACAAGATGGCTATTGTAACTGCTGCTCAAAAAGATATGGATATCTAATTTAAATAATTATATTTTCGATAAAAGAATCTCGATTGAGGTTCTTTTTTTTCGTGTTGAAAAAAAAGAGATGATTTCTCATCTCTCAAACAACTATATTAAATACATGAACCGCAATATTGAAATAAACTAAAATAGAACAAGTATCAACTATTGTTGTAATCAATGGACTTGCCATAATGGCAGGGTCTACACCAAATTTATTCGCAAACAATGGAAGGATACAACCAATTAATTTGGCAACAATAACGACAACCATTAAAGAAAGAGCAACAACGATTGCGATATTGAAGTTTTGGTACTGAATGAAAATACGCAAGCCATTGGCTGCAGCTAAAATGAATCCAACAATTAATGAAATTCTAAATTCTTTAAACATAACTTTAAAAATTTCTTTAAAGTGGATTTCACCTAAAGCCAAACCACGAATAATCAAAGTGGAACTTTGAGAACCACAGTTTCCACCTGTATCCATCAACATAGGAATAAAGGATACAAGTAATGGTACAGCACTAAAGGCATTCTCGTATCGAGTAATAATACTTCCGGTGATTGTTGCAGAAAACATCAAAACGAGTAACCATAAAATACGGTGTTTTGCCTGTTGCCAAACTGTAGTTTCAAAATATGTTTTTTCATTGGGCTCCATGGCAGCCATACGCGAAATATCTTCGTTAGTTTCATCAACCATTACGTCCATGGCATCATCAAATGTCACAATACCAACTAAACATCCATCACTATCTAGTACGGGCATCGCAATTAAATCATACTTTCTAAATAAGTGAGCCACTTGCTCTTGGTCAGTATGTGTATGTACAGAAATAATATTTGTGTTCATTAGATTTGTGATATTTTCATCATCATCACTTGTCATTAAACTTTTGGCAGTGACAATACCCATCAATCTTTTATTTTCAGTGACATAACAAGTATAAATTGTCTCTTTATGGATACCAATCTCTTTGATATGGTTCATGGCCTGTTTTACTGTCATTGTCTTTTTTAAAGTGACATATTCAGTTGTCATAATGGATCCAGCACTGTCTTCAGGATATTTTAAAAGCTTATTAATAGTTGATCTTTTTGTTGAATCCAAGTTTTTCAAAATTCGAGTGACTAAGTTTGCGGGTAGATCCTCTAACATATCGACCGTATCATCCATATATAAATCGTCTAATAATTCTTTTAATTCAGTTTCCGAAAACATGTCTACCAAATATGTCTGCATCTTTGAATTCATGCATGAGAATACATCGGCAGCTTTTTCTTTAGAAATCAAACGAAATGCCAAAGCACATTCTTTCGCATCTAATTCTTCTAAAAAGGCGGCTGTATCCATATCGTTCATTTCGGAAAGTGTATTTTGTGCAGTTTTGTATTTTTTGTCTTGTAGTAATTGAATGAATTCTTCTTTGTTCATCATGATTATGTACCTCTGCTTTCTTATTATAATTCAAACTATTCCCATCCGGATCCGTACACATACAAGCCTCACCTCCTTATAAACAAAAGAAAACGCCATTGCCCAAACAATGACGTTATTAATCTAGTATCACCGTTCAAGCTTTAGTATCACAGGGCATATAAATTACATTAAGCCAAGCCTTTGCGACTTTGCCTGCTGACCAACGAGTCGTGTCTCCACAACTTTGCGGCAGTAATCTTAGGAAATCCAAATCCCTGCGGTAACCTCACCTACCGTATATCTTTATGTACGTGAAAAGAATAATATAAATTAGTTAGTGAGTCAACCTAAACAGTATAAAAACAATGTTAAATTTTAATAATATGAAAACTATCTTTGTCTTTAAGAATTTCTGGTGTCTTTTTAAGAATGAAATCTAAAAATGTTTTGCCTGCATAAGATAAAGTATCGTAATTATTATAGGCAATTCCAACATGCCGAAATAGATTTTCTTGAATAGGAATCAAACATAAATCATCATAATCGCTCAAAGCATTTTGATAAAGAATTGAAATACCTAAATTCTGTCGGATCATAGCTAGAATTGTGGAATCATCATATACCTTATGTTTGATTTGAACCGGTAAGTTTAAAGAACGAAACATATGAATAGGCAAAGAATAGTCTCCCTCATCTAATTGAATGAAAGGATATTTTGCGATTTGTTTCATACTTAAAACATTATATTTAGCCAACACATGATTTCGAGGAACAAGTGCAAACATTTCATCATAATACAATTCTTGATATTGAACTTGTTGGATTGCATCAATACAAGTAAAACCTAAATCTAGACTACCATCGATTAATTGTTGCTCAATATTTGTATATTCACTTTGATACAATTCAAATTGTACATTTGGATAGATCTGAATAAACTCTTCCATTAAAGAAGGTAAAAGATGTCTAGACACACTTGTGAAAGTACCAATTCTTAATGTGACTTGGTCTAACCCTTTCATTTCCTTTTTCTTAGTACGAAGATTATCAAGACTTGCCTGAACGGATTTTAAAAAGGGAAGATATGCAAGTCCATCTTGACTAAGAGTTACACCACTTTTTTGTCGAATGAATAAAGTTGCTTCTAATTCTTCTTCTAAAGCTTTGATAGTTTGAGAAATGGCGCTCTGTGAATATCCAAGCTCTTTAGCAGCTTGACTAATTGTCTTTGTTTCCAATACTTTAAAAAATATATCGTATTTTGTTAGATTCATATCCATCACTTTTCCTTATGGAAGTATTATAAATATTTGTTTTACAAATAACAACGCAATTCTTATAATGCAAAGAAATAGGATGTGAGATTATGGAATTTAAAAAAGGAATCAAAGACAGTATTCCAGTTGGATTGGGTTATTTTGCCGTCTCCTTTTCACTTGGAATCATCGCAAAGAACGTAGGCCTATCACCAATACAAGGATTTTTGACTAGTTTATTCATCAATGCATCGGCAGGAGAATATGCAGTTTTTCTAATGATTAGTACACATGGTACATTTATTCAGATGATTATCATGACTTTAGTCAGTAACGCACGCTATTTTTTAATGAGTTTTGCGCTAAGCCAAAAAATCGAAGAGCAAACAAGTCTATTTCACCGAATGTGTATTGGCTTTGATTTAACAGATGAATTATTTGGCTTGGCAATTAATCATAAAGGGAAAGTGAACCATAAATATATATATGGTACATATTTGGTGGCACTTCCATGTTGGGCATTTGGAACGGCACTAGGAATTGTTGCTGGTAATAGCCTTCCCACAAAAATTGTAGCGAGCTTGAGTGTTGCACTATACGGCATGTTTTTAGCTATTATTATTCCCCAGGCAAAGAAGGATCGTGTTGTAGGTGTTCTTGTTGTTGTGAGTTTTTTGTTGAGCTACATTTGTAAAGATATGCCCATCTCAAGTGGAACAAAAACGATTATATTAACAATCATCATTTCAATGGCCGCAGCCATTATCAAACCTAGAAAGGAGGAAGAAGATGTCTAATCCAATGATGTATGTAGCTACAATGGCAGTAGTTACTTATTTAATTCGTGTATTGCCACTAACGCTTTTTAATAAACCCATTACCAATATATATATTCAGTCATTTTTATATTATGTTCCCTATGTGACTTTGGCAGTGATGACTTTTCCTACTATATTATATGAAACAAATTCACAACTTGCTGGACTTGCAGCGCTTATTGTTGGAATTGTTTTGGCATGGAAAGATAAAAGTTTGTTTCAAGTATCCGTTGCATGTTGTTTAGTAGTTTTAGTTGCAGAATATTTAATATAAAAATAATGCCACACAAGTGACATTATTTTCTTAGTATATCTATTGTATGTGAACTAGCACCAATTAGTTCTTGTCTTTCACAAGTGGCAAGATGATACTTGATGAATAATTCAAATGTTTCATCATCCATCTTATTTAAGATTGGACGCATATAATCACTTGGTCCATCGGCTGCTATAATTTGAATGCGTTCTAAACCAACATCTTTGTTTAATTGATTGATTGTATCTAGACGAATATAACTATATAAATCATCGATATTTGTTTGGGTTTGGAAAGTTTCATCAAGTTTATTGGTTGCTAATGATTCTTTAATATGTCCATCTCTAAAGCCGTGAACAAGAACGCTATATTCATTCATGACGTAAGCTACAAAAATAATCCCGTTCTTTTTCGTAACGCGTTTTGCTTCGGATAATGCTTTTAATTTATCTTCATAATTAAATAAGTGGTACATAGGTCCAAATAGTAGGGTAATGTCAAAAGTGTTATCTTGATATCTTGATAAATCTAGAGCTGTTCCTTGATAGGCTTTCACATTACTTTTTTTAGCTTTTAAAACACCAAGATTATATTTAACGAGTTCAATCGCATCAACTTGATATCCTTCGTTACTTAAGGCAACACTATATCTGCCAGTTCCTGCTCCTATATCTAATATGCGATCTTCAGACTTTAAATATTTATGGATATATTTCATGCTTGTTGTATATTCAACTTGGCCATGTCTTGATAAGAGTCTTTTATCTTCGCAAAATTTACCGTAATAATTTTCTAATTTACTCATGTGTTTTTCCTCAACTTCTTTAATATAATAAGGTATATGTTTGGATTTTTGCAACGTTTCATGTATGATTATTTGTGGATAAAAACATATGTGTTAATAATGTAGAAATAAATAATAAATAATTTGGAGGTCAACTATGGAAAAAGAATTTAAAGCGATATATGGACAGGCAATGTCGATTGTAACGCATAAACCAAGTCAATATGCAAAAAATATAACATTACGTTATCCTATGAAGTCTACATTCAAAGGAGATAAGATACGTATTTGTTTGGATAACTTTACAGGTAAAGAAGGCGTTGTCTTTGATTCAATCACAATAGGTAGAGTGATTAATGGACGTGATTTGGATCCAACATCGATTGTTGATATTACTTTTAATGGCTCAAAAGGACTTCATTTAGATGTGGGAGAACAATGTTATAGTGATCCATTAGATTTTAAAGTGCATGAACAAGAAACCATTGCGATTAGTTTCTATTTAAGAGAATTTACACATTTACGTTGTGGAGTCTATACACAAGGGCCGTTAAGTACAGGCTATTTTGGAGAAGGAGACTTTTCTCATGCAGGTATAATGGATCATGCATCCAGTATGAAAACACCATGGGTATTTTTCTTAAGTGAAGTAGCTGTTTTGACAGAACCAGAATATCAAGTTATCACATGTTATGGAGACTCCATTACTTCTCAGGATTGGCCAGATTACTTACAGAAGCTAATGTGGGAAAACAATAAAAAGGTTTCGGTTGTTCGAAAAGCTGTTAGTGGCACACGTATTTTAAGACAGTATTCTTGTGTTCAATATGAAGCTTATGGATTAAAAGGAGATTATCGCTTTGGACACGAAATGCATGTGGCAGGAAGCGACACATTGATTATTCTACAAGGAATCAATGATATTATTCATCCAGTCGGTGTTGAAAAGAATGAATTTAGACCGTGGCAAGATCTTCCATCAAGCCAAGATTTGATTGAAGGACTTAGAAAATATGTAAAGCACGCGAAATCATTAGGAATGAAAGTATATATTGGTACATTGATTCCAATTGAAGGATGGCGTACATACGCATATTTTAGAGAAAATTTGCGTAATGAAGTCAATGAATGGATTCGTACAACAGATGAAATTGATGGCGTGATTGATTTTGATAAAGATATTTGCGATGGACATAAAATGAAAGATGCATTTGATAGTGGAGATCATTTACATCCAAGTGATGAAGGATATGCGCAAATGGCCAAAACTGCATATAATAAAATGTCCATGGAATAATTCCATGGACATTCGTATATATGAAAGAAATAGGCAGAAGAGATAAGTATAGTGAGCAAATGAGGTTGACTGCTTATTTCTGTATATAGAATAAGCAATATAGCTTAAAGTAATCTTAAAGAGGGTGAATAAAAAAATGATTCGAATAGGAGTCTATGGACTAGGAAAAATTAGTCATCGTGTGATTCAAGGAATTCTATATGCGAATAATGCGGATTTATATGCCGTGTGTTCTTCAAGTTTAGAAAAGGCAAATGCTTTTAAAGAGGAATATGGGGCAAAAAAAGCTTACGATAACTATGAAGAAATGTTAAGAGATGTCAATATAGATATGGTATATATTTGTACACCGAATTATTTGCATGCGAAGCATATTCAAATGGGCTTAAATAATCATAAGCATGTAGTGTGTGAAAAACCAATGTGTGTATCTACAAATGAATTAAATGAATGTTTTGATTATGCAAAGAAACAAAATTGTTTTTTGATGGAAGCACATAAAACAGTATTTACGTCTTTAAACCAGAAATTATTTGAACTCATTTCAAATGGTGAGATTGGACAAGTAAAATCCATAAATGCACAATATGCGACAAGATTAACGGAAACCATTTCAGATTGGCATTTTAATAAGCCGGGGGCAGGATGTATGTTTGATATTGGTGTATATCCAATTTGTTACGCAAGTCGAATGGCAAATAGCCCAATATTGAAAGTATCTCGATTAAAAGATGAAGCATTGATTGAATATGAAAATGGCTGTGTAGCACATATCGCAACAAGTTGGGATGTGGATATGGAAAATACAGCACATATATATGGTACAAAAGGTAGTGTTACTTGTAAGAATTTTTGGAAGAACACAGAACTTGTGATGAATGATAAAAAGATTGTGGTAGAACAAAAGTCAGATTTTACAGGTGAAATAGAACATGCGTGTACTTGCATAGAGAGTGGAATGATAGAAAGTCCTGTTATGTCTAGAAATGCGAGCTTAGAAATTTTAAAGGTCATTGGCGTATGAGAAAACTAAAAATAGGTCGGATTTTAATTCTTTTGGTTATTTTAGTTCTTGTAGGAACAGGGAGTGTATATTGTATTCGTACATTATTTCAACAAGATGAGATAGTGGAAGAGAAGAGTTATTACGATTTAAATTTATTTTCTATGGAAAATGGATGGATGACCTATAAAGATTCTTCTTATAAATCATTCACAGGAATAGATGTATCGAGTCATAATCAGTCTATTGATTGGTATTCTGTAAAACAAGACGGAATTGATTTTGCGATGATCAGAGTCGGCTATCGTGGGGCTCAAGAAGGGATTTTACATGAAGATGCATATTTTAATATAAATATGCAAGCTGCAATTCAGAATAAAATCAAAGTAGGAGCCTATTTTTTCTCGAGTGCTATTACAGAAGATGAAATTGATGAAGAAGTGAATATGGTATTAAATGAGATTCAGAATTATAAAATCGATATGCCTATTGTCTTTGATATGGAAGAATTTGAAAAGGGCGGAAGAATTGATGATCTAACGCAAGAACAACGAACAAATTTAGCGCTTCGATTCTGTGAGAAAATTAAAAAGTCTGGATATGATCCTATGATTTATGGAAATATGACTTGGCTTTATCAGAATTACGATTTTGAAAAAATATCCAAGTATCCAATATGGTTAGCATCTTATTCTTCACAATGTCCAATGGAGGACAAATTTGATATGTGGCAATATTCAAATATTGGCCAAGTTAATGGAATAGAGGGAGATGTAGATATAAATATATATCTACAAAAGAAATAATATGGTGGATTTTGAGAAACTTGAAAAGCAATGCGATGAAATTCGTGGAATCAACACAAAGTATATTGAAGAGTTCATGGATATAATTCGTGTTGATAAAGAATATTGGGTAGATTGTTGTAGAGAATATAATGATGGAATAAGTGAATGGTGATTGAAATGAAAATAATTGATGGATATATGCCTTTTAAGGGCTTTAAAACATATTATCGAATTGTGGATGGAGGAGATAAGACTCCATTGATTTGTCTGCACGGAGGTCCAGGTTCAACGCATAATTATTTTGAAGTATTGGATTGTATTGCCGAGACAGGAAGAAAAGTAATTATGTATGATCAATTAGGATGTGGGAATTCGTTTGTCGAAGGTCATGATGAATTGTGGAATCAAGAAACATGGATGGAAGAGCTTGTTGCTTTGATGGAATATTTACATATTGAGTCTTGTCATTTGCTTGGACAATCTTGGGGAGGCATGTTGGCAATTGCATATGCGATTGAAAAGAAGAATGCCAAACTTAAATCTTTGATTCTTTCAAGTACATTATCTTCTGCTTCATTATGGGCCAAAGAACAACATCGTATGATTTCATTTATGTCAGAGGATGAACAAAAAGCTATTTTAAGTGAAGATTATGATTCTAAGGATTATCAATTGGCTAATGATCATTATATGCAGCTTCATTGTGCTGGGCCATTTGATGAAAGCACACCAGAGTGTGTTACGAGAGAAAAGAAAGCAGGACAAAGATCTTATTTGATTGGTTGGGGTCCTAATGAATATACGCCATTAGGCACTTTAAAGGATTTTGAGTATACAAATCGTTTACATGAAATTGATGTTCCAACATTGATAGTGAGTGGAACGAATGATTTATGTACGCCATTAGTAGCTAAAACGATGTATGATGGTATTAAAAATGCAAAATGGCATCTAATGCCTGCGTGTCGTCATATGTGTTTTGTGGATGATCATAAGACGTATTGTCAAAATTTGAAGGATTGGTTAGCATCTGTTGAATGAAATAGGTGCTTTTTTACATATTTTAAAAATTTGGCAGTAAATATAGTAAATAAAAGGGGTTTTATGACCCACTGACAACAGTTGTCACAACATATTGATTTAAAAATCGTTTTTTTAGAAAATTAAAAAGTGTTTAAACGCGATAAATAAAGGCTTTAAAAGAAATATTAAATTTTTTTAATTTAGGGGTTGAACACATGAAATATATGTGTTAGAATACAGGAGCTTGCGATGAAGTGCGAGGTTGCTGACCCACTGAGAACCGTTGTCATGGGTGTGGCCAGGTAATTCGCATGGAGCATGTTTATCTAGAATAAACGAAAGGAGTTAAACATGGCAAAAAATACTATGAGAATTCGCTTAAAGGCGTATGAGCACAGAATCTTAGATGATAGTGCAAAGAAAATTGTCGAAGCTGCGACAAAACACGGAGCTAAAAAGGTTGTAGGACCAGTTCCATTACCTACTGAAAAACAGGTAGTAACAATTCTTCGTGCGGTTCACAAATACAAAGATTCACGTGAACAATTTGAAATTCGTACGCACAAGCGTTTGATTGAGATTGTTGCACCAAACAAGGAAACGATCGATTCTTTACAAAGACTTGAACTTCCTAGCGGTGTCGACATCGAAATTAAACTTTAATGGAGGTGTCAATGATGAAAGGACTATTAGGAAGAAAATTAGGAATGACACAAGTCTTCACTGAAGATGGTGTATTAATTCCAGTAACTGTAGTTGAAGTAACACCAAACGTTGTTTTACAAAAGAAAACAGTTGAAACAGATGGTTACAACGCAGTTCAATTAGGATTTGAAGAAATCAAAGAAAAACGCACAACTAAAGCAAACATCGGACACTGTAAAAAAGCAAATACAAGTCCAAAGCGTTTCATTAAGGAAGTGCGCGATTGCGACATGGATGTAAATGTTGGCGATTTAGTTAATGTTGATATCTTTGCTGCAGGAGAAACAGTAGATGTAATCGGTACAAGTAAAGGTAAAGGTTACAATGGTACAATCGTTCGTAACAATGCTCACCAAGGTCCAAAGACTCACGGTGGATCTAAGAACATTCGTCACATCGGTTCATTAGCTACAAATGGTATTACTTCACGTCAAGGACGTATCATGAAGGGTACTATCATGGCTGGTCAAGAAGGTGGATATACTACTACAAACCAAAACTTGACAGTTATTAAAGTTGATACAGAAAACAACTATATGTTAATTAAAGGTAACGTTCCTGGACCTAGAAAAGGTTGTGTAATGGTACGTACTGCTAAAACTAGCAAGGGAGATAAAGAACCTGTTACTTTAGTTGACTATACTGCAAATAAGGAGGTTCAATAATGGCTACTATCGACGTAATTAACCAAACTGGTGCAGTTGTTGGTTCAATTGAATTGAACGACGCTGTTTTCGGAATTGAACCACACCAACAGGCTATGTATGATGCATTAGTAATGCAAATGGCTAGCCGTCGTCAAGGAACTGCTGACACTAAAGGTCGTAGCGAAGTTGCTGGTGGTGGACGCAAACCTTACCGTCAAAAAGGTACAGGACGTGCTCGTCAAGGTTCTATCCGTGCTACTCAATTTAGAGGTGGTGGAACAGTATTCGGAGCTACTCCACGTAACTATGCATACCGCATCAATAAAAAAGTTCGCCGTTTAGCAGTTAAATCTGCATTGAGCGAAAAAGTTCAAGAAACAGCATTCAGCGTTTTGGATAAATTTGAAATTGCTGAACCAAAAACAAAAACATTTGTTTCAATTATTGAAGCTATCCAAGCGCCAAAGAAAACATTGTTTGTTGTTGCTGATAGCGAAGAAGCAACAAACGTTTACTTATCAGCACGTAACATTGCTGGAGCTACAGTAATGGCTGCTTCTGCAATCAATACTTATGATTTAGTAAATGCAAACAAAGTTGTTATGACAAGCGCTGCCGTAAAACAAGTTGAGGAGGCATTGGCATAATGAAAGATTACAGAGACGTAATTATCCGCCCAATCATCACTGAAGCAACTATGAAGATGATGGCTGAAGATAACAAAGTAACTTTTGAAGTAGTTAAGGGTGTTAGCAAAATTGAAATCGCTAAAGCCGTTGAAGCTGCATTCAATGTAGAAGTTGTAAAAGTAAATACAATGAACTGCAAACCAAAAACAAAACGTGTAGGTCGTTATGTTGGAAAAACAAGCGCTGTACACAAAGCTATTGTAAAAATTAAAGAAGGACAAACAATCGAATTGTTCGGTTCTGAAGAATAATCAGGGAGAAGACGCTATTTCCTGAATAAATATTGCGATAAGGAGGAAAATTAAGTTTATGCCAATTAAGAAGTATAAACCAATGACACCTGGACGTCGTGGAATGACAACTTTGGCTAAAGATGAAATTACAGCATCTAAACCAGAAAAAAGCTTGTTAGCTCCATTGAAATCTAAAGGTGGAAGAAACAACACAGGACGTATTACAACACGTCACCAAGGTTCTGGACACAAAAGAACTTACCGTATCATCGATTTCAAACGTAACAAAGACAACGTGCCTGCACGTGTTGCTACAATCGAATACGATCCAAACCGTTCAGCAAACATTGCATTATTAAACTATGCTGATGGTGAAAAACGTTATATCATCGCTCCAAAAGATTTGAAGGTTGGTATGACAGTTATCTCTGGAACAGAAACAGATATCAAAATTGGTAACTGCTGTGAAATGAGAAACATGCCTGAAGGTACATTTATTCACAACGTTGAATTAAAACCTGGTAAAGGTGGACAGATGGCTCGTAGTGCTGGATGTTCAGCTCAGATCTTAGGTATTGAAGAAAAATATGTAACTTTACGTTTAGCTTCTGGTGAAGTTCGTAAAGTATTGGCTAACTGCCGTGCTACTGTAGGTACAGTTGGTAATGAAGATTACAGCTTAGTTAACTATGGTAAAGCAGGTCGTAACCGTTGGAGAGGTATTCGCCCAACTGTTCGTGGTTCTGTAATGAACCCTAATGATCACCCTCATGGTGGTGGTGAAGGACGTACACCTATCGGACGTAAATCACCAATGACTCCTTGGGGTAAAAAAGCATTGGGTGTTAAAACTCGTCGTAATAAGAAGGCTAGTACAAAATTAATTGTACGTCGTCGTAATGGTAAGTAGGCAAGGAGGTAAGATACAATGAGTCGTAGTTTGAAAAAAGGACCTTTCTGTGATGACCATTTGATGAAAAAGGTTGTTGCATTAAATGAAGCCGGAAAAAAAGAAGTTATTAAAACTTGGAGCCGTCGTTCTACAATCTTCCCTCAATTTGTTGAACACACATTTGCCGTTTATAACGGTAAGGAACATGTTCCTGTTTATGTAACAGAAGACATGGTTGGACACAAATTAGGTGAATTCGTTCCAACACGTAAATACACTGGTCATGGATCAGATGATAAGAAATCTAGATAGTAGGAGGAGAAGAAATGGAAGTAAAAGCTACCGCAAAAACTCTACGTATTCAACCTCGTAAAGCAAGACTAGTCTTAGACTTGATCCGTGGAAAAGACGTAGAAGAAGCAGCTGCTATTTTAAAATTCTTACCTAACAAAGGTGGATACCTTGTTGGTAAAGTATTACACTCAGCTGTTGCTAACGCAGTTAACAATAACGATTTAGATGAAAGCAAGTTATATGTGAAGGCTTGCTGGGCTGATGAAGGAATCACAATGAAACGCTTCATGCCTCGTGCTAAAGGTAGTGCGAGTGCTATTCACAAACGTACAAGCCACATTACAGTTGTAGTGGCTGAAAAAGAGTAGGAGGTAAGCTATGGGACAGAAAGTAAGTCCAATTGGAATGCGTGTCGGAGTCATTCGTGACTGGCAATCAAGATGGTACGCTGACGATAAAGAATTCGGAACATTATTAATGGAAGATGTTAAGATTCGTGAATTGGTTGAAGCATACTATGCAAAATTATCAAACGAAGCTGTCGACAAACGTAAGGCAGACCCTCAAATCTCTCGTATCGAAATCGAACGTACTAAGGGTCGTATGACAGTTATCATCCGTACTGCTCACCCTGGTGTAGTAATCGGTCAAGATGGAAAATCAATCGAAGGATTGAAAAAGAAAGTAGCTAAAATCGCTTCTGCAAAGAACGTTCAAATTAACGTTGTAGAAGTTGCTAATCCTAACTTAGATGCTCGTTTAGTAGCTCGTTGGATTGCAAATGAATTGGAAGGACGTAAATCTTTCCGTGCAACTCAGAAAAAAGCTATTCAAAACACTATGCGTGCTGGTGCAAAAGGTATCAAAACTGCTGTATCTGGACGTCTTGGTGGAGCTGATATGGCACGTACTGAAGGATATTCAGAAGGAGTTGTTCCTTTACATACACTTCGTAGTGATATTGACTATGCTTGGGAAGAAGCAGCGACTCAATATGGTCGTTTAGGTGTAAAAGTTTGGATCTGCCGTGGTGAAGTATTACCTGGTGAAATGGTTAAAGAACCAGAAGCTCCAAAACAACGCCCAATGCGTAAAGGAAAAGGACGTCGTCGTCCAGATGCTCGTTCAAACCGTGCCCCTAAAGATGCTGCTAAAGCTGCAGCACCTGCAGAAAAAGGAGGTAACGAATAATGTTAATGCCTAAACGTACAAAGTATCGTCGTCCTCACCGTTTGAGCTACGAAGGTCGTTCAAAAGCAGGTCGTACAATTGACTTTGGTGAATATGGATTGGTTGCAGAATCAGGTAACTATGTAAGCAACCGTCAAATTGAAGCAGCCCGTATTGCTATGACACGTTATATGAAACGTGGAGGAAATGTTTGGATTCGTATTTTCCCTCACATGGCACGTACTAAAAAACCTCTAGAGGTTCGTATGGGTTCTGGTAAAGGTGCTCCTGAAGGATGGGTAGCCGTAGTTCAACCAGGACGTGTAATGTTCGAAGTTGGTGGAGTAAGTGAAGAAGTAGCTCGTGAAGCTTTACGTCTTGCTGCTCACAAATTACCAGTTAAAACTCGTTTTGCTAGAAAAGGAGAAGTGAAGTAATGTTAGCTAAAGAAATCCGCGAAAAAACAAATGAAGAGCTTCTTCAGGAAATCGATACGCTTAAAGATGAACTTTTTAACCTTCGTTTCCAGCAAGCCACAGGACAGTTAGAAAATACAGCTCGTTTAAAAACTGTTAAGAAGACAATTGCTCGTATTAAAACTGTATTGACAGAGCGTGAAAACGCTGGTCAAGAGTAGGGAGGACGTATCTAATGGAAAGAAACGCTCGTAAAGTATACCGTGGTACAGTTGTGTCTGATAAAATGGACAAAACTATCACTGTTATGGTAGAAACTAAAAAAACACACCCATTATATGGTAAACGTGTTAAATATTCTAAAAAATTTAAAGCTCACGATGAAAACAACGAAGCTCGTATCGGAGATACTGTAGTAATTATGGAAACTCGTCCATTATCAGCTACAAAACGTTTCCGCTTAGTAGAAATCGTTGAAAAGGCTCGTGGTTAATACTAGGAGGAGAAAGCAATGATTCAAAACGAAAGTCGTATGCGCGTTGCTGACAACACTGGAGCTAAAGAAGTTTTAGTTATCCGTTGTTTAGGTGGTAGCGTAAGAAAATTTGCAAACATCGGTGATGTCGTTGTATGTGCTGTTAAACAGGCTACTCCTGGTGGATCCGTAAAAAAAGGTGATGTAGTTAAAGCCGTAATCGTACGTACACGTCGTGGTGTTCGTCGTGAAAACGGAACTTACATCAAGTTCGATGATAACGCTTGTGTAATCATCAAAGATGATAAGACGCCAAAGGGAACTCGTATCTTCGGTCCAGTTGCACGTGAATTACGTGACAAAGACTTCATGAAGATCGTATCTCTTGCGCCAGAAGTATTATAGGAGGTGTGTCTAAGTGAACATTAAAAAAGGTGATAAAGTAAAAGTTATTACAGGTGCTTACAAAGGCACAATCGGTGAAGTAAAAGCTGTATTCCCTAAGGAAGACAGAGTTATCGTTGAAGGTGTTAACATGATTAAAAAACACTTGAAGCCAACTCAAGCAAATCCAGAAGGTGGAATCGTTGAAAAAGAAGCTAAAATTCACGTATCAAATGTAATGCTTTACGATGAAAAAGCAAAAGTTGCTAGCCGTATTACAACAAAAGTTGAAGTTGTAGATGGTAAAAAAGTTAAAACACGCATCTTTAAAAAGAGCGGTAACGAAGTGAAGTAGGAGGGTAGAAGATGAATCGTTTACAAGAAAAATATAAAAACGTAGTTGTCCCTCAAATGATGAAAGATTTCGAATACAAATCTGTCATGGAAGTACCTCACGTTGAAAAAGTAGTTATCAACATTGGTGTAGGGGATGCCATCACTAATGCAAAATTATTAGATGAAGCTGTTGAAGAATTGACAGCTATCACTGGTCAAGCTCCAGTTGTAACAAAAGCTAAAAAATCAATTGCGAACTTCAAATTGCGTGAAGGTATGCCAATTGGATGTAAAGTTACTTTACGTAAAGAAAAAATGTATGAATTCTTAGATAAGTTATTCAACATTTCATTACCTCGTGTACGTGACTTCCGTGGAGTTAGCGATACTAGCTTCGATGGTCGTGGGAACTATACATTAGGTATTAAAGAACAAATCATTTTCCCTGAAATTGATTTCGATAAAGTAGACCGTACTCGTGGTATGGACATCGTAATCGTTACATCAGCGAAAACAAACGAAGAAGCAAAGGCATTATTAACTCAAATGGGTATGCCTTTCAAAAAGTAGGAGGAGCTTTTAAATGGCAAAGAAATCAATGATTAACAAACAACAGCGTCCTCAAAAATTTAAAGTTCGTGAGTACACTCGTTGTGAACGTTGTGGTCGTCCACACTCTGTATTAAGAAAATACAAATTATGTCGTATTTGCTTCCGTGAATTGGCTTACAAAGGTCAAATTCCTGGAGTTAAAAAGGCTAGTTGGTAAGGAGGTATATTGCATATGATTATGACTGATCCTATTGCGGATATGCTGACTAGAATCCGCAATGCTTTGCAACAAAAGCATGCCTCTGTCAGTATGCCAGCGAGCAATGAAAAGAAAGCAATTGCTCAAATTTTGAAAAATGAAGGTTTCATCACTGACTTCAACATTGAAGGTGATGTTAAGAAAACTTTGAACATTGAATTGAAATACGGACCTAACAATGAAAAAGTAATCAGCGGATTACGTCGTATTTCTAAACCTGGTCTTCGTGTTTACGCTAAAGTAGAAAACTTACCTAGCGTATTAAACGGATTAGGAATCGCAATCATTTCTACAAGCAATGGAATGATGACTGACAAAGAAGCAAGAAAGAACCACTTAGGTGGAGAAGTTATTGCTTACGTTTGGTAATAAATATATAGGAGGATAAAACGTAATGTCACGTATCGGGAATAAACTGATTACCGTTCCTGCAGGAGTTACTGTTGAAGTAGCTGCTGGGAATGAGGTGACTGTTAAAGGACCTAAGGGTTCTTTAACACGTACATTCTCTTCTTTGATGGAAATCCACGTAGAAGAAAATGTTGTCACTGTAAAACGTCCTAATGACGAAAAACACACAAAACAATTACACGGAACAACTCGTGCATTGTTACACAACATGGTAGTTGGTGTATCTGAAGGATTCACTAAAGACTTAGAATTAGTTGGTATCGGATTCCGTACAGCAATGAAAGGAAACGTATTAACTATGAACGTTGGATACTCTCACCAAGTTGAGATGCCAGTTAAAGAAGGCTTAGAAGTAACTTGTCCAACTGCTACAACTATCAAAGTTGCAGGTATCGATAAACAAGAAGTTGGAGAATTTGCAGCAAATGTTCGTGCTGTTCGTAAACCAGAACCTTACAAAGGAAAAGGTATTCGCTATGTTGGTGAAAACATCCGTCGTAAGGAAGGTAAAACAGCAGGTAAGAAATAGTAGTGGGAAAGGAGATCAAAAATGTTTACTAAAGTATCACGTAATGAAACTCGTGTACGTCGTCACAAACGTGTACGTACAAAAATCAGTGGAACTCCTGAATGCCCACGTTTATGCGTATTCAGAAGTAACGCACACATCCATGTACAAATCATTGATGATGTTAACCAAAACACATTGGTCAGTGCTTCAAGTGTTGACATGAAATTAGAAAATGGTGGAAACGTGGAAGCAGCTCGTTTGGTAGGAACTGAAATTGCTAAGCGCGCACTAGAAAAGAATATTAAAGAGGTTGTATTTGACCGTGGTGGATATGTTTACGCTGGTCGTGTACAAGCTTTAGCAGAAGCAGCTCGTGAAGCTGGCTTGGAATTTTAGGAGGTCGCACAATGGCAATGGATAGAAAACCAAGAAGAGACCAAAAAGAATTTGAAGAACAAGTAATCTCAATCAACCGTGTAACTAAAGTAGTTAAAGGTGGACGTCGTTTCCGTTTTGCTGCATTAGTTGTAGTTGGAGATCGTAAAGGCCGTGTAGGTGTTGGTACAGGAAAAGCTAACGAAGTTCCTGATGCAATCAAAAAAGCGGTTGAAGATGCTAAGAAAAACATCTTCACAGTACCAGTTATCGGTACAACAATCCCTCACGAAATCACTGGTAGATACGGTGCAGGATCTGTATACATGCGTCCAGCTATCGAAGGTACTGGTGTTATCGCTGGTGGTGCAACTCGTGCAATCCTTGAACTTGCAGGTATCTCTGATATCTTAACTAAATGTTTAGGATCACGTACAAAAATCAACGTTGTTCGTGCAACTGTTGATGGATTACAGAACTTAAGAACTGTAGAAAGCGTTGCTGCGCTTCGTGGTAAGAAGCCAGAAGAAATTCGCGGGTAATAGGAGGTAAATCAGATGAAATTACATACAATGAATTTAGCCGAAACTCGCACAGAACGTAACCGTGTTGGTCGTGGACCTGGAAGCGGAAACGGAAAAACAAGCGGTCGTGGACAAAAAGGTCAAAAAGCAAGATCAGGCGGAGGAGTTCGCTTAGGTTTTGAAGGTGGTCAAACACCATTAGCAAGACGTTTACCAAAACGTGGATTCACAAACTTCAACCGTAAAGAATATGCTATCGTTAACGTTGAAACATTAAATCGTTTCGAAGATGGAGCAACAGTTAATGCAGCTGCTTTAATTGAAGCTGGTGTTATCAATAAAGAACTTTCTGGACTTAAAGTATTAGGTAACGGTGAGTTAACTAAAAAATTAACTGTTGAAGCAGTTAAATTCTCTAAGTCAGCTAAAGAAGCTATCGAAAAAGCAGGCGGAAAAGTAGAGGTTCTATAATATGGCAGGCAAGATAAAGGCAATGTGGACGAATAAGGATATCCGCAATAGGATTCTATTCACCCTATTTGCCTTTCTTGTCTATCGTTTAGGATCAGCCATTACAGTTCCTGATGTTAATACATCAGATCTTGTAAATGGTCTTGGAGAAAACTCATTGTTCGCAATGTTAAATCTATTGGGAGGTGGAGGACTTGAACAGTTCTCTGTCTTCGCTTTAGGTGTTACTCCATATATTACTGCTTCTATCATTATCCAATTATTGAGTATGGATGTTATTCCACACTTGACTGAATTGAGTAAAGCAGGAGCAAATGGTCGTAAAACATTAGACAAGTACACTAGATATCTTGCGGTCGTTTTTGCCTTTGTACAATCATTCTCATTAGTATACGGCTTTTCAAAAGCATATACAGGATTGATTGTCGGCGGTGTTACAATCAGTAAGATTTTATATATTGCAACAATTTTTGCTGCAGGAAGCATGTTTTTAGTGTGGATTGGAGACCAGATTTCAATGAAAGGTATTGGAAATGGTATCTCAATGGTAATCATGGCTGGTATTGTAGGACGTATGCCTCAACAATTCTCTAGTGCCTGGTCAAGCTTGATTACAGGTGAGTCTGCGCCAACCTATGGAGCTTGGCTATTTGCCGCATATATTTTAGTTTATTTATTAATTATTATATTTGTTACACTAATTAATACAGCTGAAAGAAGAATTCCAATTCAATATACATCAAGTTCAATTTCATTAAGTAAACCAAGTGAAGCAAACTACTTGCCATTAAAAGTCAATTCAGCAAGTGTGATTCCAGTCATCTTTGCAAGTTCATTGATGATGGCACCAATTCAGATTGCTTCATTCTTCCCATCAAATGATTTCATTAAGGAAATGCAAAAATGGTTAGGATTACAAACTTGGTATTCACTTGTAATCTATGTATTATTGATTTTATTCTTTACATTCTTCTATACAAAGATGCAAATCAATCCAGAAAAAGTCGCTGAAAACTTAGGTAAATCAGGTTCATATATTCCAAGTGTTCGTCCAGGTAATGAAACAAAAGAATATATCAATCGCGTATTATCAAGAATTACAGTGCTTGGATCTGTCGCTTTAGCAATTATTGCTGTTATGCCACATATCATGCCACTTGTATGGCCTGATCTTCCAAACTCAATGGCTTTAGGTGGAACAGGAATGATTATCGTTGTTGGTGTTGCTATTGAAACTGTACGCCAAGTACAAGGATTGATTACTCAAAAATCTTACAAAAAATATTACGAAGACTAATATCTTCAGGAGAATAGATATGAATATATTTATTATGGGTGCTCCTGGATCTGGTAAAGGTACATTCTCTACAAAAATTAAAGAAGAATTTAACTTAAACCACATCTCAACAGGAGATATCTTCCGTGCAAATATTGCTGGAGGAACAGAATTAGGTCTACAAGCAAAAGCTTATTCTGAAAAAGGATTATTAGTACCTGATGAAATCACAAACAAAATGGTTAAGGATTACTTAAACACTTTGGAAGATAAAAAGAATGGATATTTATTAGATGGATATCCAAGAACTTTGGCTCAGGCAAAAGCTTTTGAAGAAATGACTGAAGGAACAGATTTAGCAGTTGAAAAAATTGTTTATATGGATGTTCCATTTGACGAATTAACTCGTCGTATTACAGGTCGTCGTACTTGTAAAAACTGTGGAGAAATCTACAACATCTATTCAAAACCATCAAAAGTTGAAGGTGTTTGTGATGTTTGCGGTGGAGAATTAACTCAACGTAAAGATGACAACGAAGAAAGCTTAAAGGTTCGTTTAGATGAATATGCAAAAAATACAGAACCTGTAATTGCATATTATGAAGAAAAAAATATGGTTTCTAGAATCGATGCGTCAAAATCTATGGAAGAAATTTGGCCAGAATTAAAAGAAGCCTTGAAAAACAAGTAAGTTGCGCTTATAATATATAAGCGCAACTTTGCTTGCGATTATACATTCACGTTTCTGTTAAAATCCGCATGTACACATACGCATTTTAGCAGGGCCATTAAAATACGTGAATCATTACGTAGGAGGAAGAAAGATGAAAGTAAGACCATCTGTTAAACCAATCTGCGACAAGTGTCGAGTAATTCGACGCAAAGGACGTGTGATGGTAATTTGTGAAAACCCAAAACACAAACAGAGACAAGGAAACTAAAGTAGGAGGAAACTAAATGGCTCGTATAGCAGGAGTAGATATTCCAAACGACAAGCGAGTTGTCATTTCATTGACATACATCTATGGTATTGGATTGACAACATCAAAGAAGGTATTGGAAGAAACAGGCATCAGTGAAGATGTTCGAGTAAAAGATTTAACTGAAGAACAATTAAACGCAATTCGTAAAACAATCGATGCAATCAAAGTCGAAGGAGACTTAAGAAGAGAAGTACAATTAAACATCAAGAGATTGATGGAAATTGGATGCTACAGAGGAATGCGTCACAGAAAAGGATTGCCAGTACGTGGACAAAGAACAAAGACAAACGCAAGAACACGTAAAGGAAAAGCCAAGACAGTGGCTAATAAGAAGAAGTAATAGGGAAGGAGAGTAAAGAATGGCAAAAGTACAAAAGACACGTAAAAGACGTGTTAAAAAGAATATTGCGCGAGGATGTGCACACATTCACTCGACTTTCAATAATACAATCGTAACGATTACAGACGAAAACGGAAATGCAGTAGCATGGAGTAGTGCAGGAGCATTAGGATTCAAAGGAAGTCGTAAATCAACACCATATGCAGCACAGTTAGCAGGAGAAGCAGCTGGAAAAGCAGCAATGGATCACGGAATGAAGACAGTATCCGTAGATGTAAAAGGACCTGGACCTGGACGTGAAGCAGCCGTAAGAGCATTACAGGTTGCAGGTTTAGAAATTACAATGATCAATGATGTAACACCAATTCCACACAACGGATGTCGTCCACCAAAACGACCTCGTGGATAGTCACCATACTAAGGAGGTGTCCAAATGAGCACAAAGTATAAAATTTCGACTATCGAAGAAACAACAAAAGAAGGTAAATTCTTACTAGAACCATTAGAATATCGCTATGGTACACCATTAGGTAATGCACTACGTCGTGTATTATTATCTTCAATTCCTGGCGGTGCGATCTTCAGTATTCGTATTGACGGCGTATACCATGAATTTACAGGTATTAAAGGTGTAAAAGAAGATGTTGCTTCAATTATTTTGAACTTGAAACAATTGATCTTAGATATTGATATTCATGATAATGAAGTTTATACATTACGTATTGACCAAGAAGGACCAAAAACGGTCGTTGCTGGTGATATTGAATGTCCAACAGGAGTTACTGTTTTAAACAAAGATTTACCAATTTGTACTTTGTCTGAAGGAGGTTCTATGCATATGGAACTTCAGGCTCGTTTAGGCCGTGGATTTGTACGTTCTGATGTAAATAAAAGAATGTATCAAAACGAAGGACAACCTCTTGGTATTATTTATACAGACTCATTATATTCACCAGTTAAAAACGTTAGCTATGTAGCTACACCAGTTAAAGGTGAAGATGGAAGTATGTATGATTCATTAGAGTTGGATATTACTACAGACGAAACAATCAAACCGAGTGAAGCATTAGCTGTAGCAGGTAAGATTTTACGTGATCACTTATCAATTTTAGCATCAGTTGATGAGGCTAGCCTTGACGTGAAAGAACAAGAAGTTGAAGTTTCAGAAGAACCAGTAGCACATACAACTCACAAAATGATTGAAGACTTAGAATTATCAGTACGTTCATATAACTGTTTAAAACGTGCCGGTATTGCGACTGTTGATGAATTGACTCAAAAGACTGAAGAGGAAATGATTCATGTTCGTAACTTAGGAAAGAAATCATTACAAGAAGTTAAAGACAAAATTAAAGAATTAGGATTGTCTTTTAGACAAAATAACGGATAGGAGGAAATACCATGTGGAATCGTAAATTGGGACGTAAAGCCGATCATCGTAAAGCATTGTTGCGTAACATGGCAACATCTTTGATTGAAAACGGACAAATCGAAACAACAGAAATGAAAGCAAAAGAATTAAGCGCTGTAATGGATTCATTAGTAACATTAGCAAAACGTGGAGATTTACATGCACGTAGACAAGCAGCAGCTTATGTTCGTAATGTAGAAGTAGATGAAGAGGGAACAACAGCTCTTCAAAAATTATTCAATGAAATTGGACCAGCATATGCAGATCGTAATGGTGGATACACTCGTGTGATTAAGACACGTATCCGTCGTGGAGATGCAGCTCCAATGGCTATTGTACAATTCGTTAAGTAATTCAATTAATGAATAATAAAAGACACTGATTTTTTAGTCAGTGTCTATTTTTTTACGATAACTTTTTGAATTTGATCCTCTTTCCAAATGACAAGATCACAATCAAATCCTTCTTTAATTTGTCCAGTGTGTTTAAAACCTAATGCATTCGCTACATTTTTAGTGAAGAATGGTAGAGCTTTTTCATATCCAAGTTCATTTTTTAGACAGATAAATTCATTCTTTAAATTCGAAATTGGTGTAATACCAATCTCTTTAACAGATCCATCATCGTTATATGTAGACCAAGATCCTTGAGCATCACTAGAAATCGTTACTTTTTCTGTGTTTTTGATTTGTCGAATGTAATTTAATGTTTTACCATTACCATCACAAGTGATGTCAATTGTACCACCCAACTCTGTAAATTGAATGGCTTGGTCAAATAAATGAGGGTTTCTTGAACAATGCGTAGGCTGGAATAAAGAAACAGGAATATCCGCTTTTTCTAAGGCCTTAAAGACAAGTTCTAAGGCTTGTTTTTCATCACCCATATGAATCGTTAAATTTGCCTGTTTTCCCGCTATAAGACTCGCTGTACGAATTCTAGAACCCAAACGAATCAATTCATCCTCAGTAATATGACTCGATCTATGATCACTTAAAGCTAGTTTTACCCCAAGAATACTATCAATAAAGACAATATCATCTTCTACAGAACTTGTTAGTGTGTTACTAGGATAGGCATAGCTACCCGTTAAGATATACGTATGTACACCTTTTTGTGTTAGTTCTTTAGCTTTTGCGAATAATTCTTTTGTACTTCTCGTATATCCATCCGTTCCTAACAATCCAATTACAGTTGTGATACCTGCATCCAATATTTCTTGCACATCAATCGGTCTTGCTCTCGAAATAAATCCAGCTTCACCACCACCACCAGTAATATGAACGTGGCGATCAATCAAACCTGGTGTTAAAACACAACCTGTACCATCAATTGTTTCAATTGGATACGGATATTCGATATGATCCTCAATTTTTTCAATCTTAGAATCAGAAATCAATACATCTTTTACACCTAGATTTTCAGGAGCGTAAATTTGTATGTTTTTAATAAGTTTCATGCGTGTCACCTCAAAAATTATTATATAATAAATCACAGGTGATGTTATGTTAATTTCAACAGAAAGTTTAAAAAAGAATATAAATGATAAATGCATCTTAAAAAATGCATCTTTTACGATAGAAGATACAGATAAAATAGCACTGATTGGTGTGAATGGTACAGGTAAAAGTACTTTATTAAAAATACTTGCAGGAATCGAAACCTATGATTCAGGAACCATTATAAAAAAGAATGGAATCAAGATTCATTATTTACCACAAAATCCAGAATTCAAAACAGATTGTGTATGGGATGAAATTCAACTTGTGAATTCAAAAAATGAACATCCTGTTGCAGAATTCGAATTAAAATCCATACTAACAAAACTTGGCATTACAGATTTTCAAAGTGCAATGTCAACTATGTCTGGAGGCCAAAGAAAAAGAGTTGCATTAGCCTTGGCATTATGTACAAGCTGTGATTTATTGCTTCTAGATGAACCGACAAACCATTTGGATAACGATATGGTTGAATGGCTTGAGAATTATTTAATTCGTTCTAAAAGTGCAATTTTTATGGTTACTCACGATCGTTATTTCTTGGATCGTGTTTGCACAAAAATGATTGAATTAGATCAAGGTGATTTATATATTCATAATGGAAATTATGAAGTGAATCTAGAAAATAAAGAAACGCGTATTGAACAAGAAAAACTAGCTGCACATAAACACAAGAACTTATATAAAAAAGAATTAGAGTGGGTTAGAGCGGGTGTACAAGCACGTGGAACTAAATCAAATAGTCGACTACAAAGATTTGAAGAATTACGTCAGAAACGTTTTAAACAACAAGAAGAGTCTTTGAAAATCAATGCCGCTATGCAGCGATTGGGTAATAAAACAATTGAATGTATGAATTTGGGTTTCACATATCCTGAAAAAGAATTGTTTCATGATTTCAACTATGTTGTATTACGCCATGACCGCATTGGTATTATTGGAGAAAATGGATGTGGAAAATCTACATTACTTGATGTCATTGCAGGTTTAAAACAACCAACCTACGGAACGATTGAATATGGAACTACAGTTAAAATTGGATATTTTAGACAAGCCGATCAAGGCGTTGATTTAAATATGCGTGTTATTGATTATATTGAAGAAGTTTCAAAAGTTATTGAATACGATCGAATGACTCTAAGTGCATCGCAAATGCTTGAAAGATTCTTATTTCCAAGAAACATGCACTATACCACACTATCAAGACTTTCTGGTGGCGAAAGAAGAAGACTTTATCTATTAAGAGTTTTGATGCAAGAGCCAAATATCTTATTATTAGATGAGCCAACCAATGATTTGGACATCTTAACGTTGGACGTATTAGAAGATTATTTGGACAATTTCCAAGGAGCTATTATTACTGTTAGTCACGACCGCTATTTCTTGGATCGTGTTGTAGATAAAGTATTTGTTCATCAAGAAGATGGTACATTTAAACAATATAGTGGTGGATATAGTGATTATTTAGTGAAATCAAAAGATGAAAATAAAAAGGTGGTTATACAAAAACCAGTCGAAAAGAAGAAACGTTCTTTATTATCTTATATGGAGAAAAAAGAATTAGAACAATTACCAGAGAAAATGGAATTATTAGAAACAGAAATGGAATCGTTAGACCATCAAATGAATGACTGTCAAAGTGATTTTGCGAAATTAAAAGAATTAAGTGATTTAAGAACGCAAAAAGAAGAAGAACTTGAAATTTTAACCAATCGCTGGATGGAATTAGAGGAAAAAAAGGAAGGATAAAGTTTTAATAGAATATGGAGAATAGGGAGTTTTTTAAAAAAACATCCCATGTGTTTTTACTAGCCATGCTATGTTGTACACTATGGGGAAGCGCAGCACCCTTTATTAAATGGGGATATCAATTATTTAATATTGAAGGCGTACCCAGCATATTGATGTTTGCGGGTATTCGCTTTGCGTTAGCTGGACTTTTAGTCATACTATTTGGTTCTTTCTTGCAGAAAAATGTATTAGTCGCTAAAAAAGAGAATGTTCGAGGCATATGTACATTAGCTCTATTTCAAACAGCTGGACAATATTTTTTCTACTATATAGGACTTTCACATACTTCAGGCGTAAATGGTTCAATTATTACAGGAACTAGTGCCTTTATATCTTTATTAGTAGCTAGTTTAATCTTTCATTATGAAAAACTAACATTTAGAAAAACATTAGGATGTTTTATCGGATTCTTAGGTATTTTATTCATGAATATGAGTGGGGCTAGTGCAAGCTTTTCGTTTCTAGGAGAAGGATTTGTATTGATGTCACAATTATGTGGAGCTATATCAGCGGCTTTTATTAAGAAGTTTACGCAAAATCAAAATGCCGTACTATTAAGTGGATACCAATTCTTTTTAGGTGGTGTTTTGCTGGTTATCACTGGATATGTGATGGGAGGACACATTACATTTAGATTTAATCTAGGTCTAGTTGTATTGATTCATCTAGCCCTTGTATCCGCTATTGCCTATACGATTTGGGGATTATTACTATCTGTAAATCCTGTCAGTAAGATTGGTGTCTATATGTGTGTAACACCCATTATTGGTGTTATTCTATCAAGTGTTGTCTTACATGAATCCAATCAAGCATTCCAGTTTTCAAGCTTAATTGCCTTAATTCTAGTAAGCTTAAGTGTATTTTTAGTCAATAAAGAGACCCAGACAGATTAATCTCTGTCTTTTTCTTTGCACAAAAAAAGATCCTAGGTTTATCTAGGATCTAATAATTCGAAGCATCTGGCCACATCACTAGGATAATGAGCATCGCTTGCAGTCACAATTTGTACATTATTTTCTTTTAGGATTTTTCTGAAATCATCATTTAAACCCACATCCGGATGATGATATGAATAATGAGCTTTTGTGTTGTCTTCCATTTTGATGTTGTATTCTTTTGCCAAACTAGCAATATGATGGTAGGTAGGATGTAAATCATAGCCTGGATCAATCGAATACATTTTTATCACGTCTGGATGACCAACTTGATCAAAGAGATTGGATTGGATTAGTTTTTCAATAGAGTCATAATAAGCTTTATAAATATTAGAAGGATCATTTTTATCCCAAAGCAATTCTTTGGAAAAGGCATCCATATCATATAAATAGCCATTTACAGAATGTACACTGCCTACTAGAAAGTCGAATTGATAATGTTCAAGGATTGAGGATAATAAACTTTCTGTTTCAGGCGTATAACATACTTCAAGGCCAAAAGATACATCTATGTCAAAAGTTTCCTTTTTTAATGCGTCAATTAATTTTAAATAATCATCTATGGAGTTCTTTTGTTTCTTTAGAAACCAATCTTCTTGTAGTTTAGAAACTTCACAAACCCTTTTATAACAGTCTTTAAATTCAAAGAATCTATGCGTATGATCTAAAATCTGAAGATGTGTGATTCCTTTTTCTTTGGCCGCATCAATAAATTTATGAACATATTCGACACTTAAATCACCATTTTCTAAATGAGTATGTGCATCAATCATAATACTATCCTATTTCTTATAAGTAGATACTCGAATCATACCATTGATTTTCTTAATTGGTGAAATATCGACTTCAGAATCCAAATCAATGATTGTATACGCAATATCTTTCTTAGATTTATTCATCAAATTTTCAATATTGGCATCCTTTAAAACATCAGTAATTTGAGAAATCATCTTTGGTTTATTTTCATGAATACAAGTGATTCTAAATGGTGAATTCATATCCATTTTCGCATTTGGTAAATTAACAGAATTTGAAATGTTACCATAAGTTAAAAAATCCATTAATTCCTGAGCTGCTTTTACAGCACAATTCTCTTCACTTTCCTCGGTTGAAGCACCTAAGTGAGGAATCGCAATGACTTTATCATTTTGAAGTACTTTTTGACTAGGGAAATCAGTCACATAAGATGCAACTTTATTATCATCTAATGCTTCTAATAGGGCATCTTCATCTACAAGGCCGCCACGCGCAAAGTTCAATAACTTCACACCATCCTTCATTTTGTCAAAACTATCTTTATTGATAAAGTTTTTAGTTCCATCATTTAAAGGTACGTGAATTGTGATGAAATCACATTGGCGATATAGATCATCGATATTTGTGACATGGTTTACATAACGAGACAAGTTCCATGCTGCATCAACAGACATATAAGGATCATATCCATATACTTTCATGCCAAATCGTAAAGCTAGATTGGCAACTTGAATACCAATGGCACCACAACCAATGACACCTAATGATTTACCGGTTAATTCATGTCCTGCATATTTTTTCTTTTGTTTTTCCACATCCTTTGCGATGTTCTCATTTTCTTTTTGTGTTTGGATCCATTCAATACCATGATAGATATCACGACTTGCCAGTAGCATACCCGCAAACACAAGTTCTTTTACAGCATTGCTGTTTGCACCTGGAGTATTAAATACGACAATCCCTTTTTTTGTACAAGTATCAATATCGATATTATTAACACCCGCGCCAGCACGGGCAATGGCCTTTAAATTTTTGCCATATTCAATATCATGAAGATTGGCACTACGAACTAAAATGGCATCTTCATCTTCCATGTTTTCGTTTACTTCATAATTTTGATTAAATTGATCTAAACCAATTTGAGCAATATTGTTATAGAGTTTTATTTTAGGCATTATAATTCTCCTCTTCAAATTTCTTCATAAATGCGATTAGGGCTTCTACCCCTTCAAGTGGCATGGCATTATAAATGCTTGCACGCATACCACCAACAGTTCTGTGACCTTTAATATTCACAATACCTGCTTCTTTTGCTTCTTTGACAAATTTAGCATCTAAATCTTTATCACCAGTCACAAAAGGAACATTTGTATAAGAACGATCCTCAGGTACAACAGGATTTGAATATAATTTAGAAGCATCGATATAGTCATATAGTAATTTAGCTTTTTGACGATTGATTTTTTCCATGTTTTCCAATCCACCAATTTGAGTTTCTAACCATTCAAGTACTAAACCACAAATATAGATTGCATAAGTAGGTGGCGTGTTGAACATAGAATCATTGTCTGCATATGTTTTGTAGTTTAACATGCTTGGTGTTTTTTCATCAGCTAAACCAATCAAGTCTTTTTTAATAATAACCACCGTTAATCCAGCAGGTCCCATATTCTTTTGGGCACCGGCAAAAATCAAATCGTATTTAGAAACATCGGTTTTTTCACTTAAAATACAACTTGATAAATCCGCAACTAAAAGCTTACCTGCATGTGGAGGAAGCTCTTTATATTTAGTTCCATAGATTGTGTTGTTTTCGCAAATATATACATAATCAGAATCTTCACTTAAATCTTCTTGTTTGATTTTAGGAATATATGTAAAGTTGTCTTCTGCACTAGAAGCAACTACATTTACTTTTCCTAATTTTTCATGTTCTTTTAAAGCTTTTTTTGTCCATTGACCCGTATTGATCAAATCTACGTTATGTTTTTCTAGATTTAAAGGAATCATAGTGAATTGTAAAGAAGCACCTCCTTGTAAGAATAAAATTTCATATTCATCTGGGATGTTCATCAATCTTTTTAGTCTTGCTTTACAAGTATCTATAATATCTTTAAATTCACTGGAACGGTGGGACATCTCCATGACGCTCATTCCACTATTATGAGCATCCAACATTTCGTTCGCAGCTTTTTTTAATACCCATTCTGGTAAGCATGCGGGACCGGCACTAAAGTTATATACACGTGTCATATTGTTACCTCGGTGAAAATATTTCCACCTTTCCTTTCTTTATGTTTCATGATTATACATTTGTTTACATTTAATTTCAAGAGATTTGTTCATAAATTAAATTCAAGTGTATTCAGAATCGAAACAAATCATTTAACAAAAGCTTAACAGAACCATTCTTTTTGTTTAACAAACATGCATTATGATATGTGTGTCGAAAGAAAAGAGGACAAGGAAAATATGAATAAGTTTTTAAAAGGTGCAATGGTCGTAGGATTATCTGCAGCTATGGTAGGATGTAGTTCATCAAATACTGCATCAGATGACAGTAAATCAGAAGGAAAAAGTTTAAGCGGAACAATTACAGCCGCAGGTTCAAGTGCATTGAAACCATTGGTGGATGTTGCAGCAGAACAATTCTTAAATGAAAACCCAGATGTTTCTATTACAGTTGATGCGGGTGGATCAGGAGAAGGTTTAAAACAGGTAGCTGATAAAACAGTTACTTTAGGAAACTCAGATGTTGCAGCTGAAGAAAAATTAGATAAGGATCAAGCTAAAGATTTAGTAGATCACCAAGTTTGTGTTGTAACAATGGCTCCAATCGTAAATAAAGATGTTGGTGTTAAAGATTTAACAAAACAACAATTAATTGACATCTTCACAGGAAAAACAACAAACTGGAAAGATGTTGGTGGGCCCGATGAAGAAATCGTTTTAGTAACTCGTCCAACTTCATCAGGAACAAGAGCCACATTCCAAAAATATGCATTAGATGGAAATGAAGAAGCTAGCAATGCTTCAATGGAAACGGATGATTCTGGTGTATTGTTACAAAATGTAACAGATACAAAGGGTGCAATTGGTTATGTAGCATTGTCTTATTTAGTAGACAATGACGATGTAGATACAATCGCAATTGATGGTGTTGAACCTACATTAGAAAATACATATAGTGGTGACTACAAAGTTTGGACATTTGAACACATGTATACAAATGGAGAACCAGACGAAGCAACAAAAGCATTCTTAGATTACATCATGGGTGAAAAATTCGGTAAGAAAATGGAATCATTAGGCTATGGTGTTTCTAGTAAAATGGAAAAAACAGATCACTAATTACTAGTTCTTTAACGGACATTGAAATATATGTCCGTTATTCATTTAGTTTGGAGGAATTTAATGAGTCGTAAAAGCATGTTTTGTAAAGAATATTTCTGGCAGATTCTTGTAACAATCGGTGGTCTGTTTGTGATATTTTTAACTCTATTGATTGGAGCCTTTCTAGTTTATAAAGGTTCAGATACATTTTTAAAATTTCATCATACTCTAAAAGAGTTTCTCGGTAGTGCAAATTGGACACCTGTGGATAATGCGAGTTCCAAAGGACATGTCGGAGCCTTGATCTTCATTGTTGGTTCATTGTGTGTTTGTGGATTAGCACTATTGATTGCCACACCATTTGCGTTAGGATCTTCTATTTTCATGACAGAAATTTCACCTAAATTTGGTGAGAAGTTCTATCGTCCTATGGTAGAAATCTTTGCCGGAATTCCTAGTGTTGTTTATGGATGGGTTGGATTAACGGTTTTGATTCCGTTTTTAAAGAAAGTATTTGATTTGCAGGTAGGACACTCCATACTTGCAGCAAGTTTAGTTTTATCGATTATGATTTTCCCATCGATTACAAGTGTTGCCAGTGATGCAATTCGAGCCGTATCAAAAGAAACACGAATGGCAGCTTATGGACTTGGCTCAACACGTTGGCAAACGATATATCGTGTTGTGATTCCTGCTGCATTACCTGGTGTAATTTCAGGCATTGTATTAGGATTAGCAAGAGCGTTTGGTGAAGCTTTAGCTGTTGCGATGGTTATTGGTCAAACAACAGCTTTACCTAAGAGTATTTTTTCCACTTCAAAAACACTAACAACAGAAATTGCAGCACAAATGGGAAATGCGATGGAAGGCGGAGAAATGAAGGCAGCCCTATGGACAATGGCTTTATTGTTGTTCTTGATTTCGTTATTGTTTATTACAATTATTCATAAGTTTTCAAAGCCGAAAGGAGAATAAAGATGGATTCTAGAATTAAAAGAGCAAAAATGGTTGATCAATTCATGACAATTGTTTTTTATGGTATTGCCTTATTCTTCTTTCTACTTCTTGTTGGCTTTGCCGGAAAAGTAATCATTGGGGGCTTGTTAGGTGCAAAACCAGAGATGTTTGGATTTAGCCGCTCTGGCAGCATTGGAAACCAAGTTTTCAACACCCTTTACTTAGTATTTATTTCATTACTTGTATCAGTTCCTATTGGTGTATTAGCTGGTATTTATTTGGCGATGTACGCAAAACCAGGTCTTGTGACACGCTTTTTAAGAACTTGTATTGAAACATTGTCTTCTTTACCAAGTATTGTAGTAGGTTTGTTTGGATATTTGATTTTCTTAGTTGTATTAGGACTATCCAAAAGTTTATTGGCAGGTGCTTTATCTATTTCCATTCTAAGTTTACCTTTGATCACAACCACCACAGAAGATGCGATAAAAGGTTTACCAGAGGGCTATTATCAAGGAAGCATGGGACTTGGAGCTACAAAGTGGCAAACTATATTCCATGTATTATTGCCTGCATGTCTATCACGTATTATGACCGGTGTTATTTTAGCAGCTGGTCGTGGATTTGGTGAGGCTGCCGTATTACTTTATACGACAGGTTCAGGAAGTGATTTGCGTTGGAATAACTTTAGTTTTACATCTCCAACATCGCCAATCAATGTGTTAAGACCTGCTGAAACATTATCCATTCAAATTTGGAACTTACAGACAAACGGTCAAGATCGTGCATTAGCGAATTTATCAAGTGCTGTATTAATGATTTTAGTATTGGCATTTAGTATTGGTGCGAATGTCTGGTCAAGACATATCTCTAAAAAACAAGCTGGATTAGAGAAATAGAAAGGTTACGTATGAATAATAAATTTACAGTCAATGATCTAAATTTATATTATGGTGATTTTCATGCCTTGAAGAATATAAATTTAGATATCAAAGAAAAAGAAATTACAGCATTCATTGGTCCTAGTGGATGCGGTAAATCAACATTTTTAAAAACGTTGAATCGTATGAATGATTTGGTGGAAAGTGCCAAAGTTACAGGAGATATTTGTTTAGATGGTACGGATATCTACAAAAATATGGATGCGATTGAATTAAGACGTAGAGTTGGAATGGTATTTCAACAGCCTAATCCATTCCCAAAAAGTATTTATGACAATATTGCGTATGGTCCAAGAATTTTTGGAATCAAAAAGAAAAGTGAATTGGATGAAATTGTCGAAAGAAGTTTAAGACAAGCTGCCATTTGGGATGAAGTTAAAGATCGTTTGCATAAATCCGCATTGGGAATGTCTGGTGGACAACAACAACGTTTGTGTATCGCAAGAGCCTTGGCTATGCAGCCGGAAGTTTTATTGATGGATGAACCTACAAGTGCTTTAGATCCAATTTCAACTAGTAAGATTGAAGAATTGACTTTAGAATTGAAAAAAGATTATACAATTGTTATTGTTACCCACAATATGCAGCAAGCTATGCGTATCAGTGATAAAACTGCCTTCTTCTTATTGGGGGATTTAATCGAGTATAGTGATACAGAAACATTGTTCTCTACACCAAAAGAAAAGAAAACAGAAGACTATATTACGGGGAGGTTTGGATAATGGTTTTACCTACAAAGTTTTTAAAACAAACAAGACAGTTAGAACTGACTATGACACAAATGTCTCAAGACTGTTTGAAAGGTTTATGGTTTTGCAAGCACGCTATTTTAGATGGAAACAAAACTTTAGTTCAGGATGTTTCGCAAATGCATGAAGAAGTGAGTGAACAAGGAAGAGAAGCTGAACAAATTTGTATGAAGATCCTTCTTCTTCAACACCCTGTTGCCAAAGACTTAAGACGTATTACGGTAGCTACAAATACCATTCGTGATTTAACACGTATTATGGATCAGGAAAAAGAAGTTTCAGAACTTATTTGTGCATTAAATATGCAAGATTTAATTGTGGATGATTGTATTCAACAACAATTTACGATTGCCAAGGAAATGATTACACTTGCGATTGAATCCTTTATTCAAAAAGATGAAAAGGCAGCGGATCAAGTGATCAAAATGGATGATCAAGCAGATGCACAATATGAAAAGGCAAAAGATGTCTATGTGGATTTATTAGCTAAAAAAGAACATGATACAGGTACATTGGTAGATGTATTATTAGTTGGTAAATATTTAGAGAGAATCTGTGATCATTGTGTAAATATTGGTAAATGGGTTCTTTATCAAAAGTCTGGTATTTTTGAAGAAGTTGAATAAGCACAAAAAAAGCTGTAAGCAAGTTGCTTACAGCGTATTTTTTACTTGGTGGAGCGTATCGGGATCGAACCGATGACCCCCTGCGTGCAAGGCAGGTGCTCTCCCAGCTGAGCTAACACCCCAAGTGCTTTATAATATTATCGAATTTTTTTGGAAAAAGCAAGCATTTTTTGATAAAATTAATGTATGAGAAAACAATGGACATGGATCATGATTCTATGTATATTAAATTTTAGTTTGATGGGATTTATCTTAACGCATCCAACGTCAAAAAACCAAGATGCAAAAATTGTGAAAAAAGAAGATAAGAAGTCTTTTACATTTGTTGGTGTCGGAGATAACTTATATCATAATACGCAATATATGTGTCAAGAACAAAATGAATACTATAATTTTGATTCTTATTATGAAATGACGAATAAATATACACAAAAGGCCGATTTGGCATATATCAATTTTGAAACATTGTGTATAGGCGAAGAATATGGATTGAGTGGCTATCCTACTTTTAATGGGCCTACAGAAATTTTATCTTCCGTCAATAAGGCTGGCTTTGATTGGTGGAGTTTAAGTTCAAACCATTCAATGGATAGAGGCGTAGAGGGTTTGTTGAAACAAATCGAATTAGTTCGTGAAAATTATCCAGATGTCATTACTACGGGTTCTCATACATCCAAAAAAGATAGAAATCGTACTTTAGTCAAAGAAATCAATGGAATTAAAGTTGGATTTTTAGGATATACCTATGGTTTGAATGGTTTTGTCTTGCCAGAAGATAAACCATGGCTTGTGGATTTGATTGATAAGGATCAAATGAAAAAGGATATGGAAGCTTTAAGTAAAGTAAGTGATATTCAATTGGTTTCTATGCATTGGGGTGATGAATATCAAACCTATCCAAATGATGAGCAGCAAGATTTGGCAAACTATTTAAATGAGTTAGGTGCAGAAGTTGTGATTGGATCGCATCCGCATGTCATTCAGCCGGCAAAAATTATCAAAGGCAAAAAACAAGATACACTTGTATATTATTCGTTAGGAAATTATACGAGTACACAAGATGTGGATGAAAGAATGGTTGGTGGAATGGCTAGCTTTACTGTAAATTATGATCCAAATACGAAAAAGACGTCTTTTACAGATACAAAGTTTATTCCGTTGATCACATGGTTTGATGCAGGATATAGCACTTGGAAGACATATTCCATTGAAGATTATAATGATTCCATTGCTGCAACACATAGATTATCTGGTGAATATGATTTATCTAAAGAATGGGTTCAACAATATGTTCAATCTGTTATGCAAGATTCAGAAGGGATTGAGGTGGTATTAGAGTGAGTCAAAATCAAAAAACAATAGCCGAAAATCGCAAGGCAAGACATGATTATGAATTGTATGATCGCTTTGAGGCGGGTTTAGTACTTCAGGGTACAGAAATCAAAAGTATTCGAAGAGGGAAGGTACAATTAAAAGATAGTTATATCAGTTTTCAAAAAGGGGAAGCTTTTATTAAAGGGATGCATATTTCTCCTTATGAATTTGGAAATCGATTCAATCATGATGAAACAAGAGATCGAAAGCTTTTAATGCATAAACAAGAGATTCAAAAATTAGAACAATCAGCTCGTATTAAGGGATATACAGTTGTACCAGTACGAATTTATTTATATAAAGGACTAGCTAAGCTTGAGATAGCTTTGGCAAAAGGTAAAAATCTTCATGATAAGCGAGAATCTCAAAAAGCAAAGGATGCGCAAAGAGAGATTCAAAAAGCCTTGAAAAATCAGTATTAATAGATTATACTGATGTTCCTTGGGGATGTTCAGGCATTCGATGAGTAAATGTTTGGATTCAGCCACAGCCACGAAGGATACGTGTAATAACCAACTTAAATTAATTGCTAAAAATAAACTTGCTAATGTATTTGGTATGAACCAAAGCATGGCTTTCGCTGCTTAATTTTATTGCCTACGTTTGGCTTCGCAGCCCCTTTCTGAAATTTCGCTTTCTTATTTCAGACTGAGTGTTAAAGAAAAGAAGATAGAAATAAGTATTGGCTAGCTGCTTATTTTGAATCAACTATAGCTAACCCAAAAGAATTTTTGTTTCCATCCAAAACTTTTGGATAACTAGATGGAAAAAGCTGTAAACGCTGTCTCGTGGGACTTTGCTTAGACAGGAGTTCGATTCTCCTCATCTCCACCAAAGACAATCAACGCCCTTATTTAAAGGGCTTTTTATTTTATGTGGTGTATTTTTGATGTATAAAAAACAAGAAAGAAGGTAAATTACGTATAAGAATTGCTATAAGTTAAAAGATTTAGTAAAGTATTTCATTTAACGCTATTAAAATTATGAGTGCTTCATAAACCTTCATTTATTCTTCTAAACCATATATAATAAATGAGAAAGAAGGTAAATTACACATGAGAATTGCAGTTAGCTATAAAGACGGAGAAGTTTTCCAACACTTTGGTCATAGTTCAGAATTTAAAATCTATGATACAGATCATAATGAAATTGTTAAGAGTGAAGTGATTACAGTTGAAGGACATGGACATGTTGACGTTTCAAATGCTTTAAAAGAACAAAATGTAAATATTGTACTTTGTGGTGGTATTGGACAAGGTGCTAAAAATGCATTAGCTGGTTTTGGAATTCATTCATTTGGTGGTGTAACTGGAAATGCGGATGAGGCTGTTAAGAAATATTTAAGTGGAAAACTAGAATTCACAACGGATGTGACTTGCACGAAACATGAATCTGGCGAAAGTCATTCTTGTGGTGGACATTGCCATTAATTTTTTGAGTTTTTCTTTTGACACACCTTGTATTTCGGTCTATAATCTAGGCAACAATGATGATAAGGATATGAATGCATTCTATTCAAAAGTAGAGAGAGTGTGGTTGGTGAAAACACTTTGCGAAGGTATGTATTTACTCCCTTTGAATTGCCCTTGAAAAAGTGTGCCGTAATTCTTGCGTTAAAAGGTTTGAGGTGTATACAGTAATTGTATAAACAAAGGTGGTACCGCGTGCGACAGACGTCCTTTGATGGCTGTCGCTTTTTATATGGAAAAATGGAGGAAAGTAAAATGGAATTAGTGAATGTATTAGAAAATGAACATTTATCTATGTTGAACCACTCATGTGCTCATATGATGGCTCAAGCTGTTAAGCGTTTATATCCAAATGCTAAATTCTGGGTAGGACCAGTCATTTCTGAAGGTTTCTACTATGACATGGATTTAGGGGATGTTAAATTAAAAGAAGAGGATTTGGCAAAAATCGAAAAAGAAATGAAGAAGATTGCCAAAGACGGAAAGAGAATTGTTCGTGAAGAAATTTCTAAAGAAGATGCTCTAGAAATGTTCAAGGATGATCCTTATAAAGTGGATTTGATCAATGGATTAGAAGATGGAAATATCACAATCTATCGTCAAGGTGAATTTGCGGACTTATGTCGTGGACCTCACGTTGAAACAGTTAAGATGTGTAAAAACTTTAAATTGTTGAAACATTCTGGCGCTTACTGGAAAGGTGATGCCAACAATAAAATGCTTCAACGTGTTTATGGTATTTGTTTCGATACAAAAGAAGAATTGGAAGCTCACTTAGAAGCTTTAGAAGAAGCTAAAAAACGTGACCACAAGAAATTAGGTAAAGAAATGGGCTTGTTCACAATCAGTGAATTTGCGCCAGGTATGCCTATCTTCTTGCCAGATGGAATGATTTTACGTAACATCTTGGAACAATACTGGTACCAAGAACATACAAAAGAAGGATATCAATTCATTAAGACACCTATTATGATGTCAAAAGAATTGTGGGAATTGAGTGGACACTGGGATCACTATAAAGACAATATGTACACTTCAATGGTAGATGATCGTGAATTCGCAATCAAACCAATGAACTGTCCAGGTGCATTATTAGTATATAACTCAACTTTACACTCATATAAAGACTTACCATTGCGTTTAGGAGAATTAGGACAAGTACACCGTCATGAAGCAAGTGGTGCATTGAATGGATTATTCCGTGTACGTACATTTACACAAGATGATGCGCACTTGTTTGTAACTCCTGATCAATTGGAAGAAGAAGTTAAGAAAGTATTACAATTGGTAGATCGTATTTATTCTGTATTTGGTTTACCATATGAAATTGAATTATCAACTCGTCCAGAGAGTGGATATATTGGTTCAGAAGAAATTTGGGATGCTTCAGAAAAAGCATTGGCACAAGCTTGTGTTCATGCAGGTAAAGAATATAAGGTAAATCCTGGAGATGGTGCATTCTACGGACCTAAATTGGATATCCATATTAAAGATAGCTTAGGACGTGTATGGCAATGTGGTACTGTACAGTTGGATATGAACTTGCCAGAAAGATTCGAATGTAAATATGTAGATGCTGATGGAACTAAGAAAACTCCAATCATGTTACACCGTGTAGTTTATGGATCTGTTGAACGTTTCATTGGTATCTTGATTGAACACTTTGGTGGACACTTCCCATTATGGTTAGCACCACGTCAATTTGTTGTGATTCCAGTTCACCATGAAAAACATGTTGAGTACGCAAATAAAGTATGTGATGCATTAACAGCATTAGGAATGCGTGCAACAGTAGATTCTCGTAACGAAAAATTAGGTTACCGTGTTCGTGAGGCACAGCTACAGAAGGTTACTTACCAAATCGTAGTGGGTGATGGAGAACAAGAAAACAATACAGTAACAATTCGTCAAAGTGGTAAAAAGGATAGTGTTACATTATCTTTAGATGAAGCTTTAGCTAAATTTAAAGCGGAAGTAGACAACAAAACATTATTTGGAAAGTAAGAGTTTAGAGGTCAAAAATTGGCCTCTAAATTTTTTTGTCTTTTTTTAAAAAATTGCTTGCAATAAGTTTTTATCCATGTTATTATTAACGGGCGTTACGGATAACGCAGGTTGTTCTAAAAAAATAAGTATTCTGAAAATATTCTTGGAGAAGTACTCAAGTGGCTGAAGAGGTGCCCCTGCTAAGGGTATAGGTCGGGAAACTGGCGCGAGAGTTCAAATCTCTCCTTCTCCGCCATCTTATTTTTGGAAAATTATGGTCCAGTGGTGTAGTGGTTAACATGCCTCCCTGTCACGGAGGAGATCGTGGGTTCGAGTCCCATCTGGACCGCCA
>NZ_CAKVJB010000020.1 GCF_934754935.1 uncultured Holdemanella sp. | reverse complement strand
TTGACAGAAGCATTGGTGAATTTAGCTACTAATGCTTCTTTTATTTTTTAGTTATACAAATTCTGCAAAGTTAAGGATATTCCTACAAATCATTCAGTTTTTTTGTATGTAATATATATCTATTAGATTGACTATGCAATGCATTAGATGTACAATTTATGTGTAATAAATAGATAAGGAGTTGACATTTATGGCTAATACAACTAATTTTAGTGTCCGTATGGACAGTGATATTAAGAAACAATGCGAAGCTATGTATAGCGAATTAGGTATCAATCTTACTACTGCTATTAATGTATTTCTTCGTCAATCACTTCGTGTAGGCGGTTTCCCTTTTGATGTTCGTATGGAGAAACCAAATAAAGAAACAATAGCAGCAATGTTGGAAGCAGAACGCATTGCACATGATTCATCTGTAAAGCGATACTCTGATGTAGAGGAAGCATTAAAGGCATTAAAAGAATGAGTAAGCATTTAGACATCGTTTGGACAAATCAATTTAAGAAGGATTATAAGCTTGCGATGAAACGTCATCTTGATATCGACCTTCTTGACAACATTATTCGTAAATTAGCTAGCAACGAAGAACTTCCAGACAAGAATAAAGATCACGCATTAACCGGAAACTGGATTGGTTATCGTGAATGTCACATTCAACCAGATTGGCTACTAGTCTATCAAATTGAAAATGATTTACTCGTGTTAACATTAACCCGAACAGGAACACATAGCGATTTGTTTGGAAAGTAAAAAGGAGCACTCGGTATTACTTCATCAAAATACCGGGTGTTTTTTACTTTATGCAGCAATAAAAATTAAATAATCCAAAACGATTATCTGTAAATGACCACTATCATTTTTTTACAAATCCAAACATTTTTTTGAATTCTTCAACATCTTTTAGATCATGATGATCATATGTTATTTTAATCTTGATTTTTTTTGTATCCGACATAATACGACAAAATCGATCTACATCAGAACCTTTAATTTTATATGTATCTGTAAAGCTCTTAATTGCCATATAATATACCCTACCTTTCATCAAAAAATAAAGAACATCTGCCCGGTGATGCTTACCCAGGCCACTACGACATGTGAGACGCACCTTTTACCCACTTCAGAAGTTCCTATATCTAGTATACACAAAGTTTAACCAACAAAAAAGAGTAGGCGCGCATTCCTACTCTTTATGTATCCTCCGTTAAGTCGCGATTTAAGAGAATATATTGACGGATTATTTCTCACAGAAATATTATAGAGAGAAATAGTTCTATGTGCGAAAACGCTTTCACAAAACCAATAGTATTATATATCAAATTTTTTCATTGCGTTTGCACAAATTAGTAATCTGTTTATATTTTTTGTTGTGAATCATAAATAATCAAAGCCATGAAGACCAAATCCTCATCTTGCTCATTTAAAATACTATGACCCTTCCCACTCGGTGTAAAATAATGTTCACCCGGTTTTAAATATAAAGTTCTCTCATGATTATCATCCAAAGTTGCAACTCCAGAAAGGACGAAGTAATCTTCGCCATCTCCATTATGCACATGATAACCAACACTACAACCCTTCTTTAAAGTGACCTTGGCATAGACACGATTCATACCATGCATCTCTTCAGCGCTCATGACATGTTCAAAATGCGCAATACCAGTACCACCCATAAAATTTTCTTTATCAACTACTACCATTTTCTATACTCCTAGATCAAAGAATTATCTTTGAAATAATTGATCTTCATACTAGACTTCACTTCATCCAACGTCTTTTCCGCCGTCGCATAAGCCTTCTTTGTACCCTCTTCTAGAATCTTGACAACCTCAGGAAGTTTAGCCTGCCATTCCAATCTTCTTTCACGAATTGGACGCAACTCTTCTTGCATAACACTATTTAAGAAACGTTTTACTTTCACATCCCCTAAACCACCACGCTGATAGTGTGCTTTTAATGCATCCAAGTTTTCATATTCCGGCAAATACTTTTCGAAATGCTCAGGCTTACAGAACGCATCCAAATATGTGAATACACAGTTACCCTCAATCTTACCAGGATCACTGACCTTGATATGATCAGGATCTGTATACATACTCATAACTTTCTTTTTAATTGTCTCTTCATCATCCGATAAATAAATACAGTTACCCAATGATTTAGACATCTTCGCCTTACCATCCGTACCAGGAAGACGTAAACAAGCACAGTTTTGAGGCAATAAGATCTTAGGCTCAACTAAAGTCTCACCATAAATTGAATTAAATTTATGAACAATCTCCTGCGTTTGTTCAATCATAGGCATCTGATCTTCTCCAGCAGGAACTGTCGTAGCCTTAAACGCTGTAATATCAGCAGCCTGTGAAATTGGATAACACTGGAATCCAACCGGAATACTCGCATCAAATCCACGCATTTTAATTTCAGCCTTTACTGTCGGATTTCTTTGAAGACGACTTACAGAAACCAAGTTCATATAATAGAATGTCAATTCGGTTAATTGACTAATTTCAGACTGAATAAAAATCGTTGTCTTATTTGGATCAATACCACAAGCCAAATAATCTAAGGCAACCTCCAAAATGTTTTCACGAACCTTATCCGGATTGTCAAAGTTGTCTGTCAAAGCCTGTGCATCCGCAATCATAATATAAATCTCATCATATTCCCCAGAATTCTGTAAAAGAACACGATTTCTTAATGAACCAACATAATGTCCAATATGTAATTTTCCTGTGGGACGATCCCCCGTTAAAATAATTTTTGCCATAAATACCTCATTCTACAATAATTGTTTCTTCGCAAAATTCCATGTATCTCTACACATGTCATCTAGATTCTTTTCAGCTACCCAACCAAGCTGTTCTTTAGCACGAGTAGGATCTGCATAACAAGTCGCAATATCACCAGCACGTCTAGGCTTGATGACATACTGAATCTTGATTCCATTCACTCTTTCAAAGGCATGTACAATATCTAATACACTGTAGCCTTTTCCGGTTCCCAAGTTACAAATATGAACACCAGGCGTATTGTACTTTTCAATTGCCAATACATGACCCTTCGCTAAATCTACGACATGAATATAGTCACGAACACCCGTTCCATCTGGTGTATCATAATCATCCCCAAATACGCCAAGTTCAGGAAGTTCTCCAGTAGCTACCTTCATAATATAAGGCATTAAGTTATTTGGGATTCCCTTAGGATTTTCACCAATCAATCCCGATTCATGCGCTCCAATTGGATTGAAATAACGAAGTAAAGTTACACTCATTTCAGGATTGGCGAACTGCACATCCGTTAAGATTCTTTCCATCATCGCCTTTGTAGCACCATAAGGATTTGTCGTTTCACCTAGCTTACAATCCTCTGTTAAAGGAACCACTTCAGGATCTCCATATACTGTTGCACTTGAACTAAATACAATACTTGGTACATGATATTTTTTCATCATCTTGGCAACAATCAATGTTGTCATCAAGTTATTTGTATAATACTCAATTGGCTTTTGAACACTTTCACCAACCGCTTTAAATGCGCAACAATGAATGACCGCATCCAATTTATTTTCCTTAAATACAGCCTCTGTCTTTTCTTCATCTAAGACATTAAATTCATAAAACTTAACATGTTTACCTGTAATTTTATAAATAGAATCCAATACATCTGGTTTTGAATTTGAGAAATCATCAATCACGACTACATCATGACCACTCTCTAATAATTCAACACAAATATGACTACCAATATATCCAGTTCCACCGGCAATTAAAATATTCATAGTTAAAACCTCATTTCTATCTGCTATTATACTACAAAATAAGAATCTCTTTACATTCTTTTTCTGTTAAAGATACGGCTTTATCCTCAAACCAAAGGCAATGATTTTTCATATCAAAATAATCAAACTTAACACTTCGATTCAATTTCTTTTCTAACTGTTTCTTTTTAACCAATACCATCTTCGGATCTAAACACTGATCATAGATTTTAAAGGCCAAAAGAAACTGTGAAACACTATGACAAAGTACAACCCTCTCATCTTCACTCAAATTATCAATACGCTTTTGTTCGGTCAAGACAAGATTAAACTTCTTTTTCGGATCTCGATATAGAAATGGATAGTACAAATAAAACATCGACTTACAATTTTGGCATTGATGCATAAAATACGAACCATCATTCAAGCGAATTCTTGCCACACTATCCATTTGTGCAATCACAACCGTATCTCTTTTTATCTCAAAAACATGCCCACAATGTGGACATGTTATTGGTATCATTCTCTCTTTCATTAAATCGATCTACAAGCCAATTTCAACCACTCAGCCTCATCACTACTTAAATATGGACTGATTTTTTCAAATACTTCTTTGTGGTAGTTGTTTAACCAAGCCTTTTCCTCATTTGTCAATAGAGAAACGTCCAAACCATCTAAATCAAAAGGTACAAATGTTAATGGTTCAAAATGCATGAATTGACCATAATTATTTACATTGCCCTTTACGACAACCATTTCATTTTCATGGCGAATTCCAAACTTACCTTCACAATATACACCCGGCTCATTTGAAGTAATCATACCCTCATCTAATACACACATTTCATTACGATGTGGCAACACTTTCCATCTAAATCCATTTGGAGATTCGTGTACATTCAATAAGTGACCAACACCATGTCCTGTACCACATTGATAATCCATATCTTGATTCCATAATGGTCCACGGGCAAGAATATCTAAGTTGATGCCTGAACATCCAAATAGGAAGTGTGCATCGGATAAACGAATGTGTCCACGCAAAGCTTTTGTGAACCAATATCTTTCTTCTTCACTAATATTTCCCAAGACAAATGTACGCGTAATATCTGTTGTACCTTCTAAATATTGTCCACCACTATCAATTAGAAGCATACCCGAATTTGTGATATTTACATTTGTTTCTGGCTTTGAAGAATAGTGCATCATAGCCGCATGTTCTTTATATGCACAAATCGTACCAAAACTATCCTCTAAATAATTTTCTTGTTCACTACGAAGAACTTGTAATTTAGATTGAACACTCATCTCACTCATTTCAATCTTACCCGCATTCTTCTTTAGCCAATACATTAATTTTGTGACAGCCACACCATCTTTAATATGCGCCCACTTCGTACATTTTAATTCTGTATCATTCTTTAAAGCCTTCCATAAAATGATTGGACTTTCCTTAAATACAGTCTTCGCACTTAAATTCGAAACAATCGCATAATTTACACTTGATGGATCGACTAAAACTGAACCCGTTAAAGCTTTTGTAGCCGAATAAATATCATGATATCCACAAACAGTGACATTGTTCTTTGTGAATTCTTCTTTACTCAATTCATCCAAACGAGATGCATCCATATAAATAGAAGCTGATTCAAGTGAAACAATGGAATAAGCTAATGCGACTGGAAAGTTAGGAATATCATGGGCTCTTAAATTATAAAGCCATGCGATCTGATCCACACTTGTTAGTACAATAGAATCCACCTTGTTTTCCTTAAGGAAAGCACGCAAACGACTTAACTTACTTTCTACCGATTCACCTGAGAATTTTTCAGAATAATGAAAAGTTGGAGTACTAGGAAGTTGAGGACGATCCGTCCATACTTCATTGACTAAGTCTAGATTTACATTCATATTTAGGTGTGCTAAATCAAACACAGACTTATATGCTAGAGCATCCTTTGTGTTCATGACACGACCATCAAAGCCAACTGTGTCATTTTCTTTTAGATTTTCAACAATATACGCATCAATTTCCGGAACATTAGGCTGACCCATTTTCATCAAATCAATACCTGATCCTTCAAGCTGACTTGCGGCCTGAATAAAATAACGGCCATCTGTCCATAGTGCTGCTTTATCAAGCAATACAACTAAAACACCTGCACTACCTGTAAAGCCAGACATATATTTACGACATGCGAAGTAGTCGCAAACATATTCGGTTTCATGGAAATCACTTGTTGGTACAATATAAGCCTGCACATTGTTTTCCATCATTTTTGCACGTAATTTTGAAATTCTTTCTGTAACCATTTTTTAAATCCTTCTTTCTCTATGCCATTTTCTTTAGGGCATCCACCTGATAGACTTTATCCAAGAATTCAAAGGCACCCACAGAAAAACATACAACCACAACTATTAAAAATAACATTTTAAGAATGTATGTTATAAAGTAAACAGCCTTTACACTGTTTTCTAAACGCATATATTTAAAATGTGACCACATGATAAATAGTGGGAATAAAAATAACACTCCTTGAAACAACCAATACATCCAAGTACGATTTTGTAGAAGGTATAAAATATCAAATACTTTATGCGCATGAAAATCCAACATGAATTGATTGATCACACCATCTGCCATATGTCCATTCATAAAGCCAAGCGCCCCTAGAAAACTAATTCCCGCAAAAATATTATTCAATATAATCACAGTTCGAGCGACTGACTGCGTCTTTTTTGACGTTACACGATTCACCTGTGCAAGTAGACACAAATAGCTCAAAACAAATAGAATCGCATATACTACGGAATAGAATGGAATGAAACAATAAAATATACTAAAGACAACCAATATACCAATAATCAAATTCGCAATTGAATCGGTTGTTGTGCGATATCTTTGGATTTTTCGAATTCCATATTTATGCATTGAAAACGTATATGTGATCCCATTATAGACCGTCTTAGGTAAAACCGACATCACAAGGACCAATATACCAACAATGCCCATCACAATATAATCACCCATTATATCCTCCCCTTTAAATATTTACCTATCTATTGTAGAATAAAAATATCATTTCGTCCAATTTAGAGAGGTTTAAAATGAAACTTATTTTTTTAGATGCCGATGGCACACTATTTCATCACGAAGGCTACATTCCAGATAGCGCAATTAAAGCTTGTATTCAAGCTCAAAAAAACGGTCATAAAATTATTTTATGCACAGGAAGACAACGCATTGAAATCTTTGGCCCTATGCTAGAAATCGACTATGACGCAATCATTGCCGGAAGTGGTGCAACCATTGAATGCGAACATGAAATCATTGAAGAAAACGCATTATCCAAAGAAGAAAGTCAATATTTATCAAACTACCTTCTTTCAAATCACATTCCCGCTAACTTTGAAAGTAGCACAGGCATCTATGCCACTCAATATACAAAAGACACAATGTTAAAAATGGTCGAGCAACAATGTGCCGGCAAAAGTGCAGAAGAAAAGGCCAAACATGGCCTTACGATTTTGACAAGTCAAATTACTGTTGTCGACAACATTCTAGATCTTGACTACAACAAAGTCTCTGTCATCGACAATGGCAAAACGCCATACAAAAAGATCCAACAAGATCTTTCAGATAAATTTGATGTGATTCCTGCAACATTTGCACCTTTAGGAAAAGAAAGTGGTGAAATCACTTCTTATCATATCAATAAGGCAACAGGCATAGATTCAGTCGTTAAATACTTCAATGCCGACATCAAAGATACCATTGCGATTGGAGATGGCTTCAATGATCTTCCTATGTTTGAAAAAGCACATCTAAGCATTGCGATGGGTAATGCACCACAAGAAATCAAAGATAAAGCAGATAGGATCACAACATCCTTAGATGATGATGGTATATATCATGCCTTTAAAGAATTGAATCTAATCTAATGAAAAGCCCCACTTCAAAATGGGGCTTTAATCATACCAGGATATTGATTGATGATTTAATGCATTACGATTACATTATCCCTCCAACGCATCCACTTAAAGATACGCAACATGAGCATTATATTTTTTATTACATTGTAATAATTGTTACAAAGCAAAGATAGTTTAGTGGTCAGTCCTCTACTTTTTAAAACACTAATTTGTTCGTCTAATGTTTTGAATGGTTTAGACATTTTTATATTCTCCTTCTACAAAAAAAGCCTCCCAAAAACGAGAGACTTTCTTGCGCAAGTAGGTTCACTTAGAATTCTCTACCGCTATCCTTGCCATTATTCTACTAAATAATGTTTTAATTATCAATTGCGATGACAATTATCTTCGATGTCCTTTGAACCATACAATCATTAAATTATTACTCTTATACAATAGAATTTGATGCACCAATTCATCATTTCTTAAATATTAGATTTCAAATACTCTAGTATCATTAGATCTTTAGAATAGATTTTTGCAAGTTATTGCATTTTTCTATTCTAGAATCAATTTTATCGGCAATTTTCATAATTTTAGAATCATTTATAATTTGTTTTTTTGCCGATACATCACAAAAAAACGCCTAGATTTCTCTAAGCGTTTGTATATGTTACTCTTCTACGATTTCACTTAAACGATCAATACCCACTTGGATACGACGCAATGTTTCATCTTTACCTAAGATAAACGCAATTTCAATAGCTCCACCTGGAGTGAATTGTTTACCACTAACAGCTGTACGAATTGGCCACAATACTTGTCCATTCTTCATTTCCAATTCTTTTGGAAGAGCTAGTAGACAATCATGTAAAGCTTCCATACTATCCCATTGATCAAATGCTTCTAAAACAGCTTTGCTGGCTTTTAAAGCTTTTAAGGCAACTTCAGGATTTGTCTTCATCTTCTTATGACGATACATCTCTAAATCATAATCCACTAATGTATCAAAGAAATCAACACTCTCTTCGATTTGATTCAAAATATCAATACGAGGTTGAATGATTTTTGCGATTTCCCTTAAGTTATAAGGTCCATGAACTGCTTTTTCTAAGTATGGACGAACTGTTTCATAATATGTATCTTCATCCATATTTCTTAAATAAACACCATTCATCCAAGTCAATTTATCAATATCGAAAATCGCTGGAGATTTTGAAATACGGTGAATATTAAACACTTTGATCAATTCATCCAAAGTATAGATTTCCTGTTCTGTTTCAGGAGCCCAACCAAGAAGTGCGATATAGTTCATGATCGCATCTGGCAAATATCCTTTCGCAACTAAATCTTGGAAAGAAGCATCCCCATTACGTTTTGATAATTTGTGGTGCTCATCCTTCATTACAGGAGGTACGTGTACATATGTAGGACGATCCCATCCATACGCATCATAGATCAAGTTGTATTTTGGTGTACTTGATAAATATTCATTTCCACGAACAACGTGAGAAATTTGCATCTGGTGATCATCAATAATATTCGCAAAGTTATAAGTTGGATAGCCATCTGATTTAATTAAGATCTGTTCATCTAGAACATCTCCATCCACTTCAATACGACCATATACTTCATCATCAAAATAAGTTTCACCCACATTTTTAATAGTTTGACGAATGACATAAGGTTCACCCGCATCTAATTTTGCCTGTACCTCTTCAGCACTCAAGTGCTTACAAGGATCATTGAACTTAAAAGAAATTCCTAAGCTTTCAGCTTCTTTTCTTTGAGCCTCAATTTCCTCTTCACTACAGAAACAATAGTGAGCTCCACCTAATTTAATTAAATCCTCGGCATACCCTTTATACATAGGTAAACGTTCACTTTGAACATAAGGACCGAAGTCACCACCAATATCTGGTCCTTCATCCCAGTTCAAACCACACTCTTTTAAAGTTTTATAAATAACATCTACAGCACCCTCTACTTTACGCTCTTGGTCTGTATCCTCAATACGCAATAAGAAGTCGCCACCTTCGTGTTTGGCAATTAAAAATTCAAATAAAGCTGTACGCAAATTTCCAATGTGCATATAGCCAGTTGGACTCGGCGCAAAACGAGTTCTTGTTTTATTCATAGTCTATATCATCCTTTCGCTCCTATTATAATAATACGAAACTACAATTCTTTCAATACACCTAGAATCAAGTCGACCTTTTCTTTTCGCGACAATTGTTTGATTTTATACTCCAATTTCATTGCCGAAGATTTAGAATCACACGCTTTACTATATACCAACCGACAAGGCCTTCTTGCCCGCGTATATTTAGCACCCCTACCCAAATTGTGCATCTTTAACCGATTTTCAACATCAGTCGTATACCCCGTATAATACGTATGATCGTTACATTCTAATATATAAACATAAGCCTTTGTATCCATATGCTTATCATAACACAAAAAGTAAGACAAATTGCCTTACTTTCGAAGTTTCTTATTGATTAAATGTAAAAGGATCACAAGCGCAATTAATCCTAAAGTGACATAGATATTTCCATGATATTCAATCCCTGTTGGAACATGGATCTTGGTATTTTCAAACTCAAATACATTCGAATCCAATTTCTTTGAATCCACATACAATGAACCATCGACAACTTTTACACAAAGAACTCTATCCGACTTATCATATCCTTTAGGCGCCTTTGTCTCCTTTAAATACATTACTTGATTACGCATCAAGATTGAAATTGTACCACTTCCCTTATAAGAAGTGATTTTTTCTTTACAATCCTTATCTTTGTAGCTTGTAAATTCAATTTCATCTAAAATTTCCTGCTTTGTATCCCGATCTATCTTTTTAAGAATCAATTTTTCAAACGGACTATGCTTCGGATACACAACCACACTATAAACAAGTTCATCCTCTTGCCATTGCGGAACACTCACTAACATTGGACGCATATTTTCATATCCACAAATATCGACAGGATCTATAAAATACAAGCCATGTTCAATATCCTCTACTTTGGCAATTCCCTTCGCATCTGTTTTAATATGCAGACCATCCACATTTTTCTTTTGGATCTCATCACACAAATTATCAATCTGTTCGGCATTTAATTCCACATTAAAATCCACATCTAAATCTTGAAACGCATCATTCAACACAAAATATCCATCTTCCAATTTTGCGACTTGTACAAGCTTAAAATCCACATTTTCCTTCGACAAATCATCAATAGAATCCTGTAGTTCAATTGTGATAGAAGCTTGACTATTCGCATGGATTGGCATAATGCTACAAAAAAACATCATAATAAATAAAACTATTTTTTTCACCTTTTCACCACCTTAAATACAATCAAGAATACAACTGGAATCATTAAAAACAACAATTCTCGCATTGAGTATGATTTTCTTGGCTGAACCTTCTTTTTAGGAAATATTCTTTTTGCCTGTACAACCAACCTTTTCGTATTAATACCATACGGCGTACATGTAACTAGACTTAAAAGATCTTGACCCTCTTCAATACCCATATCCAATATGTCTTCCGGTTCTACCACAAAACTATCTACAACTTCATAAACCAAAGTTTTCTTGCAGACATGAATATAGATACGATCCTTTTTCTTTAATTCATCTAAACGCGTAAAAAGCTTCGCACTCGGCATGCCACGATGTCCTGTTAATATACAATGACTATTTTTACCTCCAACAGGTAAACTTGAAAATTCAAAATGTCCAATGCCACGATTCAATACTTCATCACTCGTACCATGATAAATGGCAAGATCTACATCAATGACTGGAATCTGGATGGTGGCCATGATTTGTGTAGAAGTCAAATTTAAAATCGTGTCATAATTTTCTCTTTTTTGATCCAAAAATAATTGTTGATTGTATAGCTCAGCATTTAAATACGCATCCTCTACAAACTTATTTTGCGTTGTATCCTCTTCAAGATAAAAACTTGAAATCACATTTTCCATGCGGCTTTGAAACACCAAATTCAAGATTATTGGCAATACACAAAGCAAAAAGCCAAGAAAGAATAAAAAATTATTCTTCCCTTTTCTTTTTACATACATACACCATAATTCCTGCACCCGTTACTACGCAGGCTACAGTTCCAAAAGATCCTGTTACAGGAAGTTTCGTTCCTGTTTGGTTAATAACCTTTAATCCGATAATCGCATCTGATTGACTCACATTCAATGGTGTATTAAAACTAGTAGCCTCTAATTTCAACAAACCATCTCCATTTGAACGATAGTTATTTCGATTCTCAACGAATTTTGGAGAAATCGTAAGCTCAATTGGTTTACGCAACAGTTGATATCCAGTTGGTGCCTTTGTTTCTTTTAAATAATACGTACCCTGATCTAAACCAAAAATCACAAATTCACCATTCGCATTTGAAACAATATCTTCACTTTGACCATCTGTAACGACATAGCCACTATCCGTTTTCTTCATTTTCACTTCATCACGCATAGCCGCATCACGATACACTTTAAAAGTAGCGCCCTTTAATTTCACATTCTTCTCATTGGTCTTTAACCCATTCAATTGATATGTGTAGCACACAACACAATCCCAAGGCGATTGTCCCTTCGATTCATTTTGTGGATCATTTGAAAAATTTACACGAACCTTATTCTCAAATCCCCTGTTTGAAATCTTAGGCGCTGCATTATCATTCAAATAAGCCGTATACGATAAGACTATAGAATCTCCTTTTTGAATATTAGAAACCTGTTTTAAATCGGTAAACGTAATTTTAAAGCCACGATCTGTCGCAGTATATGTATACTTATTTTGAACAACGAATTGATCTTTGATTTTTAATCTCACACTATCCGCTCTTAAAGATAAACATGGATCCATTTCATCTTCAAACTCAAAGAAATATGTTTTATACCCACTCATATCTGGCACTTTCGATACATATTTAAATGGAATATCTTGATTGATCTCAAAGTCACCAATATCATTCCAACCAATCGAATTGTCATCTTCAAATACCTTTTTTTCAACACTTGGATAATCTGACTTGATCTGCATAATGACTCTTGGACTTGCCGTATTAACCATCGTCAATGAACTTGCACCATGGGTATTGATCACATTCGTCACTTCATCAATCAAATAAAATCCATATGCCAATTTATCAATCACAAAATTACCATTCACATCTGTACTATCTACATGAATGATATATGAATCTAAATTCATAATAGAATTTTGAACTTGTTCAACAAACTGACGATACTCACTTTGATTATTCGAATTATTTAATGATCGCATATAATCAAGCACATCTTGATCATCGACACTACGATTCAATTTCGTACTTACAATCTGTTTGATTTTATACGCATACACAGGATTTAATGTATAACTTGTAGACGCATTATCACTGGAAACTTCTGTATCAAACAACTTATACATACGGAAAGTTTTCCCTTTCATTGGCTGCTTATCATTGGCCTGAATGACAATACTTGCACTTCCCTCTTCAAGTGCACAAACCCCATTTGTGACTTCCACTCTTTTATCGGCTGCATATACAGGTGTTGTCACTAAAGACAACATCAATAGTCCTGTATAGATCAAATTTCTTTTTTTCATTCCTTCTCCTTCAATTTCTTAACCATCAAAAACATACCAATCACACTCATCAATAAAGCTTTTGTGCTACCCGTATGCGGAAGCTTTACCATTCTTTGGTTGATAAACTCCATATTTACCGTTCCATCTTCATATAAACCATTCACTTTTTCTTGGTTGATATATACATCATATTGGTTATTTACAGGCACAAAATCCGTGCTCAAACAATACACCTGTTTATTCACTCGATAACCTGCAGGAGCTTTTACTTCCTTTACATAATAGGTTTCCTTGTTTTTTAAACCTTCAAATACCACAACACCATCTTGTGTTGTAGCCTCTTTTACACACTCTGTACATTTCTCATCTTTAAATAAACCAAATACGGCACCATCCAAAAGCTCATTTTGATCATTCTTCTTTTGAATCTTTAATGAGAAAGGTCTCACTTTATTTTCCACTTTAATTACAGAATTCACGCCTGTAATACTCCCATCTTCTAGAACCTCAAATTCAATTGGACTTGCATCCAATACATACCCATCGATTGTCTTAAATTCTTGTAGCGTATGTTTACCATTTGTAAGTGCCACAAATTCAATTTCACCCTTCTCATTTGTGGTATCCTGTCCAATATAGGTTGAACCATTCACAAAATGTTTAAAAGTAACATTTGACAAAGGAATATCCGTACCTTCTTGCACCTTAATCAGTTTTAAGTAATTGGCTTTGTCCACTACATTAAAGTATTTAAAACTATTTATATGTGTTGACATCACATTCTTTTCTTCAAGCTTTTGAACAAAGACAGTTGGATCCAATAAATAACCCTTAGGTGGCACAACCTCTTGTACTGTAATAGTTCCTAGTGGTAAACAAATCATTCCATCCACATCTTTATAGAAATCATCTCCAGATACTTTATGGGCATCATCCAGTAAGATCTTTCCATCGCCATCTGTTTTCATTGTCCAAGTACGTAGTGGTGATTCAGCAGTAGAATCTTGATCATAAAACTTGAATACATATTGCGCATCTTTTAAAGGCTTAGATGAATCCTCCTTATCCTTCTTAACTAACATCAAACTCACTAGATTTGTATAAGGAACATCCGATACAGCTACTTCTACAACTTGATTGCTCTTTACATCTACAGGATATACCGTCTCATTTTTGGCATATCCTTTTGGTGCATTGATTTCACGAACATAATATTTCGCAACGCTTAAATTTGAAATGATATTTGAACTTCCCTTTTCATCCAGAATAAATTCACCAATCTTCTTTGTACAACCAGAATCACTATATAAACCATACTTCGCATCTTTTAATGCATACATAGAATTATTTGTGCTTACATCACTTAAGCGACTGCTCTTTTGAATTTGAACACTTCCCTTAGGACTATTTACACCATATGCCAACTTTTGAACACTTGTCATGACACCTTGCCAGTTATAGGCTTGTCCTGCAACATCAACTAAATAAACATCGTAACCACTTGGTTCTGGCTTTGAAGTGACTTCATTCCATAATGCGCTGACCGCATTATTCCAGTGATATCCATTGGAAAGTGCCTTACTGATACAATTTGATGAATACGCATTTGAAACCAATTCATCCGTTAATACAATGGCAGCACTTTCGCCATAGCGAGAAGTTAATATATCACCTGGACCGTTATAGCCGTAATATAAACATTTTTTCAAATTCACATCACTTACTAAATAAGGATCAGATGTGACACTTCCGCTTGATGGATTGGCATTTAATCCTTGAGCACAAAAGGCATAGTGAGAATTCGATAATTGATACAAACAATTCGCTAGATAATACCCATTACGATCTGTATAGCGATGGTGAAATACATTTGTGACACTCGCAGATCTTGCCATCATAAAGCTAGAACTTGAATCAAATCCAGCACTATATCGATCGAGTATCATCAATCCATTTTGCATCAAATATGCATCGGCATACTCATCATAGAAGTCCTCTTCTAAAATATAGTTTTCATCACAATAGTCGACTAATCCATAGATTTCGGCCTTTTCTTTTCGCAACTGAATAAATTCAGGCGTATTTACATTACCCTTACTATATTCATCCATCATCTCCATTTCTTTTTCACTCAAACGATATGTCGTTGATTCATTGGCATGTACCATTGTCAAAGAAAGAAACAACACCATAAGAATACTCATACATATATAAATCTTCTTTTTCATTCCTTCACCCCCTTGTTTATATACTCTTTTCTTCTCACCTATAATTGTGACAACTCAATGTGAAAACAACGTGAATTCCAAGCAATTTCAAACGATTGCACCTATCTGATCTAAAACGCAAAAAAACAAGTGCTTTACATGAAAAAACACTTGTAAAAAAATAACCAATAGTGTATTATAAATAGGCACATTGGGGTATAGCCAAGCGGTAAGGCATCAGACTCTGAATCTGACATTTCCTTGGTTCGAATCCAAGTACCCCAGCCATGCCTAGTACAGAGAAGAAATTCTCTGTTTTTTTTGTATTTCTGAAACAATACCGACATTTATTCCGACATTTTTAACTTCATTACCGACATCACCAACATTTATTCAATATTACCGTCATTATTTTGTCGGTATAAGCACAAAAAAAGAGAGCCTAGGCTCTCTAAATGTGTGAATTAACGATTGAAGAAGAAATTAGGAATTTGTTCATCATTTGAGTTGTTTTCAACACTAGTTACAACACCTGAATTTACAGGAGCTTGAACTTTTGGTTCTGTAAATAATGCATCATTCGCAACTTGTTTGATGACTGGTTCACTACGTCTTTTACGTTGTTTTTCTTTTGGTTCTTCAAATCCTGTCGCAATAACTGTAACGATGATTGCATCACCTAATTGTTCATTGATTGCGATACCGAAGATGCAGTCAACATCTCCACCAGCAGCATCTTGGATTACAGATACGGCATTTTGAGCATCAAATAAGCTAACTTTGTCACCACCAGTGATATTTACGATAGCAGATTTAGCACCAGAAATTTGTGCTTCCAATAATGGAGATTGGATTGCCTTTTCAGCAGCAGAAATAGCTTTATCTTCTCCTTCTGCCATACCAATACCGATCAATGCACGACCTTGGTTTTGCATAACGCTACGAACATCCGCAAAGTCTAAGTTAACCAATGCAGGAACAGCAATCAAATCAGAGATTGTTTGAACACCTTGACGTAATACATTGTCTGCAGCTTGGAATGCTTCTTCGATTGGTTTACGTCCAATAACATCTAATAAGTTGTCATTTGATACAATGATCAATGAGTCAACATATTTTTTCAATTCTTCAATACCTTCTTTGGCATTGTTTGCACGACGACGACCTTCAAAAGTGAATGGACGAGTTACAACCGCAACTGTTAAAGCACCTTCTTCTTTAGAAATCTTTGCGATCAATGGAGCAGCACCAGTACCTGTTCCACCACCCATACCAGCAGTGATAAATACCATGTCGCTTCCTTTTACAGATTCGCGAATTTCAGCTTCACTTTCTTCAGCCGCTTTACGTCCATATTCTGGATTACCACCAGCACCTAGACCTTTTGTAGTTTCTTTTCCTAAAACGATTTTATTATCGCAAGGAGAATTTTTCATTACTTGTACATCTGTGTTGCAGATATAGAAATCAACACCTTTAACACCATCAGCAACCATGCGGTTAACGGCATTGGATCCACCACCACCAACACCAAATACTTTAATATTTGCTACTTGATTAAATTCAGTCATATAATATTTTCCTCTCTTTTTATTCTTCTTCTGCTAAAATAGCATTCTTTAATTTCTTTGTAAATCCACCTTCAACACTTGATGCCTTTTGATTGATCGCATCAATACTTGCTTCCAATTCATTATTGTTTGCACTGATTCTGTCATCATGGTGAATACGATTGATATCTTGCCAAGCATATGCCATACCTAAGCCACATACAAATGCACCATCTCTTGCACCAATTGCTTGTTCTTGATAGATCATTGCACTCGCATTGAATGATTTATCTAAATCCTTCAATACAGGAATATTACTTCCTTGTCCAGTAATGACATATCTTGATTTTCCTTGGCGAACAATTGGTAAACATGCATCATTGACAGCTGCAATCCATTGACGAATACGAGGTAAACAAGCTTTCGCAAGTTCATTTGCCGTAATCTCTACACGCATATCTTCTCTTTGTTCAATATAAATGATCACATCGCTGTTTTCATCTTCTTGACCCGAGAAAATATTTTGCAACAATCTGTAACATACCTCATCACTCAACTTATATTTCTTTTGAATATCTTCAATGAACCATAAATATCCAAAATCCAAAGTTGTACAAGTCATCAAACGACCTGTGCTAAATAAAGCTAAAGTAGAATGATTCTGTTCCAAATCAACTTGAATTGTAACTCTTTCTGTACTCTGTGTTAAAGCTGCTGTTTCCTGACCAATCGCAAATGAATCTAAACATAGATCCAAGATTTCAAGATTTGCCTGCTCAACACAACGAGCATAGGAATAAATCGTTTCCTTATCTGCATATAATAAATCTACATCCATCATGAAATCTTCACATTCTTGATTCAATGGAAGCTTCTGACTTACTGTACCATTTACTTCATAAGTAACCTTATTCGCATTTACAAATTCTACATCTTCATTCAATCGTTTTTGAATCGCGTTTTTATATCCTTGTTGAATATGGAATAAACGAATGTTCTTCGTTCCATCTTCAATCTGTACACGTACCTTTTGTGAGCTACGCATTACATTTACACTAGGAACAGCCAATAATACACGTTCAATTCGGTATCCTAAAGCTGCCTGTGCATTCGTTATAGCTTGACGAATGGCTGTAACAATAGCACTTTCATCGACAATCTTTTGATTTTTATCTACACCTGAACAAGCAACTCTTTCTGTTCTTAAAACGTTGTAACGAGCTTCAAATATCTCTAAAACGATAAGACGAATCTCTTGATCAGCAATTTCGATAGCCGCATAAACTCTTTTCTTACTCATTCGACGTCTCCTTTTTACATACTACTTAACAATAATACCATAATTGAATTAAAAATAGAAGGCTAGTCTTTAAAATCAAACGAGAAAAAACAAGGAGTACCACATATTGTGATACCCCTAAATTTGCTAATTTGCTTCCAACATTTTAAATGCTTTTTCCTTAAATCTTTTCTTACACAAATAATAATCCACCAATAAAATAATCAATGAAAAATCAACCTGTACAGGAAAGAACATCTTAAACAAAACACAAAGAAGTAAAGATAAACCATCCAAATAGATAAAGTCACGTACTAAATCATATCTTCTTAAAGTTCTATATTTTGTACGAACATTAATAAATGAGAATACGAAGGCTAGACAACCAACGATCGCATCAATACTAAAATTCACAACATAACTCGAAAACAAGACAGCCTTTAAAAAGAACAAAGTCAAAGTCACACTCATCACAAGCATCATGTTACAAATCTTTAACTTTTCATCATCCCGACAAACCATCTTTTCCGCATGTTTTTTAAACGAAGAACTCTTAGAAAATTGACGATACAAACGATCGATTTTCTTATCAAAATCATCCTCTTTCTTATTTTGGACAATTTCAATCATCAATTCCTTTTTCGCATCAATCAAATCCGACTTCTCTATTCTTTGAACAATTACTTCTCTAGACATACTGATTCAGCTTCATCGATCTGCACATTTGTTTCATAGAATTCCTTCAATGCGATAATCGCATATTCCGTATCCTTAACACCTGCTGTTTCAAAACATGAGTGCATCGCAAGCTGAGCTAAACCAAAGTCTACCGCATGAATACTTACCTGTGTATTTGATAAGTTACCTAAAGTAGAACCACCAACACTATCACTACGATTCGCAAAACTTTGTACTGGCACATTTACATTTTGACAAACCCCAGTAAATAACGCACGACTAAACGCATCCGTTGTATATTTCTGGTTGGCACTTTCCTTAATGACAATACCGCCATTCATTGTGACATAGTTTACGGCATCTGTCTTTTCTGGATGATTTGGATGAAGTGCATGCGCATTATCACAACTTACCAAGAAAGTTTTTGCGATAGCCTGATAATACTCTTCTTCCGTTTTACCTAAACCATTATTGATACGGTGCAATACATCCTTTAAGAAAGTAGACATAGCACCCTGTTTTGTGTTTGAACCCACTTCTTCATTATCAAAACAACAATATACATTAACACTCTTCTCATTTTCAGCTTCCATAAAAGCCTTCAATGAAACGAATGCACATTGTAAGTCATCCAATTTAGGACTTGAAACAAATTCATTTTCCAATCCCCAAACTAAACCTTTTTGACGATTGACTAAGAATAAGTCTTTACCTAAAATATCCTCTGCCTTAACGCCTAATTCATCCGCAACCATCTTGTCAAAAGCACCCTTTTTAAGTGCACCACAAGAGAACATTGGACATAAATCGATTTGACGATTATATTTATAACCATTATTGACTTCACGATTAAAGTGAATCGCCACATTTGGAATCATCAAAATATCTTTATCGATATATAATAATTTAGATTCAATCTTAGAACCATTACGAACAAGTACACGACCCGCAACACTTAAAGGACGATCGAACCAAGTATTATCGATCATACCACCATAAGCCTCTACATCTAGACGCAAATATTCTTTTGGTCCTTCAAGCTCTGGCACATTCTTCACTTTATAAGTTGGAGAATCCGAGTGACTTGCACACATTTGGAAATGATAAGATTCAAGATCCTTACCTACCTTAAACGCAATCAAACTTGAGTGGTTACGAATTGTATAATATTTTCCACCCGCTTTTACATCCCAAGCTTTAGATTCAGGAAGATATGTAAATCCATCTTCTTCTAAATAAGTACGAATCGTTTTGATTGAATGAAACATACTTGGACTTGACTCAATAAATTGAATTAATTCATTTGAAATTTCTACTGTATTCATTATAAAAACATCTCCTTGACTATATATAATTATCCACAAATAAGAAGAAAAGGCAAAATTAATTTTTTGCCTCTTTTTTCTTGATTGCTGGTAAAATCAAACCTAAAGCTGTTAATACAACTGGAGTGATAATATTTAAGAATGTTGTATACATATCGCCCGCTTTATACATACCAAGTAAGCAGCAAGCTGCTGTTAATACAAAGCACCATGCACCAAATACAATCGCAACTGTGTTATTATTCACAAATTTATAGTCACGGTGGAAAATATCTGTTTTCTTACGCAACATAACATAGGCGAAGAATACCCATAAGTAACGCATTGGCATTGTTACTGAGTTTAACTGCGTCAACTGACGAAGTACTGTATCAGCATTTGGAACTAAAGCCTGAGCTAAGATGATTGCACCCGCAAGAATATCAACCATGATGATACCATTTGAATATGCACCTGCATCATTTTTGCGTAATAACTTAGATGGAATATATTGACGAGCATCTTCGTTATCCAATAACATTCGCAATGGAGCATCAATACTAATTACTAATGTAGAGAATTGTCCAATACAGTTACAAGCTGCATAAACGATCATCAATACATTACCCATACCATAGTATTCACCTAATCTTTGGAATGCCCAATAAGAACCATTCGCATTGTATGAGTCAAAGTTCGCATCGATTACAGCAGGATCAAACATCATACCCATCGCAATTGTACCAAAAATAGCACAAATGATAACCATGATAGCGGCAAAAATCATACTCTTAGGGAATCCTCTAGAAGGATCTTCAACTTTATTTACATAAGGTGAAATCTTTTCACATCCACCAACCGCAAATACTAAGATTGACAATGAGCTGAAATATTTCCAGTCAAAAGTTGGAATCAAGTTTTTGAAACTGAAATCCATAGCTAAATATCCACCATTTGGATTGATAGCTGGAGCTGCAAACATCATTACGATATAAAGAATACTCATAACGAACATACTAGAACCAGCAATTGTAGCCATTTTCTTCAATGGATTTAAACCACGACTCGCTACATAACTGAATAGTAATAATACAGCCAATGTCGCAAACTGAACCGCTTTTGTGTTAAAAGATGCATAAGTTTCTGAGTTTTGGAAGATCATCCAGCTTAATGCTTTTAAACCACCAGAACCCTTTGAAGCAATGTACGTAATGTGACATGCCCAATAAGTCCAACCTGCATAGTATGCAGCCTTAGGACCAGTTGTTTCGTGAATCCAAGAACTTACACCTCCACCTGAATTTTTGAATGCTGAACCTAACTCACCTACCATTAATGCATAAGGTACGAAGTAAAGCGCAAACATCAAAATCCAAGAAAAGATAACTTGAATTCCGTTGAAGTACATAAATCCGTTTAGAACGTTTCCAAATCCCCAAAGTGTGGAAAAGCACATAAACGCAAGTGTGTACCACTTCATTTTTTGTGAATCATTCATTTTTACTCTCTCCTCTTTCACTCAACATTAATTTTACCCAACCCGAATGACATTTGTCAACTTGAAAACAAAATCCATTTCATTTTGTATACCGAAAAAAAAGAGCTTTCGCTCTTTTACTCTAAATTCACCTCAATTTTTGTATCCGTAGAAATCGTTGTACCCTCTTCTACATTTTGACTTGTTACCTTACCATAACCACTCGTCTTTATGCCAATACCCGTCAACTGCCAGAACACCGTAATATCCTTACGCGTCCAACCCGTCATATTGGGCATTGTGATCTTACTACCATTTGTCAACACAAAAACACGATCATTTGAATTGATTGTGATATTGGAATCTGGATATTGACCCACGACACTTGTACCATCACCAATCACTTCAAAATGCACTTTTTTATCTTTCATCTTCTCATGCGCATAATCAATCGTATGATTGACTAAACTTGGCATTGAATAACTCTCCCACTTCTCATACGTATCTTGGGTATCGGTTGTAGGTGTTGTAGAAACACCATATATCTGCAATGTATCACGCATGATCTTTTTAAATGGTTCTGCCGAATATGAAGTAATATTGGTAGAAACCAAGCCATAATACACCATGACCTTTGGATCATCTGCAGGAGCTGCCGCCATGACACTGGAAGTATGATAATCCGGATCATATTTACCTAAATTTTCATTATAGATTTGTGCCGTTCCCGTTTTCATCAATAAGTCAATACCATCCATTTTAAAACGATGACCACTCGCCCCTTCATCCGTTACATGCGACATCAATTCCTGCACTTCTTTTGCGGTTTGAGACGAAATGGGCGTACCCACAGCCTTTTTCTTATACTTCTTTACCGTTTGTCTCGTATCACTATCCACAATCGAATCAATGACATATGGACGCATCATAGTTCCATCATTAAATATAGACGTATAGGCTTGGCACAATTGTAAAACCGTAATTGAACTTGCCTGACCAAATCCAGTCGACAAATAATCGGTTGGAAGCCCCACATTCTTCACGCCCAAAGATTGCGCTACATAAGGCGTATTTACCTTTTGAAAGAACCCAAACTTATCTAAATAATCACAATACTGACTATAATTGACATAATTGGCTAATAACTCACAAATACCCACATTACTTGAAAAAGCCAAACCTTGATCAAAGGTGATCGTACCAAAATCTTCATCCAACGCATCCGCAATATATGGATATGGTGTCTCTGTACCAATGGCCACACGAGAAATCTTTGCGGTATTTGGATCGTAGTTGTACCAAAATTGATAAGATTGAAAAGTTTGATTATAAGGATATACATTTGTATCCATCGCAATCGCATACGTAAATGGCTTCATTACTGAACCCGGCTCATACGTACTTGTAGAAATCGCATCTTGATAGCTAGGAATTTCTTTATGTTCATTCTGATCAAAAGTAGGATAGCTTGCCCAAGCCAAGACTTTACCCGTTTCTACTTCCATCACAATGCACCATGCCGATTTGGCATTCTCATTTTCCATGGTAGCCTGCAATTGAGCTTCCACAGTTGACTGTAATCCAGAATCCAATGTCAGCACAACATCTTTTCCATTTTTAGCTTGTTCGATAACTTTTGTAGTTCCCGGAAGCTTAGAACCATCCACCGTCTGTTGATATTGTTCTGAACCATTCTTTCCTTTCAACAATTCATTTAAAGATAGCTCTAGACCCATCTTTCCTTCGATTGATTGTGTATCCTCATCATAAGCCGCAAACCCAACTAGATTGGAAGAATATGGCGTTGTTGGATAATAACGAGATACCGCATCAATAAAGCCAATTCCCGGAATTTCTAATTTTTTGATTTCTTTCATGACACTCTTTTTAATACGCTTCGTACCCGCACCCAATTCTGTTTGCGATTTACCCGACTTTTTAGCCGACTTCATAATTTTGATCAACGTCTTTTCATTGACTTCATCCCCTAAAACAGACTTTAACTTTTTAGCCGTAGACGCAATATTCTTGACATAATTTGGATTTCCATCGGCATCTACAACTCCCGAATCTAAATAGGCGACGATCGTATAGGCAGTTGTTTGTTGCGTAATAACAGTATGATTACGATCATAAATCGTACCTCTTTTTGCGGTAACCGTCTTTTCGACAATACTCGATGCGATACGTTTATCCAATACATCTTTTTGCGACCATAAATGCCTATGTGTAACCATAGTGAAAAGAACATTAGCTACCACTAATGTTCCAATAAGTGTCATTCGTAAAATCATTTTAAAAAGTTCATTATTACTTTTTCGAACCGACATTATACATCACCACTCCATCTAGTCATTTATTACATATATATTATTTTCATTATCAGAGACTTCATTGTCAAGCATTCCTAACAATCGACCCTTTTCCTGTAACGTATTGACTTCATTTTGGAGCTCTTCTACAGATTGTTCTTTCTGCGCAATTTCATTTGCTAACTCACTCTCTTGAACCGAAAGCGAAAGATTCATTGAACTTACATATGTTTTTGATGCGAAGTAGAAGACCAATGACAACACAAATAAAGTTAAAACAAGTGCACCTGTTAAATTAAACTTTCTTTGCATATGCATCATCCTTTCTTCTCTATCCCTCTTAATTTTGCGCTATGCGCCCTATTATTCATTTCTAATTCTTCACTACTTGCTAAAACCGGTTTTCGATTTACCAATTGATATTCTAAATTTTCTGTCCCCACTTGTGGCAGCCTCTTATTCACCTTTTTGGCAACGGCCACCTCTTTAAAAATCTCTTTCACAATTCGATCCTCTAAAGAATGGAATGTGATGACTGCCATTCTTCCATGTGGCTTCAACATCGTTAATCCATCATGCAATACAGTCTCTAATTGTTCTAATTCATGATTTACTTCAATACGAATCGCCTGAAACGTTTGTTTCGCTGGATGCCCCTTTTTTCTTAAAACAGCAGCTGGAAGCGCTGATTTAATCACATCCACCAATTCAAATGTCGTTTCGATTGGTGCGTTTTCTCTAGCACTACAGATCTTATTGGCTATCTTAACCGCAAAAGGCTCTTCGCCATAACGCTTTAAAATACGAATCAAATCTTCTTTATCATACGTATTCACTACAATATAGGCATCTAATTCTTGGGATTGATCCATACGCATATCTAAGCGTGCATTCGAACGATAGCTAAACCCCCTTTGGCCATCATCGAATTGCGGACTTGATACACCCAAATCCATAAATATACCATCTACAAAATTGATACCACGCTTTGCTAACTCACTCTTTAAATTTTCAAAAGGAGAATGAATCAAAGTAAAATGATCTCCAATTGCCTTTAAACGTGGCATACTTTCATCAATCGCATTTTGATCACAATCAAACGCATATAAATGTCCACTTGTTAAACGTTTTAAGATTTCACTACTATGTCCCCCTCGACCCAGTGTGCAATCCACATAGATCCCATCTTCTTTTATTTGTAGCATGTCAATCGATTCATTCAATAATACACTAATATGTTCCATTCATTACTACCCCATAATTTCCGATAAGTGTTCGGCCGCTTCTTCAAAAGATGCACTCTGCTCTTCTTCTAAAGCTTCCCAGCGTTCTTTAGACCAAATTTCCAAATGGTTCGCTACACCTATAATCAAACATTCTTTTTCAAGAGAAGCCAAGGCGATTAAAGAGGATGGAATTAAAATTCGACCCTGACTATCCATTTCACATTCTGCTGCTTTTGACAACATCATACGCTGATACATACGTGCGTCTTTATTTGTCGAAGGCAAAGTTGATAGCTTTTGATACACTTGCTGCCATTGCTCTACCGTATATACATACAGGCATCCATCAAGTCCTCGGTTTACGACAACATGTTCACCTAGTTCCTCACGAAACTTAGCTGGCATAATCAATCGCCCCTTACGATCTATGTTATGCGCGTATTCCCCCATGAACATGTGTCTTCACCCCCACTCTATGACACAATATGCTACTTTGTACCACTATAATACATCATTCCACTCAAAAAGGCCACAACATTATCAAAAAATGTATTAATTTTTTTAATCCCTTAGTTAGTCAAAAAATAACCACATTTTTTACCATCATTTGTTGTTTGATTACGCTTACACGCCTATTTTTAGCGTTTTTCTTTTGACAATCTATCTCACTTTGATATAATCAACACACATAAGGGAGAGATGATATGAGTTTTCTATATTTTATTTTGGGACTTTGTCCCATTTTGTGGCTGATATTTGCGCTAACCGTACTTGGATGGCCCACATATAAAGCTGCCTTTGGTTCTTTAATTATTTCCGCACTCTTATCCATTGCGATTTGGCAACAAAGTTTTCTAAATACAATGAGTGCTGCTTGTGAAGGTTTCTTAATGGCACTATGGCCCATTATTGTAGTCATTATCGCAGCTGTATTTACATATAATTTGTCACTACGTACACGCGGTATGGAAATCATCAAACAAATGATTACCAGTGTTTCAAGTGATAAACGAATCTTAGTTTTATTAGTCGCATGGTGTTTTGGAGGATTTATGGAAGGTATGGCTGGTTTTGGTACTGCCATTGCCATTCCTGCAAGTATGCTTGTAGCTTTAGGTTTTGAACCTTTATTCTCATGCTTAGTCTGCCTGATTGCCAATGGTGTTCCAACTCCATTTGGATCGATTGGTATTCCAACCGTTACTTTGGCAAATCTAGTTGGACTTGAAAATACCCAATTGGCATTTACACAAACACTTCAATTGGCACCATTTATGTTGCTATGTCCATTCTTGATCGTCATGGCAACGGGAAAAGGCGTGAAGGCATTAAAAGGAGTTACAGCTGTAACTTTGGTATCTGGACTTAGTTTTCTAATTCCACAAATGATCGTTGCTAAATTTGTAGGTGCTGAACTTAGTGTTGTCGTTGGAAGTGTATGTTCATTATTATGTACAATTCTATTCGGTTCAAAAGTAAAGCCAAATCCTGAATATGAAATGAAGTTAGAGGCAGCAGAAAAAATCACTGTTAAAAAAGCATTAACAGCTTGGTCTCCATTTATCTTTATCTTTATCTTCTTATTATCGACTTCAAAATTAATAGCTCCAGTCAATACATTCTTATCAAAGTTCGCATCAACAGCTATTGTTTATACAGGAGAAAATCCAAGCACAATGACATTTACTTGGATCAACACACCAGGTGTATGGATCTTCTTATCGGCAATTTTGGGTGGATTGATTCAAAAAGCTACATTTAGAGATTTTAAAGTGGTATTTATCGCCACACTTAAACAAATGTCACAAACCATTATCACAATGCTATGTGTACTTGGATGTGCGAAAATCATGGGCTATGCAGGTATGATTGCTTCGATCGCATCGTTTGCGATAGCTGTAACTGGAAGTTTCTATCCATTCTTTGCTCCATGGATTGGATGTCTAGGAACATTTGTAACGGGTTCAGGAACAAGTTCAGGTGTATTATTTGGTGCTGTACAAGAAAGTGCTGCACAAAGTTTAGATGCCAATCCATATTGGATCGTCGCATTAAACTCACTTGGTGTCGCGGCTGGTAAAATGTTGTCACCACAATCTATCGCAATCGCATTAAGCAGTGTAGATGGACAAGGACAAGATTCTAAATTATTATCCATGATCTTACCTTATGGTGTAGCTTTTATTATCGCAATGAGTTTTGTGGCTTATTTTGGTCAGATGGTGTTCTAAAGTAGGTAAAGATTAAAAAAAGAAAAAAAAACATGGCTTAAGGAAAATTCCTTAAGCCATTTTAATTGCCTGTACTGCAACACATCCAGGACCACCCTGCGTAATAAATGCAGGTGATAAAGGATAAATCACAACTTTTGCACCTTCAAAAGTTTCATTGATCTTCTTTTCAAACATCATCGCCAATTCTTCATTAAAGGCATGTGAAATGTAGAATGTATAATTGGAATCAAAACCATTATTTTTAAAATCTTCAACCACCATATTGACAGCTTTTTTATAAGTGCGGCTTACACCAAACTTATCTAAGCCTATGCCGTCTACGCCTTTTTTCAAAATTGGAATTAATTTTAATGCGCCACCCAAAGTAGCTGCTAACCCTTTGATTCTTCCACCACGAACTAAGAATTGAAAATCTACAGGAACAAGATAAGACTCTTCCTGCATACGACTTTGTACGATCATCATTACGATGTCTTTAGCTGTTGCCCCATTTTCAGCCATCTCTAAAGCCGTATCCACCATTAAACGATGTGGTCCACATAATGTTTGTGTATCTACTACATGAACTAAATCTGGATTGTCACAAGAATTTTTCGCCATCATAGCCGTTTGATACGTTCCACTCAATCCAGAAGCCATGGCGATATCAATGACTTCATCCCCATCTTTGGTAAATTCATTATATAAATCAATTTTTTCTCCAAGACTTGGCTGTGATGTTTTAGGAATCTTGTGCTCTTCAATCATCGTTAATAATTGTGTACTCGTGATATCCTCAAAATCTCGATATGTTTGTGAATCAACAGTAATATTCAAAGGAACAATCGACAACCCTTTTTTCTTTGCCGACTCAATCGAATACAAAGTCGATGAATCAGAAATAATATGAATCATTCTTTTTTTACCTCTCTTTAGATAAACAATAATATAGATATAACAATAAGTCAATACATCTAGTATTAATTTCTAGATTGTGTAAGAATTCATTTTATGTTACACTATGATTATGAAAAATTATACATTTCCAAGATGGAACGACTTACCTGAAATCGAACTCTATATGGACCAAGTTATCACTTATATCAACGACAAATTAAAAGATACATATTTTAACGATGAAAAATTCATCACCAAATCTATGATCAACAATTATGTCAAAACAGGTATTGTTCATCCTCCAGTAAAAAAACATTATACAAAAAGTCATTTAGCTTACTTTTTAGTTTTAACCATCTTAAAAAGATGCTATTCCATGCAACAAATCACATCTTTACTTCATATTTATACAAATATGAAAGATTCAACGATTGAACAAGCCTATGACTTATTTATATCTCGATTTGAAGACTCCTTAAATGATGTTTTCAAAAACAACCGCAATACGATCACATTTGAAAACACCAATCCCGAACAAGAATTAATGGATAATGTCATTCAATGCATCATCTATAAGATGCATACAGAATATACCCTAAACAAATACGAACAAGAATAGAGAGCAATCTCTATTTTTTTATTCACTACCATGAACCATCTATCTTCCTCCACATACCCATAAGTAACTTCCATTCCAAGAACTTTATTGAGATACTTCGTTTGTTCACCGCCAATCTTAACTCTTTTTCTGTATTTCAACTCTTTTTATGTTAAGATGCAAAATTAGAGTTAAGTTTTACTGCAAACTCGCATTATCACACGTCACCTTTCGTAACATATATACCTCTACACAAAATTTCTTGCATACTTATTATTAGACGACATTAAGCTTGTACCGACTCCAACACAAGTCCCAATATATGTAAAGTTAAATAAATAAAACAAGTTCTTTGTGGATATATACAAAGAAAGGGCAACCATCTCAAATACGAACCAAATCGACAAGGATACTCTATACTTTTTCATTTGATTTAATCTCTTTTGCGGCCAAGATAATCCCAATTAAGTTACATCCTAGTGATAATCCAATCAATACACCACTTGAAAAATCACTAAAATCACTTCTAGTACTTCCATCAAATATTGCCGAAGCCAAAAACAATATATTTCCTACTACAATCAACCATATTCCTTTCATAAGCATCCTTCTTTCTGAATCATTTATATCATGAATATGTAAGCATTCAGTTAAAGAAATTTTAAATTTTAAACAAAAAAGAAGATGTACAACGTACACCTTCATCAAATTAATCGACTACAACAGTCCATCCATAAGGATCTTCAATCGTTCCCCATTGAATACCTGTTAAAGTATCATATAGTTTTTGTGTTAATTCACCTGTTTTAAAATCAGAAACAGTCACAACATCACCTTTATAGTACAATTCTCCAATTGGACTAATTACGGCTGCAGTACCAGTTCCCCAAGCTTCTTGAAGTTTACCATTGTGACCAGCTTCCATCAATTCATCAACAGCTAAATGTCTTTCTTCAATTTCATATCCCCAATCCTTTAAGATATGTAAAATCGAATCACGAGTAACACCAGGAAGTACTGTACCTTCACATGGAGCTGTCACAATCTTATTATCAATTTCAAACATAACGTTCATAGAACCAACTTCTTCAATATATTTACGGTGAACTCCATCCAACCATAATACTTGAGAATAACCCAATTCTTCAGCCTTTACTTGAGCAGCTAAACTACCTGCATAGTTTCCACCACACTTAGTAAATCCTGTACCACCTTTGGCAGCACGAACATATTCATCTTCAACATAAATCTTAACTGGGTTAACACCTTCGGCATAATAAGCACCAACAGGTGAACAAATAATCATGAATTTATAATGACTAGCTGCATGTACACCAATCGCAGCTTCTGTCGCAAACATGAATGGACGAATATATAAAGATTCTCCTTCTCCAGTTGGAATCCAGTCTTCAGAATATTTAACGATTGTCTTTACTGCATCCACAAACATATCCACAGGTAAAGTTGGCATACTCAAACGTTTATTTGAGTTCGCAAAACGCTTCGCATTCATTTCAGGTCTAAACAATTGAACCTTACCATCCTTAGTACGATACGCCTTTAAACCTTCAAATGTTTCTTGTGCATAGTGCAATACCATGCTTGCTGGATCAAATTCTAATGGTCCATAAGGTACGACTCTTGCATCATGCCATTCTTGACCAGCATCCCAATCCATCACAAACATATAGTCTGTGTAGTATTTACCAAAACCTAAAGCTCCGGTTGGTTTTTCTTTTAAGTTTTTACTTTCTACAAATTGTACTTCCATTAATTTGTCCTCTTTTCTAAACACGTATGATGATACCACGTTCTGTGATTTATTTCAATACGTTTTCATTTATTTACATTCATTTTCAAAGAAATGAACAATTGTCTCAATCATGACACCCGTAGCCACTTCATCCTTATCGCTTGTTCCCGCAATATCCAAGTGGATCCACTTTGTTCCTTCTTCAATAAATTCTTCCAAGAATGCTGCTGCTAAACTTGCATTTCCACCCAAAGTCTTTGAATTGACAATATCCGCTACCTTAGAACACTTTAATTCCGAATGGAAATACTCATCCACAGGCAAACGCCAAATCTGTTCCTTTGTAGCTTTTGAAGCGCCTAAGAAAGGCAAATAGAAACTATCATCATTACTAAAGATTCCCGTATATGTACTTCCTAAAGCACGAACACAAGCCCCTGTTAAAGTTGCCATATCAATAACACGAGTAGCCCCTAATTTTTGCGCCATTGTCAAGGCATCTGCCAAAATCAATCTTCCTTCTGCATCCGTATTTGTGACTTCAATCGTCTTACCACTTAAACTTGTGATCACATCCCCATCGACAAAGCCATGTCCATTGATTTTATTCTCTGTGATAGGTAAAACACACACAATATTCTTTTCCACTTTTAATTCTGCCAATAATTCTAAAGCACAAAGCATATTGGCAGCTCCACACATATCGTACTTCATACCATGCATGTTCGATTTGATATTGTAGCCACCTGCATCATAAGTAAGACCCTTACCAACAAGTGCCGTATAATCCTCTTCTTCTTTTCCACCATCATAACGAATCACAACCATAAAACAAGGCCTGTCTGAACCTTGGTTCACCGCTAAAAGTGCACCAGCACCAAGTTGGTCTAAATCTTCTTGATTTAAAATTTCAATTTCCATACCATACTTTTCACTAACCACCTTGGCCTCATCCACCAAATGATCCGGTGTTAAAAAGTTAGCCGGCATATCACTTAGTTCACGCGCATGATTCACAATGGAAGCAACTGTTTTACCCTTTTCAAATTCAGCCGTATATCCATCACTTTCTAAGTCATACACCTTTGTCTCTTTATAACTATACGCACCATATACAAGTCCAAAACCAGCCGCATACGCCGTATTTTCATTAACATATACTAAATAATCATCCGCATCAACTTTACTAAAAGCTTCCTTGATATTCTTTTTACCATCACCCAAACCAACGACTACGATTTTTTCACAATCCAATTGATTTAATGTATGAATCGTTGTGATCTTGCCAAATTCTAAATCCAATTTCACATCTTTAAAAGCCGCTAAACTTTCAGGTAATGCTTCTCCCTCAAATAATCCGATACAAATATTTTTCATACTTATTTTCCCTCCGTCATTTTCTTTGATTTTTCACCACAAGCACGCATTGCCGATTCTACACTTGCTCTAAATCCTGTTCTTTCAAGTTCGCACACCGCATCGATCGTTGTACCACCAGGCGAACATACCATATCTTTTAATGCACCCGGATGCATACCTGTCTCTAATACCATCTGAGCACTTCCTAAAACGGCTTGCGCGGCAAATGTATACGCTTGTTTTCGAGGTAGTCCTTGGGCTACAGCTGCATCGGCCATAGCTTCAATAAACATAAATACATAAGCAGGACTTGAACCACTCACACTCGTTACGGCATCCATCATAGTTTCATCAACCACTTCACATTTTCCAAAACTATTAAAAATAGATGTGATACAATTCTTATCTTCTTCAGTCACTAAATCATCAAACGAAATAGCACTCATAGCTTGAAGAACTAAAGCTGGCGTATTTGGCATAGCCTTAATAACCTTTACATCCTTGCCAAAATATTTCTTAACATCCAAAATAGTTACCCCTGCCGCAATATCGACAATAATCACATCACTTTTTACACTCTCTTTGATTGTTTCAATCAATTTAGGATAATGTTTAGGCTTCACACTCAAAACCAATACATCACTATTTTGTGCTACCGTTTTTTCATCTAAAGACGTTTTAACACCATACTTTTCATGTAAACGATCCAAATTTTCCTGGTGATGATCACACACCCAAATCGTATTAAATAATTTATTTTTGGCAATCCCTTCAATCATGGCACCACCCATGTTTCCAGCCCCAATAAATCCAATTGTTTCTCTCATCGTATCCCTCCTTAAATCGAATATGTCTTTCTTCTTGAAAACTCTTTTTGTTTACCCTCATTCCAATCCTCAAGATTACGATAATAACCCGATACTCTTGAATAGATTTCTAATGGTTTTTGACAGATTGGACAAACATCTTGTTTTCCAGACACATACCCATGATCTTCGCAAACCGAATACGTTGGCGTAATTGTAAAGACAGGTATGTTGTAGTTTTCATAAATTGTTTTTACTAGTAGCGCAGCCATTTTCCAATTTTCAATCCCATGATCAATAAAAACCGGAAAAGAAGTAGCCCCACTATAAAGAGTTTGTACTTTTTGTTGCATACGCAAAGCCTCAAATACATCATCCGTACTGGCAACATCTAAATGCGTTGAATTCGTATAATAGCCATGACTTTGAATTTCTGGATACTTCTCTTGATCGATTTTCGCAAAATGCGTACATACACTTTCAGCAGGCGTTGCCTCTAGATTTAGCTTTTGTGCTTGGCTTGAAATTTTTTGATTTAAAAAATTCAATATCTCTTGTGCAAAGTTTTGCGCATGCACATCCATCAAATCTTTCTGCAGCCATTTCGCATTGATACAAGCCTCATTCATGCCCACAACACCTAATGTTCCATAGTAATTATTAAAATCGGATATATAAGCTTTTGTATAAGGATATAGTCCTGCCTCTAACAATTGATTCAAGACTTGTCTTTTCACTTTAAATGAACGTATAGCCACATCACTCAAGCTATCTAAACGCTTAAAGAAATCTTCTTTAGAACTTGATAAATAAGCCAATCGAACTAGATTCAAAGTGACAATTCCCATACTGCCACACAAAGGTTTATATCCAAAATACCCCTCTACATCCTGCTTTTCTTGTGTTAAAAAATAAGGCGTTCCATATTTCGCGCAAGCCTTAAACAATTCTTCTTCATGCATCCAATCAAAGTTTGAATGTAAATAAAGGGCAACTATTGGAAATTGAAAACCACGCCCCGATATATCGCCTTTATTCAAGACTTCAAATAATGCATCATGCAAGATTCTCATTTCGGCTTGACAATCTGAATATGTAAAATCTTCTTCACGCCCTGCTACGATTGCCTTTCTGTTTAAAAATTCTTTTGGAATATTCCAATCCAAAGTAATCTGACTAAATGGAGCTTGCGTTCCCCATCTAGAAGGGATGTTTATCCCATAAATAAAGCTTTCTAGACAATCATACACCATCTTTTTTGATAATTGATCCTTATGGATAAAAGGCACTAATAACGTATCAAAATGCGCTAAAGATTGTGCACTTGCCCACTCATTTTGCATAATACCCAAAAAATTCACCATTTGATTACATAATGTACCCAAATGTTTAGCAGGTAAAGAGGAGATCATTTTATTCACAGAAGGAAGGCCACGCAAGATCAAATCTTCTAAAGACCATCCAGCACTACACCCCGTCAACATATGAATATTATGAATATATAGATCACCATTTTTATGGGCATTGGTGATTTGTGCATCATACACTTCACTTAACCAATAATTCGATGTGATCATTCCTGAATTTGAAAGAATCAAACCACCCACAGAATATGTAGCGAGTGAGTTTTCATCTTCTAAAGGCACATTATTATGCAAATACGAATTCACTAAATGAATATATTCATTGGCTGTCGATTGGATCTTACGTACATTTTCCCTTTGTTTACGATACAAAATATATGTTTTCGCAACCAGATAATACCCCGATTCTGACAACGTTTTTTCAACACTATCCTGAATCATTTCAACACTGATTCGATTTTCTTTGATCTTCGCTTGAAAATCTGCCGTAGCCCGTAACACCAATAAATTGATGATCGCATCATCTTTTTCCATATGTAAAGAATCAAAGGCTTTTGAGATCGCAGAAAAGATTTTTGATGAATCAAAATTGACTATCGATCCATCCCTTTTTTCGACTTCTATCATACTAGTTCCCCCATATCTCTACATGTTTGACATATTGTTCTAATATTGTTTTATATTTTAAAATCTGATCAAAACTAGGACTGCGCAAAGAATGATCAATCGTTGTAGAACAATCTTTAAAAGGCTGTAATACAACATGATCCACACCTTGAATCCATTGACCTAATTCATCCATCGTCTTTTCATTATGAAATTCATCGACCAATGTGATACAAATATCATAATCGAAAGAAGATGTTTTTAATTCATTCAATGACTTTTCAATATCCTTTAGATCCACATCATCCACACCACACGTTTTCGCATAGGCACTCGGCGCATTTTTTATATCTAAACTCACATAATCAACCAGTCCATCTTTTAAGATTCGTTTTAAACGATCATAGAACATACCATTGGTATGAAGCTTGATTTTATAGTCTAGTGACTTGGCATATTGTAAAAAAGAAAGGATTCCCTCATGCATCAAGGGTTCACCACCCGAAATATAGATTCCCTCTAAATCTTTATGATGACTCTTTAAATATTCATTGATCTTTTCATTGACAATCGGATACATATTTTCCTTTAAATACACCAAATCTTTTGAATGACAATATGGACACTTTAAATTACATCCACCCGTATATAACGAACAACTTAAATAAGGATCAAAGTCGGATAAGGATAATTTTTTTAATTTATAAAATTGAAGATTTGTCTGCTCTAGATCCGCATAACTTCGCGCATGATTGGATAACGTTTGATAAAACTTTGAGAAAACTTCTATTTCATCCGCATTTAGATCTTGCGTAATATGATGCCACCAATCTCTTCGAATTCCATAAATTTCAGAAATATGTTTTTTAGTAAGTGCCGTTGTATATAATTCTTTAGCACGCTTATCTTTTGCGCTTGTTAAAATGGAAACGTATCCCAAAGTGTTCAGCTTTTGAACATTTTTAGTCACAGTTCCCTTATCGTAGCCTCCAACCTGCACAATTTGCTGCAAAGAAATCCCTTCATTCTCATAGATTTCAATTAAAATAGGCAGTTGGGCATAGCTTAAATTTAAATCCTGAAGCATTTTATCATAATATTTTTGTGTACTTCGATATAGAATACTTGAATCCATCAATAAATCATTTTGTTTTTCCATATAGGTATTATAAGCGATTTTCATATAGAAAAAAAGGACCGAAGTCCTTTTGAGATTATTGTGGTTTTGCGTCGAAATGTTCATCACGAACAACAACGTCGTGAGCTCCACCTTCGACAATACTTGTACTAGATACTAAAGTAACCTTTGCATCTTTTTGAAGTTCAGGGATTGTCAAACATCCACAGTTACACATTGTATGACGAATCTTAGAAAGAGATAGTCCAACATTGTCTCTTAAGCTTCCTGCATAAGGAACATATGAATCAACACCTTCAACGAATGACATTTTTTTGTCTCCACCAACATCATATCTTTGCCAGTTACGAGCACGAGCACTACCTTCACCCCAGTACTCTTTCATATAGTTTCCATTCACACTTACAATTTTATTTGGAGCTTCTTTGAAACGCGCAAAGTAACGACCTAACATAACGAAGTCTGCTCCAAATGCCAATGCCAATGTAATGTGATAATCATGTACGATACCACCATCTGAACAAATTGGAATATAAACACCAGTTTCTTCAAAATAGGCATCACGAGCTTTTGCGACATCAATTGTAGCTGTAGCTTGTCCACGTCCAATACCTTTTTGTTCACGTGTAATACAGATAGAACCTCCACCGATTCCAATCTTAATAAAGTCTGCACCCGCATCGGCTAAGAAACGGAAACCATCTCCATCAACCACGTTACCAGCACCAACTTTTACGCTATCACCATATTGTTCACGAATCCATTTGATTGTTTCAGCTTGCCATGCTGAATATCCTTCACTTGAATCAATACATAAAACATCAACTCCAGCTTCAACTAATGCAGGTACACGAGTCGCATAGTCACGTGTATTGATACCAGCACCAACGACATAACGCTTATTTTCATCCAATAATTCATTTGGATTGTCTTTGTGTGATTCATAGTCTTTTCTAAACACAAAAGCCTTTAAATGTTGTTCTTGATCAACAATAGGCAATTGATTTAATTTGTGTTCCCAGATCAAATCGTTTGCTTCTGATAATGTAATATCTTCGTTTCCAACGATCAATTTTTCAAATGGAGTCATGAATTCTTTTACTTGAATCGAATGATCCATACGACTTTCGCGATAATCACGACTTGTTACGATACCTACTAATTTTCCATCAGCTTGACCATTGTCAGTAACAGCCATTGTTGAATGTCCCGTTTTTTTACGAAGCGCAATCACATCCTCTAATGTTGCTTCAGGGCTAATATTTGAATCGCTGCCAACAAATCCAGCCTTAGTCGATTTTACTTTTCGAACCATAGCGGCTTGAGACTCAATTGTTTGACTACCGTAAATAAAACTTACTCCACCCTCACGTGCAAGTGCACAAGCCATTTCTTCACCACTAACAGCCTGCATTACAGCACTTACCATTGGAATATTTAAAGAAAGTGCAGGTTCTTCACCTTTTTTGAATTTAACTAAAGGCGTTTTCAAACTCACCTTATCCGGTGTACAATCCGGACCTGTGTAACCAGGAATCAATAAATACTCACTGAACGTTCTAGATGGTTCTTCAAAAAATTTTGCCATTTTATATCTCCTTCTCAATTTAAACTATATTATATGTTTTGAGTTCTAAGCCGTCAAGCCAATTTGACAAACGACAACACTAAATGCGGCAATATGAATATCAAACGTATCTAAAGGATTGCTGCTGCCATTGTCAAACAAGATTCGAGCCTGCTGATCCAAGTGATAATCATATGGAATATTTGTAGGATTGAAGAAAGCTACACAATGATCTGTATCTTTTTGACAAGAATATACTAAGACCTGATCATATATCGTATCAAATTGAACACCTGCTTCAATTTCTTCAGTTGTACTCAATCTAAAACAAGGATGTGCTTTACGAATTTCAATCAATTCTTTTGTACGCTCCACAATTTCAATATGATGATCTCTTCTTTGATAATCCACACGATTATAGTTATCCGAACGATTATATGTGTTGCCTAAATTTTGTTTAGTACGCCCAAACTCCTGTCCACAATGAATAAATGGAATTCCTTGCGCAAGTAATACCATCGCATTCGCAAGAATTTGACGCTTCTCCCTTAAATCACGACTCTCCCCGTGGCAACAAACACGGTTTTTATCCCATAAAGTATGATTGTCATGACACTCTACATAGTTGACTACTTTTGTAGGACTATCAAACACATGATCTAAACAACTTGCTCCCATGCAACATTTGACCTGATAGATCAAATCCGCTTGACCTGACGCAAATCCTTTACGTGAAAGTTCATCATTTGATCCACGAACCACTTCACGGAAACGATCCGAGAAATGACCTACATGTGGCATCTTAGCTTGATTCAATTGTGAAGCACGAATCTCTTCAGCTACAAAGCTTGGCATATTCCAACCTTCACCATAAATCATAAAATCAGGTTTTACTTTTTTACACTCTTCACTAATTTCATTCATCAAGTTATAATCTAGAATTCCCATCAAATCAAAACGGAATCCATCCACATCATACAATTCAATAATTTTTTTACATGTTTCTATAAAGTATTTACGTGCCATATAAGGCTGGGTATCAATATCATTTCCACAAAAACTACCATTTGAGAATTCACCCTCACGATTCATTAAGAAATAATAATCGGGAACCATGTTTTCTAACGCAAAGTTTTCTTTAACATACACATGATTAAACACCAAATCTAAATTGACACGAATTCCTGCTTTATGACAATCATGTACTAGTTTCGCAAATTCTTCAATTCTTAATTTCGCATTAGATGGATCTAATGAATAAGCCCCTTCTAAACAACGATATTGCACCGGATCATATCCCCAGTTATAGAAGATATTTGGATATACTTCATCAACACTGCCAAAGTCAAACACAGGCATCAATTGTACATGCGTAATACCCAATGATTTTAAATAACTAAAGCCTGTATTATGGGCCTTTGTGACTTCATTTTCTTCCGTAAAACCCGCAAACTTTTTAGGATGCGATACACCAATTCCAGTTTGACTTGTCATATCACGAATGCTTGCTTCATATATGATCGCATCACATTCACTATCCATAGGTTTCAATTTGATTTTTTCGGGAAGCTTTAAACTTTTAGGATCCATAATGACACTATATTGTGCATTCGGACCACTAAAACAAGTATATGGATCTGTTACCCCTTTATATTCACCATTGACTCGAACTAAATAAGAATAATGTACTCCATTTAGATCTTTATTGATAGTAAGTGAAAAAACTCCTTTATCTTCTCGAGTCATCGATTCAACGATCTTCTTACCATTCAAGACATATCCAACATTGACGGCTAAGGCTGTTGGTGCCCATACTTTAAAAGTAGTTTTTTCAGGTGTATATATCACACCCAAATCATCTTTTTCATACTTAAACTCTTTCGCAAAACGCTCTGTTTTGACAATATGAGAATATTTGGCAACACAAGTCTTACAATGTTCATCATAGACTGTATATTCTTGGCCAATCTCTAAATTTCCATTTAAAGATAGTGCATAATGGGTAAATCCATTATATAAATCGGATTGTGACTGTATTGTCAAAGGGATAATACGGTTCTTTGTATCCTTCATGTGGAAGATTCGGCTTTTTCCACCAAAAAAATTTTTGGACATATAAACATCCAAACAATTATAATCATCTAAATAAGCCTCATATGGCTCTTTCATTCGCATATGTAGCACTCCTCATTTCCTTAAGTTACGACTATATTGTAACATGTATAAAGACAATTTTTTAAAAAAATGTTAAACTACTGCATAGAGGTGAACAAAATGAGTACATATCGTATAGAAGAAGATTGCTTAGGCCAAATCAAAGTCGAAGCCGATAAATATTGGAAATCACAAACTCAAAGAAGTTTAGAGAATTTTAAGATTGGACAAGAATTAATGCCAAAATCTTTAATTCATAGTTTTGCGATTTTGAAAGAAGCTTGTGCCAAAGCCAACCTTCATTTCAATAAAATCAGTGAAAAACAATGTGAAGCCATTGTCCATGTATGTCAAAATATAGAAGACGGACAATACTTAGATCAATTTCCTTTGCATGTTTGGCAAACAGGTTCTGGTACACAAACCAATATGAATGCCAATGAAGTCATTTCGATGTTAGGAAATGAATACGCAAAAGAAAACATTCTTCATCCTAATGACACCGTAAACGCATCTCAAAGTTCAAACGATACTTTCCCAGCTGCTTTACATATCATGGTGGCACAAAAAATCAATACAGAACTTCTTCCTCAATTAGATGAAATGATTAACCAAATCAAAAAATTAGAAGAAGAAAATGAAGGTATTATCAAGATTGGTAGAACCCATCTTCAAGATGCGACACCATTATATTTTTCACAAGAATTAAGTGGATACCGTTCTATGATTGAGCATAGTAAAGCTCAAATTGTAGACAGTTTAAAATATGTTTATGAACTCGCTTGTGGTGCAACAGCAGTAGGTACTGGAATCAATTGTCCAGAAGGTTTTGATGAAATCGTCACAAAAATCATTTCTGAAAAAACAAAGCTACCCTTTATTCCAGATTCAAATAAATTCCATGCCCTAACAAGTAAAGATGCCATGGTCTATACGAGTGGTGCTCTAAAAGGTCTTGCGGCCAACTGCATGAAGATTGCCAATGATGTAAGATGGCTTGCGAGCGGTCCAAGAAGTGGCATTCATGAAATTGATATTCCAAGCAATGAACCAGGATCAAGTATCATGCCAGGAAAAGTGAATCCTACACAATGTGAAGCCTTGACAATGGTTGCCGTACAAGTCATGGGAAATGATGCAGCTATTGGCATTGGTGCAAGTCAAGGAAACTTCGAATTGAATGTATTTATGCCATTAATTGCCTACAACATGGATCAGAGCATTCAATTATTAAGTGATGCAATCCACTCTTTCACAATTCATTGTTTAGATGGATTAAAAGCCAACAAAGAAACTATGGATAAAAACTTACATAATTCATTAATGTTGGTGACTTGTTTAAATCCAGTCATTGGCTATGAAAAAGCAGGTCATGCAAGTCAATATGCGTTCAAAAATAATTTAACTTTAAAAGAAGCCATTTTAGAATTGGGTTATTTGACTAGCGATGAATTTGATTTGTATGTTCAACCCGAAAAAATGATTCATAAATAAAACACAAAAGGTATTTGATCCTATAGAATAGGACTAAATACCTTTAATACATTTCGATAAATTTTTACAATTGGATTGGTGTTTATACACTCTTCTAATGAAACTTCATGTGAGACTTTGAATATTTCTTCAAAGTCATTTTTTATATCTTTCAAACAATTGACTTCATGCATCCACACACCACATTCATAATGCTGATAATATGATCTAAAATCCATATTCACGGTTCCAACCACAGCACTTGAATCATCGATAATACATACTTTACCATGGATAAAACCCGGTGTATATTCATAGATTTTAACGCCAGCCTTGATCAACACATCAAAGTTAGCTTTTGTGACTTGATACACCATCTTTTTATCGGGAATACCAGGAACTACAATACGTACATCTACACCATTAGATACCGCAAGTTTTAATGATGAGATCATTTCAGCATCCAAAATTAAATAGGGTGTAGATATCCAGAAATAATCTTTGGCACATCCAAGCATATTTAAATGCATATGAAGTCCTGTATTATTTTGATCCGTTGGAGAATCCGAAAATGGAATAATGAACCCTTTTTCTTTCAATTTAGAAAAACAAGCTCGATCTTGAATAAAACGAGAATAAGAAGTATATTCACTCGCTTGATAGTTCCATATCTGTAGAAAAGAAATGGTAAACATTTCTACACCAGGTCCTTTGATCAAACATCCCATATCTTTCCAATGTCCAAAGCGTTTTTTCGTATTGATATACTCATCCGATATATTACAACCACCCGTAAAGGCAACCTTGCCATCAATGACCAAGATTTTTCTATGATCTCGATTATTCATCTGCATTGCGAGTTGAGGGCGCAAAGGGTTAAATACATGTGTTTTAATACCACGATCATTTAACCATTTCGCATAGTCTCTAGGTAAATAGGTTAATGATCCCATATCATCATAAATAACACGAACATCAACTCCCATGCTTGCCTTATCTAGAAGGATCTGTAAGATCGTATTCCACATGACACCTTTATTGATGATAAAAAATTCAATAAAGATAAAGTCTTTCGCTTTGATCAATTCTTCAATAAATGCTTGATATTGTTCTTCGCCAGAAGGAAAATATTGAACTGAACAATTTTCATATACAGGAAAATATCCATTAGACCAAGCCATAGAGATCATCTTATCTAATACATAATCATCTTCATGTAGGTGTTCTAGGATTTCAACATTTTGAAGCGCATATTTCTTATAATCCGAATACGCTTGTCTATCTTTGATCATTAAAGCTTTAGGAATCTTACGATTGCCAATCAATAAATAGACAACTCCACCAAAAATCGGAAATGCCATAATCAACAAGACCCATAATAATTTTGAACTTGAATCCGAATCACGATTGATAATATGTAATGAAACACATAAACTAAATGCGATTAGAATAAAGTTCACTATGAAGAAGCGTTGACTAAAATAACTCATTAGAACAAACAATGTGATCATCTGTAATAATAAGGCTAATATGATATATATAGGTTTGGATTTACAATATTTTAATAATTTTTGCATATGTATATTATACCCTTGAAGCGTATAAAAAAAAAGCGGACAAAAGTCCTTAAAAGTATAAAAAAAGACCCGGCAGCTAGCTATCTTCGCAGGTGCAAGCCCAACTATTGTCGCCGTGAAACGGTAGTTCGACAGTTGTAAAATCGTAAATATTCCAAATGTCGCTTATGTAGCGCTTTTTTTATGTCAAATTTTCT
>NZ_CAKVJB010000019.1 GCF_934754935.1 uncultured Holdemanella sp. | reverse complement strand
TTGACAGAAGCATTGGTGAATTTAGCTACTAATGCTTCTTTTATTTTTTAGTTATACAAATTCTGCAAAGTTAAGGGAACAGGCAAGTATGAACTAGAGGAATCTAGTTCTTTTTTTCGTTTATAAACGAAATGTAAGCGAAATAAAGTTGATGTATTTCGCTTAAATAGATATACTAAAAGTAGAAGTATGTTTAGGAGGTGCTGTATGGACTATATATCTTGTGAATCTGCTGCAAAAAAGATGGGCGTATCGACTCGTAGAATTCAACAGATGTGCAAACAAAAAGAAATAGTTGGTGCAATAAAGGATGGGCGCAATTGGTTGATTCCTGACAATGCGATTTTAAGTCCGAAAAAGCCTTTACCAATTGGCGTATCTGATTTTAAGTCGGCAACAACGAATTATTACTATGTTGATAAGACATTATTGATTCGTGACTTTTTGAATGCGTTGCCGATGGTATCTCTTTTCACGCGTCCTAGGCGTTTTGGAAAAACATTAAATATGGATATGTTGCGTGTATTTTTTGAAAAAACGCCGGAAGATACATCTATTTATTTCAAAGATAAATATATTTGGCAATGTGGAGATTATTACACGAAACATCAAGGTCAATATCCTGTGATATTCTTATCTTTTAAAGATATTAAGTGTTCGAGTTGGCAAGAGACTTTTCAAAAAATCAGTAAATTAATTTCTTTAGAGTTTATGCGTCATGATGAATTGGAAAGCAGTACTGTACTAAGTTCGTACGAAAAAGAACAATATCATCGTTTTGCGAGTGAAGACATGAATGAGGTTGATTGTCAAATGGGGCTTCAACTTTTATCTTTATTGCTTCACAAGCATTATGGAAAAGAGTGTGTCATTATTATTGATGAATATGATACGCCTATTCAACAAGGTCATCTTTGTGATTTTTATAATGAAATTGTCAATTTTATGCGCAATTTCTTTTCGGGAGGACTAAAAGACAATTCACATTTGGCTTTTGGATTTTTAACAGGTGTTTTAAAAGAAAGTATTTTTAGTGGAATGAACAATTTAAAAACCAACTCGATATTAGATACTAACTATAGTTCATATTTTGGCTTCACAAATGATGAAATCAAAGATATGCTTGCATATTATGAATATGAAGATAAATATCAAGAAATCTTGGAATGGTATGATGGATATCGTTTTGGAAATACAGAGATATTTAATCCTTGGTCTGTGATCAATTATATTTCGGATCAATGTTTTCCTAAGGCCTTTTGGCAATCAACAGGTAGTAATGATATCATTGGTGAAATTATTGGAACAGCAACACCTGAAATTAATGAAAATTTGTATAAATTGTTTTGTGGAAATACAATCACAACATATGTAGATACAAGTGTGATCTATCCTGAGGTTCATAGTAATCCTTATAGTATATATAGTTTCTTATTGGTTGCGGGGTATTTAAAGGTGGCGGCAATATATCCGCAAAATGATGGAAATTATATGTGTGATGTGGCTATTCCTAATAAAGAAATTTTGTATGTATATGAAAAAGAGGTGTTGAATCGTACAAATCAAAATAATGTTTCAATTTCAATTCATCAAGCTATCTTTTCTAAAGATGCAAGTAAACTACAGTCTTTGTTGGAGGATTTCATGTTGAAAAGTATATCAACGATGGATGGGGCTAGTGAAGCATTTTACCATGGAATGATGTTAGGATTGTGTGCTGTACTAGGAAGTCAATATAAGGTAAGATCAAATAGAGAATCAGGACTTGGAAGATTTGATATAGAATTATTACCTGCAGTGAAGAATATGCCTGGCTTTATTTTTGAGTTTAAACATACAAAAGATATAAATGTGGATTTAGATTCATTGGCTAATAGTGCACTTAGACAAATTGATGATATGAAATATGATACGGAATTAAGAGATTTTGGTGTTGAAGATATTGTAAAGATTGGGATTGCGTTTAGACAAAAAAGTGCGGTTGTTAAGCGTGGTTAAACCTATTAGTGAAAGCTGATAGGTTTTTTATTTGTGAAATTTCAAAAAAAACTATCACAATGTAATTTTGTGTGTTATAATAGTTTACACATGTAAACGGTTACAAAAGGAGGTAAAAATATTATGGATAAAAAATATGTCTATGAATTTAATGAAGGCGATGAAACAATGCGTGAATTATTAGGTGGAAAAGGCGCTAACTTAGCTGGAATGTCTAAACTTGGTATGCCTGTACCTTATGGATTCACAATTACTACAGAAGCTTGTAACCAATATTATGAAGATAATGAAACTATCAATGATGGTATTAAAGCTCAAATTATGGAGTATCTAGATTTATTAGAAAAGAAGTCTGGAAAGAAATTAGGGGATGTAGATAATCCTTTATTAGTATCTGTTCGTTCAGGGGCACGTGCGAGTATGCCTGGTATGATGGATACTATTTTAAATTTAGGTATGAATAAAACTGTTGCCGAAACAGTCGCAACACTAACGAATAATGAGCGTTTCGCATATGATTCATATCGTCGTTTTATTCAAATGTATTCCGATGTTGTGATGGGGTTGAGTAAAAAGCGTTTTGAAGAGATCATCGATGAAGTAAAGGCAGAAAGAGGCATTACAGATGATTTAGACTTAAATGCAGAGGATATGAAAAAATTAGTAGAATTGTTTAAGGCTTTCTACAAAAATGAATTAAAATCAGAATTCCCTGAAGAACCTAAAGAACAATTGATGGGAGCTATTGAAGCGGTATTCCGTTCTTGGAATAACCCTCGTGCAATCTACTATCGTAAGATGAATGATATTCCTTCAAGTTGGGGAACGGCTGTTAACGTACAAATGATGGTATTTGGTAATATGGGTAATGATTGTGGTACGGGTGTTGCCTTTACGCGTAATCCAAGTACAGGTGAGAATAAATTATATGGTGAATTCTTAATGAATGCACAAGGTGAAGATGTTGTTGCGGGTATTCGTACACCTCAAAAGATCGATCAATTAAAAGAAGTGGCTCCATCAGCATATGATGATTTTGTTGCGATTACGAAGAAATTGGAAACTCACTATCGTAATATGCAAGATATGGAATTTACAATTGAAAAAGGTAAATTGTTCATGTTGCAGACACGTAATGGTAAACGTACAGCACAGGCTGCCTTAAAGATTGCGTGTGACATGGTGGATGAAGGTATGATTACTACAGATGAAGCCTTGATGATGGTAGAACCAAAACAATTAGATTCATTACTTCACCCAATGTTTGATGCGGATGAATTAAAGAAAGCTGAACCAATTGCTTCAGCACTTCCTGCAAGTCCTGGTGCTGCTTGTGGTCAAATTGTATTTAGTGCAGAAGAAGCAATTCAAGAAGCTAGTCGTAATCATAAAGTCATTTTAGTTCGTTTAGAAACAAGTCCAGAAGATATTGAAGGTATGCACGTATCTCAAGGTATCTTAACTGTACGTGGTGGTATGACAAGTCATGCGGCTGTAGTTGCTCGTGGTATGGGTGCTTGCTGCGTAAGTGGTTGTGGCGATATTAAAATGCATGATGATGAAGGATATTTTGAAATTGATGGTGTGAAATATCATCGTGGCGATTGGATCAGTTTAGATGGTTCAACAGGAAATATCTATGGTAGTGCTATTAAAACAGTGCCTGCAAGTATTTCAGGTGACTTTGAACGTTTCATGAACTGGGCAGATGAAAGACGTACTTTAAAGGTTCGTACAAATGCGGATACACCTCATGATGCAAAACAAGCTCATGAATTTGGAGCTCAAGGTATTGGTCTAGTTCGTACGGAACACATGTTCTTTGAGGGGGATCGTATTAAAGCGGTTCGTGAAATGATTGTTAGTAAAACAGCTGCTCAAAGACGTGTTGCCTTAGAAAAAATCTTGCCTATGCAAAGAAGTGACTTTGAAGGTATTTATGAAGCTATGGAGGGTCTTCCAGTGACTATTCGTTACTTGGATCCACCTTTACATGAATTCTTACCTACAAATTCTTATGATATTACACAATTAGCGAAAGATATGCACATTGGTTTGGATGAATTGAAATCTGTCATTTCTAGCTTACATGAATTCAACCCTATGATGGGTCATCGTGGATGTCGTTTGGCTATTTCATATCCTGAAATTGCAGAAATGCAGACAACTGCCGTTATCCAGGCTGCTCTAGCTGTGAATGAAAGACATCCAGATTGGAAGATTGAACCTGAAATCATGATTCCACTAGTTGGTGATGTAGCTGAACTTCGTTATGTTAAAAAAGTAGTATGCGATGTAGCTGATAAGTTGATTCAAGAATCAGAATTTGATATGAAGTATCATGTTGGTACAATGATTGAAATTCCTCGTGCTGCATTATTGGCAGATGAAATCGCAAAAGAAGCTGAATTCTTCTCATTTGGTACAAATGACTTAACTCAGATGACATTTGGATTCTCAAGAGATGATGCGGGTGGATTCTTACAAGATTACTATGACAAAAAGATCTTTGAATCCGATCCATTTGCGCACTTAGATCAAAGAGGTGTTGGAAAACTTGTGAAGATGGCTACTGAACTTGGAAGAAGTACGCGTCCAAATATTAAATTAGGTATTTGTGGAGAACATGGTGGTGATCCAGCAAGTATTGAATTCTGTCATAGAGTTGGATTGAACTACGTTTCTTGTTCACCATATCGTGTACCAATCGCAAGACTTGCTGCGGCACAGGCTGCTATTAAATTCGATAAATAAAACACTTAGGAGTTGATAATTTCAACTCCTTTTATATGTTACGTGTCGTTTAGTGTGAGATTTTATAAAATAAAGGTGTAATTTTCGGTGTATTTTTATCGATTTTTGACACTAAATTACACGAATACCTGATAATGAATCGTTAAGATGAAACTGATATAAATAGTAATTTTGAATTGATTGATTTCAACTTCTTTTAGTATACTGATTTTGAGGTGTTGAATAATGGATTATATATATGTCACAAAAGAGAATATAGAACAAGAACACATTTGTTGTGCAATTAGTAGTAATTCAGATGTACAAGTAAGATCAAAGAAGGATTGGTTGTACGATCGTTTTGAGGATGGGATTGTCTTTATTAAATCAGTCTTGAGAGGGAAATGTTTTATAGAATATATTCCCGCAAAGAATGCGTGGATTCCAATCGATGCAGATAAATATATGTATATAGATTGTCTATGGGTTTCTGGATCTTTAAAGGGTCATGGCTATTCTACTGATTTATTGAATATGTGTATTGAGGATAGTAAGAAGAAGGGTATGGAAGGTATTTGTATTCTATCTACCAAAAAGAAAATGCCGTATCTTGCCGATCCTAAGTTTTTAACCTATAAAGGTTTTAAGGTCTCTGATGAAGCGAGTAATGGAATACAATTGTGGTATTTAAGCTTTAATGATTCTGTTTTACCTAAATTTAAATCTTGTGCGAAAGATTGTCATATGTCTGAACCTGGTTTTGTCTTATACTATACGAATCAGTGTCCTTTTAATGCGAAATATGTTCCGTTGATTGAGAATGTTTCTAAGGATTTAAATATAAAATTTAAATCTGTTCATTTAGATACAAAAGAAAAGGCGCAAAATGCGCCAACACCCATTACAACTTATGCTTTATTCTTTAATGGGGAGTATGTGACAAATGATGTGATGAATGAGAAGAAGTTTTTAAAGCTTTTATCAAATCTGGGGTTGTAGTATTACAACCTTTTATCATTTGACAGTATGATTTTGGACCAAAATTCATTTTGTATGTTTTCATGAATGAATTCCTTCTTGCACTTTAGTGTGTTTTGTACTAGAATTCTAGATGTAGTAAATAAATCTGGGGAGCTATTGCTGAGAGGAAGTTCGACTTCGACCCATTAAACCTGACGGATAATGCCGGCGTAGGAAGTATAGATGTTTTTTTGACCTGTCTTTTTACGTTGCAGGTCTTTTTATTTTATTGCCTTACTGTAGGGGAGCGCCTAGAGTATAGAAAACAAGCGAGGGAGCCTGAATTAACAGGATGAGAGAGGACTGTTTGTCTAATACCGAAACCACAGATGGTTTTTTGCGTGTTTTCTAGGCCATCTGTATCTGTAGGAGGTAGTATTATGAATAAACACAATTACTTATTAAGCTTAGTCTTTTTTTCAATGATGGTAGCTGTTGGAGTGGTTATTTCACCAATTTTACGTGTGGAAGGAATGTGTCCTATGGCACACTTGATCAATATCACTATGGCTGTATTTATGGGTCCTTGGTATTCATTTCTATGTGCTTTAGCTATTGGTTTAATTCGTATGGCTGTAATGGGAATTCCACCATTGGCTTTAACAGGAGCTGTTTTTGGGGCTGCATTATCCGGTATTTTATATCGTGTTAGTAAAGGAAAGATTTGGGCTGCTGTACTTGGTGAAATTATTGGTACGGGTTTAATTGGTTCTGTTATTTCTTATCCAGTTATGACATATTTATGGGGAAGAACAGGACTTACATGGATGTTCTATGTACCTAGTTTTTTAATGGGTACCATCATCGGTGGAAGTATTGCGTATGTTTTATTGAAGTCCATGTCTCGTAGTGGGATCCTAGAAAATATTCAAAGAAAGTTAGGAGTGCAAAAATTTGTTGAAACAAACGAATAATTTAATTCACTGTATCACAAATCCGATTTCAATTAATGATTGTGCAAATCTTATATTAGCTTTGGGGGCTAAGCCCATTATGGCTTGTCATCCAGATGAAGTGTATGATATCACTTGTCATTCTGCAGCTTTGGCATTAAATCTAGGTAACTTTGATGATGTAAGAGCTAAATCTATGATGGTTAGTGCTAAGTGTGCTAAAGAAAAAGGTGTGCCATTCATTTTAGATTTAGTTGGCGTGGCTTGTTCAACACTTCGTTTGAATTATGCCAAAGACCTTGTTTCTTTATATTGTCCTACGGTTATTAAGGGTAATATTAGTGAGTGTAAAGCTTTTTATGGGATGACAAGTCATGCGCATGGTGTAGATGCGGATATTCTTGATGAAGAGGATATTTATGAAAGTAGTAAGTGGCTAAAAGAGATGGCTTTACATCTTGGTTGTGTAGTTGTTTGTAGTGGTAAGATTGATGTCATTACGGATGGTAAAGAAGTAAATTTAATTTCAAATGGTTGTGAAATGCTTTCAAGAATTACAGGAACAGGATGTATGTTAAATGTGGCGATTGCTACATTTTTGGCTCGTTATTCACCATTGGATGCTTGTGTAAAGGCAACTTGTTATTATGAAGTGGCAGCCGAAAAGACAGAGTGTAATGGTCCGGGAACTTTCCATATGCATTTTATGGATGAGATCTATAAGCTTTCAAGTTTTGATGAATCTTTGTTTAAGATAGAGGTGTTAGAATGAAAAACGTAGATTATACATTATATTTTATTACCAATTCAGATGGTATGGATGAAGAAACATTTTTAAATAAAGTAAAGGGTGCATGTTTGGGTGGTGCAACGATCATTCAGCTTCGTGAAAAAAATAGATCAACTTTGGAATATTATGAGTTGGCATTAAAAGTAAAAGAGATTACTGATTTTTATCATATTCCATTGATTATTGATGATCGAATTGATGTCGCAATGGCTGTAGGATGTGGTGTTCATTTAGGAAATGAAGATATGCCAATTTCTGTAGCGCGTAAAATTATGGGACAAGATTGTATAATTGGGGCTACCGCAAAAACGGTAGAGGCTGCGAAAAAGGCAGAAGCCGATGGGGCTGACTATTTGGGTTGTGGTGCCATTTATCCGACAAAGACGCATGTAAAGACAAAGATTACAAGTGTTGAAACATTAAATGATATTTGTGCAGCTGTTAATATTCCTGTTTGTGCTATTGGAGGATTAAATAAGGATAATCTTTCTGTTTTAGAAAAGAGTCCAATCCAAGGCGTTTGTGTTGTATCGGCTATTATGGATCAAGAGGATACAAAGTTGGCGGCTGAAGAACTGAAAGAATCAATTCAAAAGATTGTGGCATAACAAATGCCACTTTTATTTTTCTAAAATATAACCTACAATAGTAAGTATGAGGAAGAGAAAAATTTTAATACTTTCAATCACCATTGTTGCGGTGGCGTTGATTCTTGAAACTTGCATATTGCAGTATGTGAATGATAAGAATGCGCAAACGACATCAAATGTATTATTGGATCGAGTGATTGCGGTTATAGATAAGAATGAGTCGATTGAAAGTGAATTCGTAAAATCTTTAAAAGATGATTATATTGTTCGTGCAAAGGCCATATCTTATATTGTAGATGCTAAGCCGGAAGTGGAGTATGATGTCGATGAACTTCAAAAGATTGCAGGATTAATGTCTGTTGATGAAATTCATTTTATTGATGATACGGGAACAATATATTCGGGTTCGTTACCTAAATATTTTGGATATAGTTTTGATTCAGGTGAACAAATGGCTTTCTTTAAACAGATGTTAAATAATTATGATTTAACATTATGCCAGGATGTTACACCAAATACGGCTGAAGCGAAAGAGATGATGTATGCGATCACTTGGAATGAGGCTAAAACGCATATGGTTCAAGTGGGGATTACGCCAAAGCGTCTTTTAAAGGAGTTAAAGCGAAACCAAATTTCAAATGTCGTTGCCGATATGCCTGTTTATAAGGGTATGGAAATTTATGTGGTGGACGCAAAGACAAAAAAAATTTTGGGAGCTACAGATGCATCTTGGGTTGGAAATATGGCTCATTTCAATCATAAAGGCTATCGATTTGTAAAACGTAAACATGGAGATTATATTGTAGCTGTATGTATGTTGGAGTCAATGAATGCTCAAACAAATATTGTGGCGATCTTGATAGTGGGTATTTATTTAACTTTAGCTTCATGTTTACTTGTTTTAATGCTCTCTAGAGTCTTAAAGGAGAAGTATGAAAAAGAAAAGTATATTTATACTTCAAATACGGACGAACTAACGAAATGTTTAAATCGACGTGCATATGATTCGGATATGGAGAATTTAGATTTAAATACTGAATGGGTTTATATATCTTTGGATTTAAATGGTTTAAAAAAAGCCAATGATACACTTGGACATAGTGCTGGGGATGAACTTATTTGTGCGGCAGCCAATTGTATGAAGTTTGCGTTTGCATCTTATGGAAAAATATATCGTATTGGTGGAGATGAATTTGTCGTATTGATTCATGAATCCGTATCAAATATAGATTCTATACTACAAGTGTTTGATATGACTATTCATGATTGGCATGGTAAGTACTCGAATTCGATATCTGTATCATATGGTGTCGTCAAGTCTTCTGAACAAGATTTTGATTCAATTCATTCTGTTTCTAAATTAGCGGATGAAAGAATGTATAAGAGTAAATCTGAGTATTATAATATGAGTGGTAATGATCGAAGAAGCTATAACGTATAGGCGTTTGGCTTCTTTTATGTTTTATAAATACGCGTATTATAATAAACATAGATTAGAGAGAGGGTCTGGACTTGAGGGATTCTAGAAAAATCTAGAAACGGAGAAAGAGAAATGAAAAGTGAATTGTTAGACAAAGTATTAGAGTGGAGGGATGTCGTAGTTGTTGATTTTGAAAATTATCAATGTATACCTACAGATTTATTGAACAATGAGTATGTATATTATTTATTTTGTGGTGCAACGACTACAAAGTGTGCCAATACATATAAAGAGATGCTGAATGCATACGATGTGAATGTTATCGAGACTAAGCATACAGGAACTAATTTTGTAGATAATCGAATTTCAATGTACATCGGATATATATTTGGAAAGTACAGTCCAAGACAAGTTATACTTGTATCCAATGATATTGATTATTATGAAATGTACATGGATTTAAAGAGTCATGGTTATCCTATTGTATATAGAGAGCCATCTTTAACTTGTAAAGAAGCTATTCGAAGACAATCTGATTATTTATTGGGTAATCCAATGTCAAAACCGAATACACAAAATTCTCCAAATAAAGAAGCTGATGTTTTAAAAGAATTAACTTCTTTTAATCAAAAGGCGAATTTAATTTTAAAGAAAATAGAAGAATCAAAACAACCGGATGATATTAAAAGTATTGTTCAAAAGATTATAGAATTGAATAAAGGAAATCCTGTCGTGGCTTCTTCGAATATGACGCATTTTTTAAGAAAGAAAATGAAGATGACTAAAAGTGAAACGAATGCAACATTAAATAAAATCAATGCGAAGTATGTTGAATTGGTTGAAACAAGAGGAAAGGAAAAGTTCTATAAGATACTTCTGTAATGGAACGTAAATATTTTAAAGTGATGGCGAATTTATAGTTTAAGGAATTGTTAGAACACAGTATAATATAACTGCAATAAGCAAAACAAAGCTTAAATATTGCACGATGAGCAGGCATCGTTAAAAATTGGATTCGTAAGGAAGAATTCAAATTCCTTCCCTAAATCCACTAACAAGTGGTAGATTTGAATAAGGGTATCTTGTAAAGCCAGAGGATGTCTTTAATCCTCACAGAGTCCGTGCTACCTACATCATGCACGAAAGCCTGACAATCAGGAGAAAACCTGCAATATGAAAAGGGATTGTGATGAGTATTATAACTCGTTGCAATCCCTTTTTGTATATGATTATCCATTGATTTCATCTTCGCACAATTGGATTTCATTAGAAATATATTGTTTTAAATGGTTTAGATCATCCATCTCTTTTTTTAATGTTTTGTTCTCGTTCATTAGTTCGCTCATTTGATAATTATAATTATCGATGCGTCTATCGTGTTCTTCAATTGCCATTCCTAAATGATATTCATCATCAAGATCAACTTTGAATTTTTCAAATGCTTCCTGCGCATTCATGAGATCTAACATGTCTCGTCTACATTGTAAATCATATAAAAATGCATTTGATACATTTAACCATCTTTGATTTTCTTCAATTGTCATAAGATTAGATTTGATTTGATCACCCAATTTTTGAATCTTGTGGTCAATTCTTTTATCGACCGCTTTTAAATACTTCATGTGGTTTTGAGAAGATAAAACATCTTTATTTGAATCATTCACAATTTGTTTTACTCGCATGGTTTTCTTAATTGGAGTACCATTTTTGTCTTCAACAGATGTTACGTGTCCAATGATTTCAAAGTCAGCATGTTTATTAGGATTTGAACATGGTGATAGTGTTAGAAAGTCTCCTTTAAAAATAGAATCTTTAGTAAATGGAATTGTAAGAATATCTGTTGTTCCTTCTACTAAGTCACAGTACATTTGATCCTCAATGATAATTCTAAAGTTGTAGCCAATAATTAATGTCATAAATTTTTCCTCCTTGTGTTTTTACGGTTTAATCATATCCTAATGTATTTAATCTTTTTAATATACGAGACTGATTCCCCAGACACAGTTGATTTATCTAGGTTTAAGTCTTACTATGTATGTAATAAATGAAAACGGGAGAATAGTCTCATAACTTGTGATGGCTTTAATTTTGTATTCTATAATAAATACGAAAAGGAGATATTTGGTATGGAAAAATTTAATACACAAAAAAATTTAAAAAAGAAAACAATTCGATATGTGGAGAGAATGATTGAATTGATTAAGTTTACGCATTATCCGCGTACCAAAGAAGATATCGCAAAATTTTTATATGAAGATAATTTAATGAATAAGAATAAGGAAATTAATGAATATCTAAAATGGGATGCGAAAGATGAAAACAGCGTATTTCAAATATTTGATACAGATATTCCTGTACATTTTTATGAGCAGAAGGAAGAGGGGCAAAGAAATTCAACTTGGATATCTGGTTCAAAATCAGATGAGTTAGATACGATTCATCCTATATTTGTAGCTTTAAATGCCACAGAAGTATATCAATTGACTGAAGTTTTACTTTTGAGTGCTTATATAAATGATTTTGAATATTTTGAACAGTATAAAAACATTGTTAGAAAAATCAAAAAACAATTATCACCATATATGTCTTCAAAAATCAATTGGAAATGGTTAGATAAAAAACAAGATGATAAAGGAGAATCGAATCTAAATGTGCCTGGTTTTAATGTAAATAGTGCAGATCGTTTTTCTTTAGATAAAGATCATGACAGATATGTTGAGGATAAAGAATTTTATGATGATTATTGGAATACGATTGAAGACTTTATTTCTAATGTTACTTATGGAACATTAGAGAATGCCGTATCATTGATGAAGTATATGCATTTGCCTAAGACACGTAAAGAAATTAATGATTTCATGGGAATGAATGTATTTTCAAAAGAGATTACGTTGAAAGGTGGTAGTGGAAACCAGCCTCGATCTAAACAAAGAGGATATTGGAAAAGTTTGAATCATGAGTCAGATTATTATTTTTTGAATGTTGCGTTTCCGTTCTGTAAAGCTTTATGTGTTTTTAAAGGAAATAAGAAGACGAGTTATGTGTCTACTGCTGGAACTGTTAAAGCAATTCATTATAGTGATGATATTGATGAAAATGCAAATGTTAATGAATTAGAAGATGGTGATCCTACTAAAGAATATATTAAAGAATTAAAGGAAAATGATTATCGTCAAGAATTATATTTTAGAGAAAATTTAGACGATACTGAAGAATTCGATAAACCAATACAAAGGCAAAATAAAGCACTGTATGCTCAACAATCAGTTCATCCAATTTTTTTGGTTTTATCAATGGAAGAAGTCTATTTGTTGACGCTACGTTTATTTTCGTTGTCTAAAAAGTGTTTTAAGGAAGTAACTAATGATAGTAGTGATATAACATATTGTCGTATGCTCGGTGTAGAACGTGATATAACAGGTGCTATATATAATAATATTGCGACAAAGATTTATCATCAATTATCAAGTTATGCAAGAAATGTTTTAGATGAATACGCAAAAAATGTTGATGTGAATTATCAAGATGATGTTTGTTTGTCTTATTTAAAACAACTAAAAAAGGATGATTATAATGGGTATATTAAAAGTTATTATTCTGAACGATACTATAATCGACAATATGGAATTGTAACAGAAAGTTTACCAACTTTAAATAAAATGGGATCATTTATACGACTTGATACTGAGGATGGTTTTGTGGTAGGAAAAGTAGATTTAAATTTTGAAAATCAAAAACCAGTCTACTATGCAGTAGATAAAAATGGAAATAGGCATAAAATTAAAACGCAATCCTAATAAATGATTCAAAAGATTGAAGATGGGGAATTGATCTTAGAATTCAATCTTTTTATTTTTTTCTTATAGACTAAGGGTGTAGGAGGTATAAAAACTATGAACACCGCAAAGTACATTTTATTTGTATATGGGACTCTTAAGAAAAATGAAAGAGCCCACGATTTATTGGGAAATCCCAAATATTTAGGAAAGGGGATTATTAAAGGATACAAAAAAATTGATATGGTTTATTATCCTGGAATTGTTGTTTGTGAAAATGAAACAGTAGAGGGAGAGGCTTATATCATTGATGAAGAAACCAAAAGAAAGGTTGATGTATATGAGGGTGAAGGTTATTTGTTTAAATGTGTAGATGTTGATATATATGTAAATCAAGAAGTATTAAAAGGTATTGTATATGAATATATCTTACAAAATGAAAAGTAAACCAAAGTTTTTCTCAGTATAAAGTGATCATAAAAATTATTTATGGTCCTTTTTTTTAAGAAATTTATATTTTAGACATCGATAATGTCAATTAATAGGGGATAATACTATAAATTTAAAAGGGGTTAAAGTTTAATATGGAGCGATTATTAGAAAAAATTATTCAATGTAAAGAGAATGGATTGTATTTTGTGAATACACCTACGGGTTCGGCAAAGTCATATAGTGCGGTGCAGTTAATGAAGAATCATTATAAGGATTTTGATTCACATTTTATTTTCATCACAAACAATCTAAACAACTTACCAATGGAAGATTTAGAAAAGGCTTTTGGTGATGATTTTAAGAATCAAGTTATCCGCGTTGAAAGTATTGTGGATAATATTGTGCATCATTTTGATGAAAGCATTATTCCAGATGAATATAAGAAATCGAAATATTATAAAGAGCTATATAATTGTTTGAATAGCTATAAGTATCTAGCAAGTAATATTCAACATGATCTTGATAAAGGGAAAACTCCAATTGTTGGTGTATTAAAGTTTTTTGATCATTCTAAAGAAGAGCTCGCAAATAAAGATTCTTCGTTTCGCAAAGATATTCGTAAGCATCTAATGCAGTCTGGTCTTGCAGAATTGAACTTTGAAGAAAGAAAAGCGATTATGAAATCAAAATATAAGTGGCTAACTACTTTATATCCTGCAATGTTCATTGAAGATTATAAAGTGATTTGTATGTCTGTAAAGAGATTTTTTACTTACATTGATCCAATTTATATAAAGAAATACCGCTTTTCTGAATCAGAAATTATAGATCATAGCGTTCTTTTTATTGATGAAGTGGATGCGACTAAAAATGAAATTAATAATATTATTTTAGAAAGTAGCTTGAAGTCAACGATTGATTTAATTCCCATGATTCATCGAATCACAAATCAGTTTATTAACTGGAATCAGAATATGCCAAAGATATTAAAGGATATGGTTTTAGATAAAAATACAGCTTTTAAAAATATAAGAAAACAGGCTTTGGCAATTCGAAGTAATTATCACGATGAGCTTCCGTATTATTGTTCAGATATTAAGGATAGAAATTTCTTAATGAATGATGCGACTTTCTATGCAAGTTTTGAGGATCATTCTAAGAAGAATGCATATGTATATCATGATGCAAATAAGAATCAAATGACGATTGAAATTGAGAACAGTCGAAATAATGTTTCTGATACTTCAAGTGAAGTGTTTAGTTTATATAAAGTGATTCGTGATATGAATAATTTTTTAACGTCTGCAAAGAACTATATAACAAGACTGTCTTTGACATATAAAGATATTCATAATTCAAGCGTTTTAAAAGATGAAGAAAAAATTAACGATGAAGAGGCTCTAAATTCAGTATATAAGGCATTTCGATTGACGGATGCAGATATATCATATTTTAAAAATGAAATACATATCAAGTCCTTAATAAAAGTAAATGCAAAAAGGAATCGGTTAAAAAAGATAAATGGATATTATGATCGAGGTATTCGTTCTTTTGAATTCACGAATAGGAAGCATGATAGTTTTAATACAAATTTTAATTTTATCAATGTATCTAAGAGTGCAGAGCATATATTGGTTTTATTGGCAAAAAAGGCCATTGTGATTGGTTTAAGTGCTACATGTAATATTGATTCTGTTTTATCGAATTATTCACTTAGATATTTAAAAGAGAATCTAGGGGATAACTTTCATAGAATTGAAGGTGAGGATTTTAAAAGAATTAAGGATACATATTCAATGTTGAATAAAAAATATGAGTCAAAAGATATTCAAGTTCACATTGAAGAAGTAATAGATTGTTTGAATTTGGATATGAAGGGTATGATTTGTACTGTGTTTGAAGATTTTAAAGTTCAAAGAAAAGTAGAGCGAATCTTTTCATTTAATGGGATCAATGATTTGTATTCTATAAAAAGATATTTAGGTATGGCACAAGTCTATCGATATTTTATTCTACATGAGGATATCCATTCATTTCTATGTTTGAATAATGCATTGCCAAAAGAAAATAGTAAGTTTGATTTGAGTATTCTTTTAAAGCTGTTTGATGCGGTAAATGAAGAGAATAGTTTTGATAAGAATGATGTACATATTGAAGTATTAAAAAGTGGCATATCCTTTGATGCTGATAAGTTGGATATATTAGAACATTTATCAAATGGAGAAAAGGTATTTGTGATTTCGGCTTATGCAACAATTGGAGCTGGGCAAAATATGGCTTATAAGCTACCTGAACATTCTGACACTATCAACTTAACGAACTTTTCAAATAAGGAAGATGGAAGAAACTACAAGAAGGATTTTGATGGAATTTATTTAGGAGATATTACTAATGTGGTGACGAACCTGTTAGATATGGATTCTGACTTTGATGAATCCGACTTACTTCATTGTTTGATTGAGCTAGAGAATCTATATGAAAATAATGAGATTACACATCATACATTAACCAAAGGCATTCAATCTGCTTACGAAAAGCTTAAAAATCCGAAGGCAAAGGTGTTTCTTAATGAGATTCAAGGATGTAGAAGTGTGCGTTTATTCAAGACAAAACAAATTATTCAAGCGATTGGTCGTTTATCAAGATCCTTCAATAAGAGTAAAACAATTCATATTTTAGTTACAAAGGATATTGTTCATAGTTTTGATGCAACAGTTTTAGAAACTGAAATCTTATCACCTGAAACAATGCAGCTTGCGATGTATGCCAAAGAAAGACAACAAAATGTTCCTGTATATGATTATGTAGAGAATGAGGCGAGTCGAATTTCAAGTGTTGGTAAATTCTATATTTATGGCTTATTGTCTGGAAATTGGACAGAAGAACAAATCCAGCTTTATAAAGACCTAGGTGAAACCTGTTTGAAATATCCTACATCTTCGGATTTAGATAATGAAATTGTTAAAGAATATTATATTCATTCACATGGTCCATTTAATAAATACTATTTTGTGGATGTAAAAGATTTTGAATATACAGACATCTTCTTTAATGAAACAAAGGATGAGACAAAATTACGCATTCAAAATGGTAAAAAGAATCAGGAAAGGTTGATCAATTATTTACATGAAGTGAGTGAAGAAAATTGTCGTTTGGCTAGTTTGTTAAACTACCCAGGCTTAAAAGATGAATTTGAAAAACATGGATATGCGACTTGTTTTGAAAAAAAAGATTATATGCTTTCTCCTGTTTTATATCAGAATATCTATAAAGGTAGGCTTGGGGAGTTTGTTGGAAAGTACATAATAAAAAAGGAATTGAACATAGATCTAAAAGAGTTGGATACAGATGAATTTGAACGTTTTGATTTTAAATATGGAGATATCTATATTGATTTTAAACATTGGCGATATTCATCATATAGTTGGAAGACAATGTCAAAAAAGATTCTTAATAAATTAGATGAAGTCAATGGAAAGAAAGTATTGGTCATCAACATATTTGATGAAAAAGATACGGATCAAATCATGGAATCTGAAAGAATTATTGAAATTCCATCTTTGTTGGAAAAAGATGGTTTTCATGTCAATCAAGATGCAATTAATACAATTAGAAAGTGTTTAAAGGAAGAAAAAAATGATTAAGACAAATAGAGTTAAATTAAATATTCATTATGATCATATAATGCAAGATTATGATATTTATAAAATTGGACAAGACTTAAATGGTATGGATAAAGAACAAAGAAAGATTGTTACACATGGTGTAGAAACACTTGCGGATAGTTTATCACCTGCTCTAGCCGTTTTATACCGATATGGTGGATATTTGTATGCCATTTTCAATAAGGATAGTGTGAGCTTACAAGAAATACAATCGCATATCGATGTGCAGGGTGTATTTGTTGATAAGATAAAAGATATTTCTAGTATGTATCCTAATGAATTGTGCCAGTTATTCTTTAATATGCTTCCAAATATGGAATGTTTTAAAAAATATAATAATGTGTCAGGAAGACTATATTATTTTAATAGTCATTCATTTACTAAGGATATGGTAACCGCATATAATATTTCTATTAACCCATTTATAAAGGAAAATAATCAAGAGTATGTTTTAAGATTAAGCGTTGAATCTTTTTGTCGATTATCTAAAGTTTTAGAATATAATCAAAAGAAAGAAAATGATATTCGTAAGTTACCTAAATATTATATTGATGAAGAAAATTATATATTTCGTAGAACCTTGACTCCAATGGACGATGATGATTGTTTTGTGAATAGAAATCCGGGTTCTAAAAAGAATAAGTATATTGCGAAGGATTTGGATATAAGAAATTTGCAGGCTTTCAAAGATTCAAAGAAGGGAATTTTTTATAGTTTTTTTAAGGATGTTGAAGATTGTTTAAAACACTATATTGAATTGATTCCAGTTGATTTAGAGAATGGGAAATCATTAAATTCGTATTCAAAAAATGTATCGAAAGATTATAAAACCAGAGTTTTTAATGATCTAGGAATTAATGTGATGGATCGTGTGAATGATACGCTGTCTAAGAAAATGGTTGAATTGATGGCTTTAAAATTAAGGGACAAAGGTATTGAAAATATTGGATTTGATAAAGATAAACAATTCAATATAGTCTTGATTCACAATGCGGAGTATTACCAAAAAAATAATATGCGAGATCAACATATAAATGATTTTTGTACGCAGCATTTTACATATGAAACCTGCATTGGAAAGAATAATAAGATAGATATAAATGATAATGTGGTAGATAAAATTTTAACCGAACTAGCAATTAAAAGAGATATCGCAAATCAGAGTTTATCTACATATCATTGGCATTGGGATGAACCGGTTGAGTATGTAATACCGGATAAAGATTATAATGTACAAAAGAAGCAAAATGAAGATGTTTATTTAGTTTTAAATGTATTTAGTAATGGAACAATGAAGTTTCATAAGGTAAAAGATCAAGGATTGGACGAATATAAAAAATATGATTGTATTTTTAAAGAAGATTTCGATAAAAAGTACTATAAAATTGTTCGACCTGAAATGTTGATTTTAACCAGGAAACGTAAAATGATGATTATAGATACTGCGATGATGGTGATGCCTGATTCATATGAGTTACATAATCGCTTAGAGAAATATGGAAAGGATGAGCTCATCTCAAAGGATGAGTTGATGGACTACTTACAATCTTTTGGTGAAAGAAATACAAACTTTAAGAATCAAATAGAACATATTATAGAAAAATTAGATAAAGAAAGTTATCAATATCAAGAGGTTGTAAGAAAGCCTAATAAATCGGATGATTCACCACTCATTTCCTTAGCTACATCTTTTGGAAAAGACTTTGTGAAATATTGTAGAGATAATGAAGGAATTGTATTGAATCCTTGTCTAAAGAGTGATGTTGTGAAGAATCTACAAAATATTAATGTCATTAAAGATGGAGATGGGCTTTATTATTATGTTGGTAAAAAGAAAAGTATGAAATTTGATTTAAATACAGCTTGTCATATTCGTAAAATGATTCTATTGGAAGGAGATTTTGATGAAGCCTTTAACAATTTTATTTTAGAACAACTAAGAGTCGATTTTGTTCGAAATGAAGAGTATACTGTGTTGCCATTTATAAGAAAATATATAAATGAATTTAATAAATTAAAAAGGTATTAAATCTATAAGGTCGATATTCGTATTGAATATTGATCTTTTTTTATGTGCACTCATAAAATGGGAAACTAGTCTCATGTTTCTGAATGTCTTGAAGATTCGATTTAGAATGAAGGCGTAATCAAGGAGGCGAGAAATTTGATGTGAAGGATACTTCTTCAGATTACTGGGGAATTAGTCTCATAAAAATTTTTTAATTCATATATCGCGATATGATTTAGCCGTGAAAACGACGTGGAGGAAAGAAAGGATGAGGTTATGGAGTATTAAAGTATTGATGGCTTTGAAAATTGCCAGTCTATTCAAAAAAGATATTCTGTGTCATCTAGTAGTATTGATGACTTCTTTGTTAGCTAATTAATTTTAAATTTTATTTTATACGAAAAGGAGGAAAAGATTATGAGTATAAATAAATGTAGAATTGCAGGTATTGTAGCTGAAGAACCAAAAATTTGTAAGGATGTATTTTACAAAGAGGGTTTAGAAATTGTATTGGATATTGATCGATATGATATCCATAAATTTGAACGAATCAAATGTGTGATTATTGCTAAAGATTTAATCACAAGAGCACAAGATTCCATTGGTGTTGGTGATTACGTAATGGCAACAGGACGACTTGCTTGTTTTGAATACGTAAGAACGCAAGCTATGAAATGTCCACATTGTGGTGAAGTGAGTGCGCGTTCAAGACGTGCAAAACGCACAGATATTATCCTAGATGATTTTGAGGTTTCACCTGGATCCTTATTTCCAGATTCAGTAGGAATAAATTCCATTTCTATAAGTGGAGTTATTCCAAATCCAATTAAGTCAAATTTAAATCATACATGGTTCTCAGTAGCTAATAATCGTCCTAAAGCAGCTCAAGCGATTTTAAAAGAATCGATTAAAGAGGAGATTAAATCAGGAACTGAGCGTTTGAATTTAGTTTATGTGCATGGATTTAATAGAATTGCAGAAATAATGAACAATTCTATACATCAAAAAGATCGAATTATCGTATCTGGATATATAAGTGAACATCTTGAACGTAATCAGATTCCATTTCGATGTAAACGTTGTGGTGAGTATTCGGATCAGTATTTTGAATATCCAATTTATGTAGTAATCGCAAAAAGTGTGACACAAGATGTGGGTTATATCCCAAGTTCAAATGAAAATTTGGTAAATCAATTGAATGAAGTTAGGAAAGTCGAGGTAAAATAGTATGAAAAAAACTAACGAAAAAGTATTTATGAGTGTAATTGCAGGAATGACTGCTTTACAAGGTGTCAGCTCAACCATGATGAATATTAGTGCAACAACAAGTCATGTTGCGAATGTTAAACAAACAATGACTAAATCAGATGAATTAGAATCTAAATTACATGATGCACAGAAAATTGTGGATGAAAAGAAGATTGATTTTGATTCAGCAAAAGGAGCTTCCAGCGTTGCTTCTAAACAGGTTGAAATCGTACAGGCTGCTTATGATGCTCGTGATGCGGTAGTAAAACAAAACTATCAAACGACATATGAGGCAATCATGAATGAACTGCAACCTATTCTTAATGAAATCGAATCGTTAGAAACACAAGTCAATGATTCTAAAAAAGAATTAGAAGAACAAACAATGTTGAACGAACAGGCTTCTGCTAATTTAGAACAAGCTCAAAAAGATTTGGATGCAAAGAAGACTGAGTTAGCAGAACTTCAAAACAAACTTGCTACTTTAAAAGATGTTGCTGATTTGACAACAGCATTAGAAACCGCAAAATCTGAACAGGAAACTGCAAATTCAGTCTTGACTTCGGCACAGGAAAAAGCAGATGCCGCTAACACTGAATTAACGAACGCAATCGCTGATGCAGAAGCGAAAAGGGTGGCTGTTGAAGAAGCTTCAGCTGCATACAATAATGCAGTGGCTGACGTTACTGCAAAGGAAAATATCGTTGCTGAAAAACAAGCTATTGTTGATCAGTTCGAAGACGAGAACGGTATTGAAAACGCAAGAACGGAATTAGAGACTGCTCAAGCTGACTTAGCAGTAGCTCAAAACAATGTAACGTCGTTACAAGAAGCAATGACACAAGCTCAAACAGCTTATGATACAGCTGTTGGTGTTCAACAAACTGCACAAACAAATTATGAATTAGCTGTTCAAGAATTAGAAACAGCAAAAACAAACTTGGAAAATGCACAGGAGTCGTTAAATAAAGCTCAAGCTGACTACGATGCAAACCAAAAAGAAATTGAAGCTAAGAATAACGAAATCTCAGCTTTAAATACACAGATTACAAGGGCTCAAAGTGAAGTCGATAAAGCTCAGGCGGATTACGACAAAGCCTTGAACGACTACAACAGCACTTCCAGCCCTTTGGAACAGGCAAAGAAGAATCTTGCTGACTTTGAATCCAAATACGCCACAGAATTGAGCCGTTTAACAACTGGAAGCAAAGGTTATTTTGAATCGCTTGGCTGCTATGATATTCTAAAAGAAATTTTCAATGTGAACAACGCTTTCCCAAGTCGAGGCGAACTGGCTTCTTACACACATATAGGACAGGCTGGAGATGCAACAAGCCTTGAAAACATGCAGGCTAGTATTGCCTACTTAAAAGAATACGACAAGCTTCGTAAACAGAATGGCTTGTCTACGCCAAAAGTAAGTATGACCGCTATGGCTATTGCTCAGGTCAATGCTAACTACGCACAGGCAGAAGGTAATCACTCCGGTGTGTATGGATATTCTGAAAACCTTGCATGGGGATACGGAGAAGCCGGAACAGGAGCAAGTCCATTTAGAGGCTGGTACGACTACGAAAAGAAACAGTATGAAGCTGGAAATCACAAATTCTCTGAAGTAGGGCACTATTTGAACATCGTAAATTCAGATGATGAAACAACTGGTTTTGCGTTGCAAAAGGTAAATGGTGTCTACGTTCAGGAATTCGGATATTTCGAAGAGAAAGATGTTGTAATGTCTGTCGATGAATTTGAAACATCTTTCAACAATTACTACAACGATTTAAAATCTATTGATACTCAGCACAAAGCATTAAAAGATGCTGTAAACAATTCAAGTGTAACTACTACAAAAGATGACACGGCATTGAAAAATGCAGAAGCATTGTTGAAATCTAAAAAGGATGCTTTAACTGGATTACAAAACAAGCTTACTCAGACAAACAATGCAAAAGCAACCTTAGAAGCAAATGCAACAGTGATGAATAATACCGTTACAGAAGCTAAAAACGCTGTTCAAAGTGCAGAAAACGCAGTCAGCCAGAAAAAGGTGGATGTGACAAATGCTGAGCAGAAGTTGTCTGAAGCAAAAACAAATGTAGAAGCTAAAGAAACTGCAAAGGCTGAAGCTGAAAAGAAACTTGCAGATGCAAAAACAAATGTAAATAGCATTCAAGCTCGAATCGACACATTAAATGACGATATCGCAAACTGGGATATAAACAAGGCAAAAGCTTCTAAAGCATTGCAATTTGCTCAAGGGGATTTAGAAAAAGCTAAAGAAGTAGAAGTCAAAACTAGAGAAGCTCTTGAAAAGGCAAACGTCGATTTTACAAAGGCTGAATCCATTCGTGATGAAGCACAAGTTAAAGCAGGTCAAGCTTGTGAAGAACTTGAAAAAGCAACTGCTGATTTCAAAGCTAAATCTGAAACAGTTGTTCAAGCACAAAAAAATGTAGATAGCTACAATACATGTGTAGAAGCTGTGAAAAAAGCTCAAACTGATATGAAGGTTATCGGCAATCAAATCGATGAGTTAAAAGCTTGTAAAGAATCATCAAATGAAAAGATCGACTCGTTAAAAGTACAAATTCGAGTATTAAACAAATCTTTAACTGAGAAAAAAGAAGATGCATTACCATTTGAACAGGTTAAAACTGTATTGAATGATGTAATGAGTCAAGGCTCTAGTGTTGATTTAAGCTTTGTAGAAGAAGAAAAGCTTCATACATTATTAGCTCAATTAGCAAATACAGTTGATGAGCGTAATGTTGTACATAAATCTTTAGAAGAAGCTAAAAACAACTATATTGAAAAATACAACTTATATTTAGATGCAAAAGAAGCGTTGTTGAAAGCTGAATCGGATTACAATGAAGTGCTTAGTCAATTGAACGCATTCTTATTCGAGCAGAATAAAGAAACTATTCCTGCTAAAAAAGAAGAAGCTAAAACGGATTCTGTAAATACAGGTGTATCTACAAATGTTGAAGTTTCTGTCGCAACTGCAGGACTTGCGTTAGCGGGTATTGTTTTTACTGAAACAAAACGTCGTAAGAAGTAATTTAAATCAAAAAGATGTATCTTTATGCCATGTAAAGTTATAAAAGCTTTATATGGCATTTTTGAATGTTTTAATAAAATGATGGCGAATTGAATATATAATTACTATTTAAGATACAATACAATGAAACTGTAAAAAGCGTATAAAGCTTTGAAGGGAGATTGTAAATGATGCAAGATTATAAAACGGAGATGATTAAGGAAGTAGTAATTCGATGGGTGTTTTGTTTTGGAATATCAATTATTTTTGAATTGGCAGTTAGCCCACATATAGAAATGGGATTTGCGTAAGGATTTACTTCATTTTTATACTTTATAACAAAATTTAAATTTTATGCAATTTTAGGTCCATTTTTGGTGATATGCGTTCCAATTGGGTTGGCACTAGAGAATTGTGGTTTATCTGCAAACTTACTACTGTATTTCTTTGGAATTATGCCCGTATTAGAAATTGGATGGTATTTAATTTCTTATTAATGATTGAGATTTGATCAGGTTCTGATTGAATATTTTCTTGTGCAATAAAAATATAGTGACATTAAAAAGGTGTCATGTTTAAAGATGTATTAGTAGGATTCATAACTCATTATTCAAGAGTGTACAACATTGGATATGGTAAAATAAAGAGTATATAGGAGACAAAATTTATGCTGACTAGAATGGAATTTAAATTCAGTGAAGAAAAATGTAAAAAGTACGGAGTCACGTTGAATGCGTGCTATAAAAACATTGAACAGCTAATGGCAGAAGATGATATTCATCAATATGGATTAGGAGTATATGTAGCACCTTTAAAAAAAGCGTTTACTCCTTTTAGTTTACTTGCCTGTGATTTACCTGAGTCTGACTGGTTTGTCAATACAATTGAGTCTTGGTATTGGTTCGATAGTAATGAATATAGAAACTATGATGATTCAGATTATGATTGCCTAATTCAATTGGAGCTGAAAAAATGATAGAAATAGACGAAGCAAAACGAAGAAAAGTTGTTAGTCGTTAATTGAAGGAGAATCAAAATGATTATCAAAAATACAGAGGCAGGAAGAAAAGTACAACAGGTAGCAGCAACGATGGCTATATCAGATATGTATGTGAGTAAAGAATTTATTGAAAAGCTTTTAAAAGTGAGTAATGGAGAAATGACAACTGATGATTTAATACAGGAATTAAATGATAAGTATGTAAAGTAAAAAACAATAAAAAAGAATGGAGCAAAAAAATATGAAATGTCGATTAATGAATAAGCATACACAGGTTGCCTTGATTGAATATAACGAAGACGTACAGGCAATTACAAATATTTATGAAATAACGAATATAGAATATGCTCCATTATCTTTCTATAATGCGTATCATAACGCATCTATAAGCAATGTCAAAGCAATGAATCAATGGTTTCAAGGACGTGCTATCCCTTCATCGCGAAAAAATTTAAATCATCTACTTGAAAGATTAAATGTTTCAAGTCCAAGTAATTTATTAAACAAACACTTTGCGTTATCCTTATCGGATCAATACTGGATTGTTGAAGAGCATAGCCGTATACAATGGGAAGATATCAATTTCTTCACTCATGATTTTGATTCGACAGGGCTTTTACAAGCATCCTTAGATGATTCTTCTCACTCATATACTGTAAAAAATGATTCATTAAAAACACCAAACAATACAACCGATGGTATGTTGCCAAAAGGATGGGTTATTGAAAATAATAAGAGAGTTCTTATTAAGGGAACGTATACACGTTTTGAACAAGAACCATTTAATGAGTGGCTGGCTTCTCAAATATGTAAGCGACTTGGATTCGATTACTGCAATTACATTGTTGACTGGTATGCTATAAAGCAAGATAAAGTCATTGTTTCTAAATGCGAAAATTTCATCAATCAAAACGAAGAAATCATCAGTGCTTATGATGTGTTTCAAAGTTCAAAAAAAGAAAATACTATTAATGATTATGAACATTATGTCCGTATATTAGAAAATCATGGAATACTAGATGCTAGAAAGAAAATAACTGAAATGTTTGTTGTTGATTATTTAATGATGAATTACGATCGGCATTTAAAGAATTTTGGAATTATTCGCAATGTTGAAACATTAAAATGGGAAAAAGTCACACCAATTTTTTACACGGGCCAAAGCATGTGCTGCGATGAACATGTTCAAAATATGGACTTTACTCATGGCTGCGGAAAGTTCTTTACAGATGCGAATAAAGATTATAATGCGATTTTAAAATCTTTGGATATGGAAACAATTCGTGCTATTCCTATTCAAAATTTAAAAGGATTATCCGAAGAATATTATGTGTTTTTAAAGAGTTTCCAAAAGGAAATGGAATATAAAAATAAAGAATGGTCAGATGAAAGAATGAAAAATTTAAAAGATGGATTAAGCAAACGTATTGATTTGCTTAAAAAAGAAAGATAATAAATAATCTTCATAAAATAATTAATATTTTTTAAATCAACATATGATGAAATCAATACTGACTCTAGTTTCCGGTAATGAAATTTGCAAAACAAAAAGGTTAGAGAATAAAAAATGTATGTTCTAAATATAGAGAGTGAATATAGTGAAATAGAATGAAGATATAGGAGGCAAAATCCTTATGGAATTAAAATATAATAGTATTTACCTTAAAGGTAAAAAAGAAGAGAAAGAAAGATGGACGATTAAAATTATATCTAACGGTTTAAAACAGAATCTTTCTTTAGAGATAATCGCATCTATTGCAGGAATTTCAATCGAGGAAGTTAAACAGTGTATTAAAGAGAATCATTTAAACTAGTACGTTCTTCAAAAAGGTGGCAGTACTGCCATCATGTTTAATTTGAACACAAAGATACAAGGAGGAAAAAATCTATGCAATTAGATTACAACAAAATTTTTTCAATACTGAAATTGAAGAATATAGTGAAATCTTTTCAGACCCCTTTTATCAAGGCTATATTGAAGGATTTATTGAAGGCTACTATCAAGGCATAGAGGAAGAGAGAGAAAGATGGAAGATTAAAATCGTATCTAATTGTTTAAAACAAAATCTTTCTTTAGAGGAGATTTCGCTATTTGCAGAGATTTCGGTTGAGAAAGTTAAACAGTGTATTAAAGAGAATCAATTAAACTAATACGTTTACCATCAAGGTGGCAGTGCTGCCATCATATTTAATTTGACACTACCTATAAGATATGGAGAAAAAATCTATGTTAACCAGAATGGAATTTAAATTTAGTGAAGAAAAATGCAAAGCGTACGGAGTCACGTTGAATGCGTGCTATAAAACTATTGAGAAGCTAATGGCAGAATATGATATTCATCAATATGGATTAGGAGTATATGTAGCACCTATAAAAAAAGCGTTTACTCCTTTTGGGTTTCTTATGTATGATTTACCTCAATGCGAATGGTTTGTAAAAACCATCGAATCTTGGTATTGGTTCGATAGTAATGAATATAGAAATTATGATGATCCAGAATATAACTGTTTAATGCAGTCAATGGTGAAAAAATGGATAAAATAGACGAAGCAAAACAAAGAAAAGCTAATAAAAATGAAGGAGAATCAAAATGATTATCAAAAATACAGAAGCAGGAAGAATTGTACAACAGGTAGCTGCAACAATGGCTATATCAGATATGTATGTGAGCAAAGAGTTCATTGAAAAACTTTTAAAAGTAAGCAATGGAGAAATGACAACTGATGATTTAATTAAGGAGTTAAATGATAAGTATACACAAGAATAAATGTTGTAATCCAAAATCAGTTCAGATGTACTAATAAAGTCATCGACAAAGCGGAAAACTTAGATACTCTCAATGAGTTATCTATGAGAGAAGAAAGATGAAGGAACTTATTATGGTAAAGGTATTTGTTGATAAAGTCGATGGAGATATTGTTTTTACACATTATTTGGAAGAAAATGACAAGAACAGGAAATATACACTAGTATTTAATGTCCGAACAGGAGAAATTCTTGAGCATTCAAAAGGATTGGAAGTTTGTACATTCTATTCTAGACATGCAAAACAAGTCATATATTTTACGTGGAAAGAAACAGGAAAAATTCCAAAAGTATTAGAATCTGAATGGATGTAAACAAAGGTGGCAAATGCTATGTTAACAAGAATGGAATTTAACAAAGAAAATAAAATATAATGAATCTAAGGAGCTAAATATGATTCAAGACATTAATATACTTTACCATGGAACTGGTGCAACATTTGAAAATCCTGATTTAGATAACAGTCGGGAGGATGTTGATTTTGGAGTTGGCTTCTATACAACTCAAAATAAAGAAATGGCAAAAAAATGGGCATCATCCAAAAGAAAATCTACAATTAATACATATTCATTTAATAGAATTGGTGATTTAAAAATCTATACATTTAAGCTTGATGAAGAATGGCTTGATTTTGTTACAAACAACAGATTAGGGATTGATAGTCAAAAAAAATATGATAAATATGATATTCTAATCGGTCCAACAGCAGAGAACAAGGTATTTGATACAGTTAATGAATATATAAAAGGTACATACACAAAAAAAGAAGCTATACAATATATTAATGTAGCTGGTTTTGATCAACAAATTGTTTTTAAAACAGAAAAAGCAATTCAATCCTTAAAATTTATAAAAAGAGAACTATTAGAGCCTGATGAAAAAGCTTTCATCAAACTGCAAGCAAATAAAGACAGAAAAAGTGCATTAGATAAACTAGATCGTCTCAAAAAAAGAAATTCGAAGAAAAGCTATAAAAATAAAGGAGAATCAAAATGATTATCAAAAACACAGAAGCAGGAAGAATTGTACAACAGGTAGCTGCAACAATGGCTATATCAGATATGTATGTGAGCAAAGAGTTCATTGAAAAACTTTTAAAAGTAAGCAATGGAGAAATGACATCTGAAGAGCTTCGAAAAGAGGTTTTAAAAGAATATACACAAGAATAAATATTGCTATCCAAGTTCAGTGTTACACAGTATTGAAGGAAGATGTGTTACGTGAAGGAATATAAAAAAGCAGAATCAATGGAAATAAGTTACTATTGAAAAAATATGGAGGTGAATATTAATGAAAATATATGATTTTAATGAATTGGAAACAAATACTTTAGTGTATGGGGGTCATTCAGGAAAAAAATTAGGTGTTGTTATAAATGGTGAGAATTGGTTTCTCAAATTTCCAAAGAGAATACAAAATTTAACTAAAAAATTTGAAATATCTTACACAACTTCACCATTATCAGAATATATTGGGTCACATATTTATGAATCTATTGGTATTCCAGTTCATGAAACGAAGCTTGGAATTAAAGATGGTAAAGTAGTTGTGGCATGTAAAGATTTTCGTGAAAATATAACTAAAATACATTTTGATGACTATAATTCAATAAAAAATGATTATGTAGAAGGAATGGAAGAAAAATTGAAATCAGTTTCTTCTAGTAGCAATAATCATAATGTTAGTTTAGAGGAAGTTGAAGTGTTGCTAAATAATCATCCTTTATTTTTAAAAAATTCTGAATTAAAAGAACGTTTTTGGGATATGTTTGTAGTTGATGCTTTAATAGGAAATAATGCTAGAAATAATGAGGATTGGGGTGTGCTTGTAAATAACAAAACAAATGAAACAACAGTATGTCCAGTATTTGATAATGGTGCCTCGTTTTATACAAAATCTAGTGATGAACAAATTAAAAAAATAATGAATGATAGCAATAGATTTGAATCAAGTGTTTATAAATCTATAATGTGCATCTTCGTGGAAAATGATAAACAATTGAATCCTTTTAAATATATTGAATCTTTGAAAAATAAAGATTGCGATGCAGCATTGATGAGAATTGTTCCAAAAATAAATATTGAAAAAATCAAAGAAATGATTAATGAAATACCAAATGAAGTTAATGGTATTCAAATTATTTCGGATATACGAAAAGAGTTTTATTGCAAATGTATTGAATCTCGTTATGAAAAATCGTTATACCCAACATATTTAAAAATTAAAGAAATGATTATTGATGGATCCTATTCAAAGGTTATAAAAGAAGAGCAGCAGCAAAAAAAACAAGAAAGATTCGTTTAATATTGACTTAAAGTACTTAAAAAAAAGAGAAAAAGCAAATCAGAAAGAGAAAAGTCAAATAAGCAAAGATGGAGGAACTTAGTATGGTAAAAATTATTGTTGATAAAATAGATGGTCATATTGTTTATTTAAGATACTTTGAAGAAATGGACGAAAATAGAATGGAAACTCTTGTATTCGATTTAGATTCGTACAAAACAATAGAACATTCTAAAGGGATTGATGTATCTACATTCTATTCTAGACATGCAAAACAGAAAGTTTACACTACATGGGAAGAAACAGGCGAAGTCCCTAAAGTTCTTGTAGCTGCTTGGATGTGAAAAAGAGGTGATGTTATGTTAACACGAATGGAATTTAAATTTAGTGAAGAAAAATGTAAAAAGTATGGAGTCACGTTGAATGCGTGCTATAAAACTATTGAGAAGCTAATGGCAGAAGATGATATTCATCAATATGGATTAGGCGTATATGTAGCACCTTTAAAAAAAGCATTTACACCTTTTGGCTTACTCCAGTGCAGATTACCTAGATGCGAATGGTTTGCAAAAACCATCGAATCTTGGTATTGGTTCGACAGCAATGAATATAGAAATTATGATGATCCAGAATATAACTGTTTAATGCAGTCACAGGTGAAAAAATGGATAAAATAGACAAGCAAAGCGAAGAAAAGTGCAACAGGTAGCAGCAACGATGGCTATATCAGACATGTATTTAAGTAAAGAATTTATTGAAAAGCTTTTAAAAGTAAGCAATGGCGAAATGACATCTGAACAGCTTCGAAAAGAGGTTTTAAAAGAATATACACAAGAATAAATAATCAAAAAAGAAGGGATGTTAAAAGTGTGTTAGAAGTTACATTAGATTTAGTTCCTCTAATACAGTTATCTGCTAAAGAACAAAAAGAAGATAATATATTAAATACAATGTCATCATCAATACCACAAATAAAGTCATCAAAAAAGCAGAAAACTTAGATACTCTTGATGAATTAATAGAAGCAATTATCAATAGATCATCTATGAAAGAAGAACAATAAAGATACTTACTAAGGAGAATATTGTTATGTTAACAAGAACGGAATTTAAATTTAGTGAAGAAAAATGCGAAAAGTACGGAGTCACGTTGAATGCGTGCTATAAAACTATTGAGAAGCTAATGGCAGAATATGGTATTCATCAATATGGATTAGGTGTATATGTAGCACCTATAAAAAAAGCGTTTACTCCTTTTAGTTTCCTTGCCTGTGATTTGCCTGAGTCTGACTGGTTTGTCAATACAATTGAGTCTTGGTACTCATTCGATAGTAATGAAGATAGGGATTATAATAATCCAGATTATGATTGCCTTCTTGTGAAAGGGATAAAAAGATGACTGCAACAATAAATAATCACGAAAAAAGGAATGTTTTAGTTCAATGTGATTAAGTTAAGAGAAATTTAAAATTTATGAATCTTACTTATAAATATAATGCTTTATATGACATTTTTTAACGTTTAAATTAAGTGATGGCGAATTGAGTATATAAATGAATAGTAAGATGCAATACAATGAAACTGTAAGAAGCGTACAGAGCTTTAAAGGAGATTGTATATGACAGATGATAAAATGGGAATGATTTTGGAAGTGGTAATTCGATGGCTAATTTGTTTTGGAATTTCAATTGTTATTGAAATGGCAGTAGGTGTAAAATTTGATATGGCATTTGCGCTTGGATGTACATCGTTTCTATATTTCGCATTTAAGTTTAGAAGACTTACAGTTTTGGGGGTATTTGTATTTGTATGTGTTCCAATTGGAATGGCACTGGAGAATAGTGGGTTATCTGGAGACGTATTATTATATTTCTTAGGGATTCTTCCTGTATTAGAAATTGGATGGTATTGGATTTCTTATTAATGCTAAAGATTTGATCAGGTTCTGATTGAATCTTTTTTAATTTTTTTGAATGATGGCGAATTGCATGATGAATAAAACACGATTTTGGAAGATGATATACATGACAAGAACGAGAAATGAAGGGTTTCGATCAATCAAGAAAGTAGAGGAAGATAAGATGAATAAAATGACAATTCGAAAAAAGGCAATGTTACTTGTAGCGGCTGGTATGGCAATTCAGTCTATGGGACTTACGGTGTACGCAAAAGAAATCACTGAATCAACAGATTTCACGAGTACTGTAAAACAAACACAAAGTAAAGAAGATGTATTGGCAGATGCTATTTTACAAGCACAGGATGCAGTGAAATCAAAAAAGGCATTACTACTAGAAGCACAGGCTGAATTGGATAAAGTGCAACCAAAATATGATGCGACAAAACAAGTGTATGAACAAGCTTCTTATAAATACAATCAAATCGGATCAAGTGTAGATTCGGCTTTATTGGATGCGATGAAATCAAATCTACAAGATATTAAAAACAAGAAAGAAGATTTAAATCAAGTAGCTTTGGAAAAGGCAAGTGCTGAAAAGGCTAGAAAAGAAGCAGAGGATACATACAACAAGGCGGTTTCTGAATTAGAAAAAGCACAAAAGATATATGATGAAGCGGTACAAAATTTGGATGATGTTTCTTTTAAAGAAAACGTAGAAAAAGCTAAACAAGCTATTGATGAAGCAAAAAGTGCTGTAATGCAAGCACAAACAGAATTGAATGATGCTAAGACTCAACAAGAAGAATTAAGTGCTAAGGTTTTAGAATGTGAAACAGCATTGAGTGATGCTCAAAATAAATTACAAGAAACATTAGATGCGAAAGTAGATGCAGAAAATACATTAACTTCTTTGCAACAACAATTGTCTGAAGCGAATGGAAAAGATAATTCTGAAAAGATTCAAGTTATTCAAACTGAAATTCAAAATTTAGAATTGGAACTAAATAACTATAACTCTAAGATTGAATCTATGAATAGTGAAGTAGCTACACTTCAATCTTCATTATCAAAGACACAATCGGATTTAGATGTTGCCAAATCAAGGGTTGAAGAAGAAAAATCAAATTATGATACAAAAGTAGAAGAACAAAATAAAGCTCAAGAAAAAATGGATGCGATGGAAGAACAGGCTACATTAAAGGATGGTGAAATCGCAAAGCTTCAGGAAGCAGTGGAATTGGCTAGAGTGAAATTTGAAGAGGCAAAGGCTAAGTTTGATGCAGAATCAAGTCAATTGAATGATAAAAAAGCAGCGGTAGAAGCAGCACAAAAGAAACTAGAATCTTTGAATGATGCATATCAAGATGCTTTGAATCAATGGAATCAAGGATCTTATGGTTATTTTAAATCGATCTATGCAGAGTATCCTTTATATATGATGGAAGATGAAGATCTTACAAATAAAGATAATTTATATGAATGTAAACTAGGTGCAGATACAGATCCAACAAACTTAGATAACATGATCGCAACGATTGACTATATTAAGCAGTGTAATGCGCTTCGTAAACAAAATGGTTTGAATGAATTAAAGGTGGATTTAAGCTTAGTGGTAATTGCACAAATTGATGCATCTGGAAATATTGCTCAATTAGAACATAATTCAAAGTGGGATCATTTAGGCTTATATAATTGTGGCGAAAATATCGCATATGGATTCAAAAACTATAATCCATTTAAAGGATGGTACGATGCGGAATATAAGTTGTATCAAGATGCGATTGCTTCAGGTAAGTATCCAAATCTAGAAAACATGACAAGCATGGAGGTATATAGTACATGGCCTGATTTATGGGAAAAGATTGGACATTACTACAATATTTTGGATGAAAGATATAACTATACAGGTTTTGCATTAGGACAAACAGTAAAAGTGAATCCTGGTTGTAATGATTACTCTCAAACATTTGGCTTTACTGGATCTGATTATACTATGACAGTGGATGAATATGAAAAATCATTAACATCTTATGTGAACGGACTTAAAGATGTATTCAAACAACACGAACAAGCTTTAGAAGAATATACAAAGGCCAATGAAGAGCTGTTGAAAGCACAAAAGGAGATGGCTACATATAAAACTGTAGAAGAAGCTCAACAAACATATTTAAAAGCTCTTGATGATTTGAGTAAAGGACAAGCAGAATTTAATACGTTTATGAATGGATATTTGGCACAACAAAAGAACTTGGAACAGGCAAAAGCAAATGTAAAAACTGCACTAGATGTGATTAACTTGGCAAAATCACAACAAAAAAATATTGAAAATCAGATCCATGATTTAGATAGTTCTATTTCAAATAAAATGGATGAGTTAAGTGTAACTAAAGAATTAGTAGCACAAGCACAAAAATCAATTCAGGATAAAGAAGCAGAAATCAAAAAACTAAATCAATCAAAACTAGATGTAGACAATATCAAGAAACAAATTTCTAAGCAAGAATCTATTGTCAAAGATAAAACGGATGCATGGCAATTGGCATTAAATGAAGTTGATAACAGACAATCAGAATTAGAAAGTGCAGAGAAGGATTTAAAAGATCAACTGGTTGTCGTCGATGAAAAGAAAGGAGTGTTAAATGGTAAAAAAATTGAAATGAGTAAAAAAGAAGAGGATTATCAAAGTTTATTGAAACTAAATCAAAATGTGAATGATGCATCTGTGAATTTAGAAAGTGCAAAGAATGCTGTAGTCAAGGCTGAAACAGTAAAAACAGACTTAGTAGCTAAAGTTAAAATATTAGAGAAATCTTTAGATCAATTGACAATGGAATATACTAAGTTAAATTCAGAAAAGGATAAAGTGGATAGTTTAGTAGCTTGTTACAACAATTTAAAAGAGAAGAAGTTGGACACAGAAGTTTCTACGATTGATGGCTATGAATCGATTTGTACATTATTAAAACAGTATAAAGCAGCATTGTTAGACATGAATGAAAAAGAACAGGCTTATCAAGAAGTAAAAGATAAATTTGATGTTTTGGATACTGCATATCAAAATGCGAAAGCAGACTATGATCAAGCAATCATTCAAGAAACAAATGTGAAGATTGAATTAAAAAAGCACTTAGAAGAAAGTAAGAAAGAAGTTGTGAAAAAACAAAATGATGCAGAACAATCTAGTTCAGTAAATACAGGTGTAGAAACGGCAATTGCAGGCTTAAGTATGACAACAGTATTAGGTGCTGCTGGTGCTGTAGTTGCAACTCGTAAACTATCTCGCAAAGAAAAACACGCAAATAAATGAGAAAGGATAACAATGAAAACTAAGCATAAAGATGACGTAGATGAAAATGGGTATCCATTAGATAAAGGATATTTAGAAGTTGGACTTCCAAGTATGCTTCAGGAGTCGATTGATAAAATGAAGATCACAAATCAATTGATAAAAGAAGGTAAAGAATGTTTAGACTGGGATTGCGACTGGTGCTTGTTAAACAGTAATATTAATATCTTTGAAGTAGAATGTATTATATCAAGTGAACAGGCTTGGTATCTTCGAGAAAAATATTTAGGAATGAGAAAGGAAGATAATATAGGTTGATAAACAAAAAAAATAGGATTTCTCGATTATGAGGAATCCTATTTAACTGGGTGATTCTTTATAATTGCATCTTCTAAATTGGTAAACATAACTTTAATCTTCAGTTCTCTTTTGTTGTTAATCAGTATATTATTTTTAATATGTTCATCTATATATGGATCTTTTATTGTCTTATCAATTTTTTCTTCTAATTTCTCAATATTATAATCAGCATTATTGTTAGTATACTGAATATTACTGAGTTCGGATGTCTTATATTCTTTTGGAAAAGCATAAGTAAATTCAGGATACAATTTCTTTGTATCTTCTAAATTCAAATCGGCTTCTATATACCATTCTTCTAGTTTGAGAAAGAAAACATGGATAACTTTTTCAGTGATGTCAAATAAATTCGCAATATCAACGCCATTTAATTTTTGCATAGACTTAGATCGAATGGTTTTAAAATTTAAAACGCTATCTTTATCTTTTGAAAACTCAACTAAAGAGTCATAAATGTTAATGATTTCAGTCGCACCATTTCCTTTATTAGTTCGAGTATATTTTTTATACTCTTCAAATAATTCTTTATACGCATCTGGAGTAAAGTTAATTTCAGGACTATTATTGTAATAGCGAATGTCTTTAAATGTTGGATCTTTTACAATCTTCTGAAAATTCATACTTTCCATAATGGCATAAGAATAATTAAAAAAGCTATTTAACATCCACAGTAAATCTTTAGTATCTGATTTAGACATCTTAGGCTTTTCTTCAAAGTTCTTAGTCTTTTTAGGATCAAAGTATTTATTTTTTTCTAGAATATTATATACTCTTCGAGTATAAGGCTCGTCACCTTTTAATGTAACTTTCTGTAAATATTGTTTAAAGTCATTTGTGGTTTTTTGATATTCAGATTTATGATCCGTTATTGCTTCACGCTCTTCTTTACAAGTCATACCAGATTTCAAAGTCAGTGCTGAATCACAGAACTTTCGATTAGGCGAAGTTTTAAGAAAAAACATGTGACAATGAGAACATTTGTCGATAGGATGCTTTGAAAATAAAAGATATGCTTCAATTGCCGGTTTAAATAAATCAATAATGTTATGTATATTTAAGTCATAATATAAAATTTTTTTATTTTTCAGTACTTGATTTTGCATGGATTGAAATATAAAAGAGGGAATGTCATCGTTTTCTGAAATACAATGCTTATCGGAAATGATCCCATCTTGATAGAGAATGACTGATTCATATATAATATCTTCAATATCGATACCTTCCATTTTTATGTTACATATGGATAAGTTGTTTTCGTTTTCATTTTTTTTCAATGCTGCATTAATTTTGTTTATCAATAAGAAAAAGAATCGAGGTAAAATCAAATATTCTAATGGAATATTTTGACTATATATTCTACTCATACTCCTTGGAAGGCTTCTAAGTTTGCCTTGTTGGTGTTCAAATTCTGATGTTTCATTATTTAAAGAAACATTATGTAATAATTCGCATAACTCTTCAAAATTATCCCATCTATGATACATATCAACATCCCTTTGAAAATCAAATCTATAAGAAACTAAATTCTCATATTTTTCAAATGTGAAATTAGTAAAATCTTCAAAAAAATCGTTATAATTTGATACTTGAATAAACATTGATTGATAAAAATCTAATATAAAGTAAATTTCAACCATTAATCTAATTGATTCATCAAGATTTATAGTTGTAAAGTCATCGTCAATATATAATGACGATTGATACTTTGAAAGAAGATTATTTAAAAATTGCAATAAATATTCTAAAAAATAATCATATATCAGGCCTGAAATCGAAATATCTTTAGAAATTAAATTTTTAATTTCATCTATATAGTTTGTTATAACAGAATATGGATACTCTTGGCGACTTCTTATTGTTCTATAAAATCGATACATTGCATTTACACTTCCGCTAGTTTCAAAAAAAGAATTATAGTTTGTAGAACTAAAAACATTAATCAAAGTTTTTAAAGCTTGTATCATAAATTTTTTAAAAATAAATGTAAAAGATGTTTCGAAATCAGTAAAATCATGATAAAAAGAATAAATGGTGTGGTAATTATTTAATATTTTAGATTGAGAGAAACTCTCTTTAATCGGTGGATTCATAATGAATTTCCCAATAATAATCATGTCTTTTTCTTCTGAAGGATGTGCAAATGATCCTTCGACATAACCCTTTATTAGACTATTAGAATAATTATCGTTATAAAAACTAGTATTCTTTTGAATGTTTTCAAAAAACAATATAAAATCAATATCATTGTAAAAGTTTATATTGTATTGATTATCAAGACTCATTTTATACATATTTAATAGATGAGTGTACATGGTACCAACTCTTGCAGGTTTTGTATCATAATAAGAAGGAACTTCAATATCTTCTAAGACATATTGGCATAAAGAAATTTCATCGTCATTTATTGGTTTTCCAACGAAATTATAAATTTGTATTTCTTTTAATTCATATATGTCTTTTCTTGTTACACGAATATATTCCATTGGTTCTTTTGGGTTGGATTGATCAACTACATAATACATAACTTCACCTTTTTCTTTCTATAAATACTATACATTGAATGCATAAAAAACACAATAAAATGTTAAAAATGAAGTAATTATAATAAAATTAACAAGATAATGCTTATTCTATCGCTATATATGAGCGATTTTTTTATTATATAGATGTCTTGAAACGATACGTTTCTTGATAAAGTATGCGCGCTACTTTGTTTGATTTAAATAAGTTTAATGGAGAGGTTAGGAACTAAACATGTCAGCAACAGTAGCAAATAAAGATATTACATTAAGAATGGTACACAATAAGGTGTCTACAGCCTTCACAAAGGCTTTTTTAGAATCGGATTATGTTAACCAAATGGTTGATAGCTTATATGATGAAGTTGATGCATTGAAACTTGCATCGATTTCATTGAATTATGTATATAGACATTTGGAATATAATAAATATTTAAATAGATACAATCAAGTTCGCTTGATGACTAAGCCTGGTGAAAAAAATACGCCTATTATTTTGGCTATGAATGATTCAGTATTTGATTTTCGTGCACATACTTCTTTAAAAAAATGTGCCAAATATGATACAAAAGATCACAAACATGAGGGTTTAAATGTATATAAATTGATCAAAGATGGAAAATTAGAAATGGCAAACGCAAAATTGTCTTATTCAAAAGCATCTTCTAAAGATGTGCTTAAATTAATTAAAGAAACAATTAGAATTTGGGATGTTTTATTTTATCAATATGATCAAATTGTTAAAGAAAATGAAATGAACTTGGCTTTAGAAAATATCATGCCTGAACCAGATCAAATTGTAATTTATGAATCTGATGATGAAGACAATACTAAAAACAATATTATATATAATAGAAAATATAGTAAAACTTATTTAGTACGTCATTATGAAAATACATGGCCAAATGATCCATATGATAAATATAAAGAGGTAAAAGATGTTCTTCTTGCTTTAGAAAATGAAGTTCGTTCAAGACGAAAAGTCGATAGAGAAGAGCGTTAAATATGAGTTAAGCTTCCTTAAAAAAAGGAAGCTTTATTGATGGCGAATCGTATATGTATTCTTAGTTGAAAATTTAGTTAAATATAAGTGTAAAGAAAGGAACATAAAATATGAGAAACTTAACGATTACAGAAACAACGCCAAGAGGCACAAATACTAAAACAGTTTATTCATCCTTTGTGATGGATGACTTTTCCATTTTGATTGATCGTACAATTGATGCAGATCTAGCTAGTGAAGTGATTTTAAATTTAAGATATTTAAATGCAGTGGATAGTAAAAGAGAGATTACGATCTATATCAATTCACCAGGCGGTAGTGTTACAGATGGCATGGCTATCTATGATTATACAAGGCTTATTTCAAATCCAATTTGTACGATTGGAATTGGTTTATGTGCAAGTATGGCTGCTTTCTTGCTTTCAACATTAAGCAACAAAAGATATGTCACAAAAAATTGCGTATTACTCTATCATCAACCATTGATTAATCATATTGGTGGACAAACATCGGATATTGATATTGTCGCAAAAAGAATGGTGATTATGAAAGAAAAGATAAATAAAATGATTGTTGAAAAGGCAAATAATTTCACATATGAACAGGCTTGCCAAATGTTTGATCGAGATTGTTGGATGAGTGCTCAAGAAGCTTTAAATTATGGGTTAATTGATGGAATTATGGACGAAGAAAGGGGAAATAATTATGCGTATAAATAGAGTGTTCGCTGAATCACATGAAACGGGAGAATTAACATTGAAAGGCTTTAGTTATATAAAAGATACGCTTCCAGATGATTTTGAGGTCTGCTTGATTATTGAAAAGAATGGCCATCTAAGTGCTGGTTGTTGGGATACAGGATTAAGGAGTACTGATGATGGAAAAATACCTGGCTGCTTCAGACAAAGCCGAGGTGGCTTTATAGGATTAGATAATGTGTTGGCATTTTTGCCTATTGAGAAAGCTGAGATAGATATAAAATCATGGTGAATTCAAAATAACATCTAATATCTTTTATGATAGTTTTATTATGGTATTTGAAAAGAATACAGCATACTATTTAATAATGGATATAGAGTTGCTGAAACAATTTTAGCTAGAGAAATTGTTTTAAAACTTAATTTTTAATACAGGAAAAAAATAAATGAAAGAGGATTAAATTAGATGAAATATTATATTAGTGACCTGCATTTGTTTCATGAAAATGCAATCAAATATGATCATCGTCCCTTTGATTCTATACAGGAAATGCATGAGGTAATCATGAAAAACTGGAATGATCGTGTGACGAATGGCGATATTGTATATATTTTAGGTGATATTAGTTTGCGTGGGAAAAATGAAGATTTGATTGCCTTTGTGGCATGCTTAAAAGGAAGAAAGGTCTTAGTTAAAGGTAATCATGATGATCTATCTGATTATAGATATCAGCAGTTATTTACTGAAATCTGCGATTATAAAGAAATTCAAGATTCAGTTGGGAAAGAAAAGTATGGATTGATATTATCTCATTATCCGATTTTTTCATGGAACAATATGGGACGTGGAAAAATTCTGCTCTATGGGCATACACATGAAAGCGAAGAAGACAAGTTTTATCAAAGTTGTTTGAGACAGATGCAAGAAAATGATTGTAGGCATGCATGTGACGGAAAAATACGGGCATGTAATGTTGGATGTATGTTTTCTTATATGAACTATACACCGCGTACTTTAGAAGAAATTCTTGTAGGAGTAGAAGTGAAAGAATAAGACAATAATGTACAAAAATATCAAATTATAACACGAGGATGGGAAACACAATCCAGTTTTAAAAAATGCACGTGTTAGGAAAGAATTTTAGAAACGAAGCGGAGGATTGACATGGCTACTTATGTTGTTTCGGATATTCTGGAGAATATGAACTGTTTATCAGATTGTTGGATGAGTGCTCAAGAAGCCTTAAATTATGGCTTAATTGATGGAATCATGGATAAAGAAAGTGAGATGTCAAATTATGAGTAAAAAAGTGAATGGAGAATATATTTTCAGTGAGGATTGCAAATTCTCTTTAGAAGATAAAAAAACAGGATTAAATAACAATTATTTATATATTGGAGCGCCTGGTACAGGAAAGACTCGATCTGAATTCTATAATATCCTTCATCAATTGGATCGAAATCATGTGATTGTTGATGTGAAGGGTTCTATGGCAAGCTTGATTCCTTTATTAGAAGAAAGTGGCTATAAAATTTATTATTTAAATCTAATGGATCTTCATCGTTCGATGTATTATAATCCATTAGCATATATTCGAAAGAGATATTCACAAACAGATCTAATGAGTTTGGCAAGAACTATATATGGTCAAAATTACGTTAGTGTAGATCCTTTTTGGGATGAATCGGCAATATCCCTTTTGCATGCAGCATTAACATATACGTATGAAAAGAATAGTGAAGAAGGAAATGGTTCTTTAAAAGAAGCTTTCGATATTATATATACATTGCGATATGATTGTGATGGGGAAATTGATTATGAGGATCTTAAAAATAAATTAGATGAATTAATTTACGAAGGCTTAAATGTTTATTCTAGTGAACTCTTTAGAAGAGAAGCAATCTGTCCTTCAAAGACTTTGGCATGCATTTTAAAAACATTGCGATCAAATACATCAGCTTTACAAAATGCAGATGTACTATGTACGATTTGCGATGGTCCTGATGCACTAACGATTGATTTCAATCGGTTTACTTATGAAAAATCAGTCATCTTTATTCAACTCAATGATGCGGATACTTCATTACATCGAATTGCGAGTGTGTTTTTATCACAATTATTTCAATTCTTATTTTCTGAAGCAAATAAACAAAAAGATTTAAGACTACCAATACCCGTTCAGTTTCATTTAGATGATATGGCAAACTATGCGATTAATGATTTTGCGAGTATTATCGCAACCGCAAGAAGTCGTGGTATTGGTATTACTGGATGTATTCAATCCAAAAATCAATTGGTTTCTGTCTATAAAGACAATGCGATCAATATTCAAGACTGTTTTGACACAACGATTTATATGGGAACCAATTCCTATGATTCAGCTTTAGATATTGCGCACAGATCTGGCTTTACACTAGATTATGTGAATGAACTTCCAGTTGGAGATGTTATTTTACTACGAAGAGGCAGCTGTGCAGAACATGTAGAATTATTGGATTATAGTAAGACAGGAAAATATTTTATATATAATCATAATCGATTTCTGTTGCCTAAAAATAGATCTAGAATTCATGGTGACTTAAGACATATGCAACTATAATAAAAAAAGCATCCTTGGGGGATGCTTTTTGTTTAGATATTATTTATTTACGGCTTCTTTTAATGCTTTGGCAACTTTGAACTTAACAGATTTACTAGCTTCAATTTGAATCTTTTCTTTTGTTAGAGGATTGAATCCTTCTCTAGCTTTTCTTTCTGTGATTTCAAATTTTCCAAATCCTGCAAGATCTACTGTTTTTCCTTCACTTAAACCTTCAAAGATTTGTGTTAAAGCTGAATCAACAACTTCAGTGATGTCTTTTTTAGTTAAATGAGAATCTTCGGCAATGTTAGAAATGATGTCCTTTTTAGTTAATTTTTCCATGTTTATAAGTCTCCTTTACATCCCTATAATACGCCTTTTTTAACCATAAGCCAACCCATTAGGTGAATTGGTTGGACAAATTCATTGTTTTTAATTAAATCATTGATTTCATCTTCTGTATATTCTTTGACTTCTATAAATTCAGTGGAATCTAGATGTTGATCACATGCCTTTTCACAATTGTCGGCATAATATAAAAATGCATAATTATCCGCTATAGTCGGATTGCTAGGAATGGTATAAATATGTTTCCAATCATTAGATACATAGCCTGTTTCTTCTTCAAGTTCACGCTTGGCAGCTAGTAATGCACTATCTTTTTCATCACCTTCAATGCCACCGGCACAAAATTCGGTGGTTACTTTTTTCAACCCGTGTCTATATTGACGAACTGTTATATATTTATCATCCTTGGTTCTTGCGATAATCACAACGAAGTTTCTTCTTGAATAATTATAGAAAGGGGAGAATTCCTTTCCATTCGGAAGAATAAAAGACTCTTTACGAAAGTCGATCCATTCATCTTGTACAATATGTTCTGTTTTATTTAATTTCCAATTTAAATTCATTTTTATCACCCAAATTATTATAATCCAAATAAAAAAAATAGTGCAACCAAAGTTACACTATTCATTGACTATGCTTGTTGAGTAATTCCAACGTATCTTGAACTTAATGCAGTCGCTAAAGCCATATTTGAAACAACAGCCACGATGACTTCAGGAAGCATGTTTGTTCCAATGACACCAGCCATAACACCATTTAGTGCGGCTTGGCTAATACCTAAAGCTTCAGAATATTGAGGACCGAATAAGATAACAATCAATCCTAATACCATGATTGTGTGGCATACTGTTGCTACGGCTGCTGCGATACCTGCAGCTACTGGAGTATTTTTCGCATATTTTCTAGCGAATTTAAATACATAACCAGCAATTACACCTAATAAAATACGTGGTACCAAAGCTATAATTAAACTAAAGAAGTTACCAGAAATTCCACCAACTGTTACGAATGGAGAGAAGACAAAGCTTGTGATTCCAGGTGTCATTGTAGCTCCAATTACTGAAGTACATCCAAATACGAATCCTAAGAAAGCTCCTGCAGCAGGTCCCATTGTGCTAGCCAAGATAATTACAGGCACGTGCATCAATGTAACACTTAATGCGTTAATACGTAAGTATCCAATTGGTGTTAGATACATGATGATTTCGATGGCTAAAAATAAAGCCAACACGCACATCTGGCGTACTGATAGTTTTGATTTGCTCATATTTCCTCCTACTTTCGTTTCTTTACAGAATACGATGTAACTAATCAAATTGATGCCTTCATACATAGATTATGGTCATTCGATCCATATCCACAAAAAAACATCTTAAACATTATACAATAAAAAAAAACAGGAATCAAGTCAATGTCATTAAGTTAAGAAATGACGAACCATCCAGATACTATTGTCTGGATGGTATTTTTATTTGAAAGCACGAC